>NZ_JCALDY010000043.1:0-29922 GCF_059813095.1 Mycobacterium sp. NGS22
ACTAGTTCTACCGTCGCGACCCGCTGCACCCGGCGACGCCGCGCCGACGATCGCCCCTAGACGCCGGCGGCCTCGTTGAGTTCGTCGAGTCGCGTCGTCGACTCCAGGTATTCCTGCACCCAGCGCTCGATCACCGTGGACGTCTTCTCCACCTTGCGGAACTGGCCGACGACCTGCCCCACCGGGTTGAAGGCCACGTCCACCGACTCGTTCGGGTAACGGTTGGTGGCCCGCACCGCCATCCCGGACACCATGTACTGCAGCGGCATACCGAGCGGCTTCGGGTTGTCCGGGTGCTCCCACGCCTCGGTCCAGTCGTTGCGCAGCATCCGGGCCGGCTTGCCGGTGAACGAACGGCTGCGGACGGTGTCCCGGCTGCCGGCCTTGATGTAGGCGGCCTGCTGAACCGGGGTGTTCGAGGACTCCTCGACCATCAGCCACTGCGAGCCGGTCCACGCGCCCTGACAACCCAGCGCCAGGGCAGCCGCGATCTGCTGGCCGCTGCCGATGCCGCCGGCACCCAGGACCGGGACGGGCGCCACCTCCTTGACGACCTGCGGCCACAACACGATCGAGCCGACCTCGCCGCAGTGTCCACCGGCCTCGCCACCCTGGGCGATGATGATGTCCACCCCGGCGTCGGCGTGCTTGCGGGCCTGCGACGGCGAGCCGCACAAAGCGGCCACGGTGCGGCCTGCGTCATGGATGTGCTTGATCATGTCCGCCGGGGGAGTGCCCAGCGCGTTGGCGATCATCGTCACCTTGGGGTGCTTGAGCGCCACCTCCACCTGCGGGGTGGCGGTGGCCTCGGTCCAGCCCAGCAACTGCAGGCTGTCACCGTCGCTGTCCTCGACCGGGACTCCGTGGTCGGCGAGGATCTTCTTGCTGAAGTCCAGGTGTTCCTGGGGCACCATGGATCGCAGCGTGTTGGTCAGGTCCTCGGCGGACTGGTGCGAGTCCATGCCCTCGTACTTGTTGGGGATCACGATGTCCACGCCGTAGGGGTGGTCGCCGATGTTCTCGTCGATCCAGTTCAGTTCGATCTCCAGCTGCTCCGGGGTGAAGCCGACCGCACCGAGCACGCCGAACCCGCCGGCTTTGCTGACGGCGACGACGACATCGCGGCAGTGGGTGAACGCAAAGATCGGAAACTCGATACCGAGTTGATCGCACAGGGCGGTGTGCATGCCTGCTCCTAGGAAGCTTGACCGAGCGGAAAAACTGCAACGTGTTCTAGTTTAGTACGGGGGCCTGTCGCTTGGCCAGCCAGGTCCCGCGCGCGGCGACTAATACCCGTCGCCTCGCCGGGCCGACGGCGACCCGTAGCCACAGCGCTTGATCCCGACAGCTACGGCGAGGTAGCGTGAAGCCCGCAATTACGAAACGACGGGTAGCGTAATTGCATCCCCGAAAGGATTTGGCCCCTCGATGCGCAGCCGGTACGCCGGGCAACCCTTCACCACGTCCACAGCCGAAATCGCCGCCGCGCTAGAGGATGTCAGCATCCCGACGCTGCTGCTGTCACTGGTGCACATCACCGGCGATCCCCGGTTCATCCGCGACTTCAAGCAGATGGGCATATTCCTCAACGAGGTTCAAGGATTCATGTCCGAGGAGGACAAGGCCCGAGCCCGCGCCGAGGCGCTACCGGTGATCGTCGACTATCGCGATCGCGGCTGCCCAGAGCCCGAACCGCTCAGCTACGACCTGATCCGGGAAATGATGGACTGGGCCGCGTGTGAACACGTTCCCGACGATTACCTGCCCCTGGCGCTCGAGGAGATCGACCTCGAAGGCGTGGATCCGCGCCGTCCGGTCACATTGCCGGCCGGTTCGATGGCCGACTTCCCGGTGCTCGTGATCGGGTGCGGCGAGTCCGGCATCCTGGCCGGAATTCGCCTCAAACAAGCCAACATTCCGTTCATCATCATCGAGAAGAACTCCGGACCGGGTGGAACATGGTGGGAGAACAGTTATCCCGGCGCACGCGTCGACGTCGCCAACCACTTCTACTGTTACAGCTTCGAACCCAACAACGACTGGACCCACTTCTTCGCCGAGCAGCCCGAGCTGCGCGACTACTTCACCCAGGTGATGGCCAACCACGACCTGGCCCGGCACGTGCGCTGGGACACCGAAGTCGTCTCGGCGACATGGCTTGACACGCAAGGCCATTGGTCCGTCGAGCTGCGCGCGACCGACGGCAGCCTCAGCACGGTGCAGGCGCGAGCGGTGATCACGGCGGTCGGACAGCTCAACCGGCCGCACGTCCCCGACTTCGACGGGGCCGACACATTCGCCGGTCCGTCGTTTCACTCCGCACGGTGGGATCATTCGGTCGACCTGACCGGCAAACGAGTAGCCCTGGTCGGCGCCGGTGCCAGCGGATTCCAGATCGCACCCGCGATCGCCGGCGACGTCGAGCAGCTGACGGTGTTCCAGCGCACCGCGCAATGGATGTTTCCCAACGCGATGTACCACGACGAGGTCGGCGCCGGCGTCCGCTGGGCGCTCCGTCATCTGCCGTGCTACGGGCGGTGGTATCGATTCCTGCTGTTATGGCCGGGCGCGGACAAAGGTCTGGACGCCGCGCAGGGCGACCCGAGCTACGCCGACCAGGACTATGCCGTCAGCGACATCAACGCGGCCGCCCGGATGATGTTCAGTCAGTGGATCACCAGCCAGGTCCCCGAGGGCGACGAGCTGCTGGCCCAGGTGCTGCCCGACTATCCGGCCACCGGCAAACGGACCCTGCAGGACAACGGCAGCTGGCTTCAAACGCTGCAACGCGACAACGTCGAACTGGTGCGCACCCCGATCGCGCGGATCACACCGCACGGCATCGAGACCGAGGACGGCACCACCCGGAACTTCGACGTGATCGTCTACGCCACCGGCTTCCGGCACACCGACGTGCTCTGGCCCTTGAACATCAAGGGCCGCAACGGAATCGATCTGCACGAGCTGTGGGGGAGCCGGCCTTACGCGTATCTGGGCGTCACCGTCCCTGGCTTCCCGAATCTCTTCCTGATCTATGGGCCCGGCACGCACCTGGCGCACGGCGGCAGCCTGATCTTCCAGTCCGAACTCCAGATGCGCTACATCAACCTGTGCTTGCAACGGATGGCCGAGGAAAACATCGTCGCCGTGGAGCCCACCGCAGACGCAGCCACCGAGTGGCATCAACGCACCCAGGCCGAGATCAAGAAGATGGTGTGGTCACATCCGGCCGTCAAACATTCGTACTTCAAGAACGCCGACGGGGAAATTCACACCGTCAGCCCGTGGCGCCTCAACGAGTACTGGGCCGCGGTGCGCGAGCCCGATTGGTCCAATTTCATTCTCCGACAGGGAAAGTGAGCGCGATGCGAACGGTAGTCGTCGACGGGCCCGCCAGCATCCGGGTCGACACCCGGCCCGATCCGGCCCTGACCGGACCGGACGGGGTGATCGTGCAGGTGAGCGCCGCCGGCATCTGCGGCTCGGACCTGCATTTCTACGAAGGCGACTACCCGATGGTCGAACCCATCGCGCTGGGCCACGAAGCCGTCGGCACCGTGGTCGAGGCGGGCCCGGAGGTCCGCACCGTGCGGGTCGGTGACGAGGTTCTGGTGTCGTCGGTGGCCGGCTGCGGAGCGTGCCCGGGATGCGCCACCAACGACCCGGTCATGTGTTATTCGGGTCTGAACATCTTCGGCGGCGGTGTGCTGCCGGGCGCTCAGACGGATCTGCTCGCGGTGCACGCGGCCGACTTTCAGGTCCGCAAGGTGCCCGAGGGGATTTCCACCGAACAGGCGCTGTTACTCACCGACAATCTGGCCACCGGCTGGGCTGCGGCGCAGCGCGCCGACATCCCGTACGGCGGCACCGTCGCCGTGATCGGACTGGGCGCGGTCGGATTGTGCGCGCTGCGCAGCGCGCTGACCCAAGGCGCGGCAACGGTTTTCGCGGTGGACCGGGTCGAGGGTCGACTGCAGCGCGCCGTCGAGTGGGGCGCCACCGCGGTGCCGGGACCGACGGTCGAGTCCATCCTCGCCGCGACGGGCGGACGCGGCGCCGACGCGGTGATCGACGCTGTCGCCACGGATGCCTCACTGACCGACGCGCTGGCCGCGGTGCGTCCCGGCGGCACCGTGTCGGTGGTCGGTGTGCACGACCTGCAACCGTTTCCGTTCCCCGCCCTCATGTCCCTGATCCGCAGCATCACCGTGCGCTGGACGACGGCGCCGGTACAGCGCACCTGGCCGGAGTTGATCCCGCTGCTGCAAACCGGGCGCCTCGATGTCGAGGGCATCTTCACCACCACGATGCCGCTGGACGAAGCGGCCCAGGCTTACCGCACCGCGGCGGCGCGGACCGGTGATACGGTCAAAATCCTGTTGACGCCGTAGCGTTCCACCGTGGCAGCATGGTGTTCATGCGTTGCGCCGCAATCCAGCTCGAAGCCGTACCGGCCGACGTCGACGCGAACCTGGCCACCATCGAACGTCTCGTCGAGGACGCGGTCCAGGCCGGCGCGGAGACGATTGCGCTGCCCGAATTCTTCACCACCGGCATCGGGTTCTGGCCCGATCTCGCCGATGCCGCGCTGCCGCCCGACGGCAAGGCCACCGAACTGCTGCTGGGTCTGGCCCGGCGCCACGACGTGATGGTCGGCGGCTCGTTGCTGATCCGGGACGACGACGGCAACGTCCGCAATGCCTACCTGCTCGCGACGGCCGCCGGATTGGCCGGGCGCCATGACAAGGACCTGCCGACGATGTGGGAGAACGCCTTCTACGTCGGCGGTGACGACGACGGCGTGATCGAGACGGACGCAATGACCGTAGGGGCGGCGGTGTGCTGGGAACTGATGCGCACTCAGACGGTGCGCCGACTGCGTGGACGCATCGATCTGGCGATGACCGGGTCGGGGTGGTGGTCGATTCCCGAGTGGTGGCCGCGCGCGAGCTTCCGCCGGCTGGAGGCGCGCAACGCGGCCACAGCACGACGGGCTGCGGCATCCTTGGCGAGCTACGTCGGCGCACCGGTGCTGCATGCCGCGCACGCGGGCCCGCTACGGTGCCGAATGCCGTGGCTGCCGATCCGATACCGCGGCCGATTCGAGGGTGGCACCCTGATCGTGGCGGCCGACGGCACCGTGCTGGCCGGCCGCGACGAGGCCGACGGGGAAGGCATCGTCGTCGCCGAGGTCGAAATCGGGCGCCGGACGCCAACTTCCAACGCGCCCAGCGGTTTCTGGCTGCATCGGCGCGGAGCGCTGCCGGCCGCGGTGTGGCACTATCAACGCCTGCACGGCCGCCACTACTACCGTCGGCACGTCGCCGGGACGGCGTCCTGAGGGCTCAGCGCTGGGCGACGATGTACTGGGAGTGCATGTAGCCGTCGATCGTGATGTCCACCTCGAACGGGGTCAATCCGTAACCGGCCTGCAGATCCGGGTTGTTGCGCACCGGTTCGACCGCCCAACCATGTGCGGCCAGCCACTCCGCCGGGTCCAGCGGGTTCTCGTAGGTCAGGGAGGAGAAGTCGACATCACCGGCCAGGTTGACCCCTGGGTGCTCCTCTTCGAGTGCGGCCAGCTGCTGGTGATCCAGCCGAGACCCCAACGCGCCTATGGCAAGTCGACTGCCCGGGGAACTCAACTCGGTGATGCCGGCGAACAGCGCTTCGTGGGCGGCGCTGGTCAGGTAGGGCAGTAGCCCTTCCAGCGACCAGGCGCTCGGACGCTGCGGGTCGAATCCGGCGGCCAGCAGTGCAGCGGGCCAGTCCGCGCGCAGATCGGCGGCGGCCTCGCGCCGCTCGGCCTTCGGCGCCGCGCCGTGCTCGCTGAGCACCTGCGCCTTGAATTCCAGGACTTTGGGCAGGTCGATCTCGAAAACCGTTGTCCCCGTTGGCCATTGCAGCCGGTAGGCCCGGGAGTCCAGACCCGCGGCGACGATCACCGCTTGCCGGATGCCCGCATCACCGGCAGTTGCAAAGAACTCGTCGAAGAACCGCGTCTGCACGCCGTACAGGCGCGGGAAAGCGTTCTCGTGGTCGGAGGTTCCCGGGTTGGCCAACAGTTCGGTCAGATAATCGTCGCCCGAGGCCTCGATGAAGAGCTTCGCGTAGTCGTCGCGCACCAATGGCTGCTCGTTGACGGCATGCAGCGCACGCCAGGCGGCTACCAGTAGAGCCGTGTAGCCGACACCGCTGACGATGTCCCATTCGTCGTCGTCGGAGCGTAGCGATCCGAACTCAGGGGGCGTCATAGCTTCCGAACGTACCCGTCAGAGCTCCAAAAGCACGGTCACCGGCCCGTCATTGACCAACTCGACCTGCATGTGAGCGCCGAAGACACCGGTCTCCACCCGCGCGCCCGCGCGGCGTAGCGCCTCGGTGAACGTCGCAACGAGGGGCTCGGCGACCGCGGCCGGGGCGGCGGCGTTCCACGATGGGCGGCGCCCCTTGGCGGTGTCGGCGTACAGGGTGAACTGACTGACCACCAGGATCGGCGCGTCGACGTCGGATGCGGACTTCTGGCCGGACAGGATCCGCAACGTCCACAGCTTCTCGGCCAGGCGCTGCGCTGTTTCGGGTCCGTCGGTGTGCGTGACGCCGACGAGGGCGAGCAGCCCCTGTCCGTCCGGGCGGATGGCGCCGACCTGTTCGCCGTCCACCGAGACGGTGGCCGACGAGACCCGTTGCACCAGAACCCGCATGAGCCCCGATGCTGCCATGCGACAGTGAAGGAATGTCTGTGCTGGTCGCGTTTTCCGTCACTCCGCTAGGTGTAGGCGAGGCCGTCGGTGAGATCGTCGCCGAAGCGGTTCGGGTGGTCCGCGAATCGGGACTGCCCAACAGGACCGACTCGATGTTCACCGTGATCGAAGGCGATACCTGGGAGCAGGTGATGGCCGTGGTGCAGCGCGCGGTGGAGGCCGTCGCCGCCCGGGCACCGCGGGTCAGCACGGTGATCAAGGCGGACTGGCGAACCGGGGTCAGCGATGCGATGACGCGAAAGGTCGAGTCGGTCGAACGCTATCTGTCGAGTTGATCGGCCTGGCAAACCCGGTGCTCAGCGCTGCGCGTAGCGTGGTGCGGATCCACGCACGGCAACCAGGAGGCGCAATGATGGCCCGTTTCCCAGCTCCAGAACCCAGCGCATGACCGGCGGCGCAGGCGGGCCCGGCGGGGCCGGCGGTCAGGGCGGCGCGGGTGGTCGAGGCGGAGCCGGCGGTCGCGGTGGCGCGGGCGGTCGCGGTGGCGACGGTGGTCGCGGGGGCGACGGCGGCCCCGGCGGCCCCGGTGGCGATAGCGGCCCCGGCGGTCAGCCGGGCGAAGGCGGCCCCGGTGGCGCCGGCGGCGAACCCGGTCAGCCGGGCCAGCCCGGTCAACCGGGTCAGCCCGGTCAGCCCGGAAGTCCCGGCGAGCGTGGGGGATTGACCGATCCGGGAATCCCCGGCCAGCAAGGCAGCCCCAGCACTTAAGAATCAACTCGGTGGCGGTGCGTAGTGTCGTCACGGTGAGCGCACGCGCGGGCATCGTGGTCACCGGCACCGAGGTTCTGACCGGACGGGTCCAAGATCAGAACGGGCCCTGGATCGCCGATCGTCTGCTGGAACTGGGTGTCGAACTCGCCCACATCACCATCTGCGGTGACCGCCCCGCCGACATCGAAGCGCAACTGCGCTTCATGGCCGATCAGGGCGTCGATCTGATCATCACCAGCGGCGGGCTGGGGCCCACCGCCGACGACATGACCGTCGAGGTGGTGGCCCGATTCTGTGGCCGCGAGTTGGTCCTGGACGACGCGCTGGAGAACCGGATCGCCGACATCCTCAAGTCGCTGATGGCGCGCAATCCAGCATTCGCGGCGCTGCTGGAGCCGGGCAACTTCGAGTCGGTGCGGACCGCCAACCGCAAGCAGGCCATGATCCCGGTCGGAGCGCAGATCCTCGATCCGGTAGGCACCGCACCCGGCGTCGTGGTCCCTGGCAAGCCCGCGGTGCTGGTGCTTCCCGGACCCCCACGCGAACTCCAGCCCATGTGGCACAAGGCCGTCGACACCCCCGGGGTGCAGGAGGCGATCGCCGGCCGGACGGTCTACCGGCAGGACATGGTGCGGATGTTCGGACTGCCCGAGTCCGGGCTGGCCGAGACGCTGCGGGAAGCCGAGACCGCCATCGCGGGTTTCGAGGCGCTGGAGATCACCACCTGTCTGCGCCGGGGTGAGCTGGAGATCGTCACCCGCTACGAGCCGGCCGCCGAACAGGTCTACGCACAGTTGAGCCAACTGCTCCGCGATCGCCACGGTGCGCAGGTGTTCTCCGAAGACGGTTCGCAAGTCGACGATCTGGTCGCCGCCCTGCTCGCCGGACGCCGTATCGCCACCGCAGAATCCTGCACCGCGGGGTTGCTCGCGGCGCGGCTGACCGATCGGGCCGGCTCGTCGGACTACGTGGTCGGCGGGGTGGTGTCCTACGCCGACGAGGCCAAGGTGCAGTTACTCGGCGTCGACGCGGGCCTGATCGAGCAGCATGGGGCGGTGTCCGAGCCGGTCGCGCAGGCGATGGCGGCGGGCGCGCTGACACGCTTCGGCGCCGACACCGCCGTGGCCATCACCGGAATCGCCGGCCCTGGCGGTGGCACCGAGGAGAAACCGGTCGGCACAGTATGTTTCACGGTCGCGCTGGCGGACGGAACCGGCGTCACCCGCACCCTGCGGCTGCCCGGCAACCGCTCCGACGTCCGGGAACGTTCCACCACCGTCGCGATGCACATGCTGCTGCGGACGTTGAACGGTTCCGAAGCGGGCTGAGCGCCGGCCGCGGATCGACCGGGGACGCGGTGGACGCCGGTCCGCAGCTCACTCGACTTCGCTTGGCAGAAAAGTGGATTCAGCAGTGCCGAACCGAATTCCGGTGGCGTCCTTGCCGATCCACGTCAGCACCGCGACCATGACCAGCACCGGCAGGATCGTGGCCGCGAGTGCGAACGGGTAACCGTGGGTCGCGGCCAGGTGCTCCTGAATCGGCAGGTTGAACGCGGCCAGCAGGTTTCCCAACTGATAGGTCACGCCGGGATACAGGCCGCGAATGGCGTCCGGCGACATCTCGGTCAGGTGAGCGGGAATTACTCCCCACGCACCCTGCACGCACACCTGCATCAGGAACGAACCCAGGCACAGCATGGCCGCGGTGCGTGAGTAGGCGAACAGCGGCACGATCGGCAACCCCACCACCGCGCAGAACACGATGGTGTAGCGGCGGCCGAATCGCTGCGACAACGTGCCGAAGACCAGACCGCCGACGATCGCGCCGACGTTGTAGACCACCACGATCCAGCGGGCGGTCGCGCTGGACAGCGCGGCGCCGTCGTCGGTGGTCGCTTTCAGGAAGGTGGGGTAGACGTCCTGGGTTCCGTGACTCATCCAGTTGAAAGCCGTCATCAGCAACACCAGGTAGCAGAACCGACGGATGACCTTGGCCTCGCGCAGCACGTCGCGAACTCTGGTCTTGGTCAGCCGCATGCGGTCCTGCGTGGCTTCCCACACCTCGGATTCCTCCACGCGATACCGGATGATCAGGCTGACCAGGGCCGGGATGATGCTCAGCGCGAACAACCAGCGCCACGACAGGTCCAGCCAGTTCATCACCACCAACGAGGCGACGGTGGCCAGCAGGTAGCCGAACGAGTAGCCCTCCTGCAGCAACCCGGAGAAGAAGCCCCGCCGTTCGGCCGGAACCTTCTCCATCGCCAGCGCGGCCCCCAGTCCCCACTCACCGCCCATGCCGATGCCGTACAGCAGCCGCAGGATCACCAGCACGGTGAAGTTGGGCGCGAACGCGCACAGGAATCCGACCACCGAGTAGAAGATGACGTCGACCATCAGCGGCAGCCGTCGTCCGACCCGGTCGGCCCACAGCCCGAACAGCAGCGCGCCTAGCGGTCGCATCGCCAGCGTGGCGGTGGTGAGGAACGCGACCTCGGTCTTGCTGCGGTGAAACGTCTCGGCGATGTCGGCGTAGACCAGCACGACGATGAAGTAGTCGAAGGCGTCCATCGTCCAGCCCAGGAACGCCGCGAGGAAGGAGTTGCGCTGGTCGCTGGTCAGGCGCTGTCTGGTCACGTCAGCATCGTGGCCTACCCGACGCCATCCCGCGAGCGCGGCGCACCGCGCGGCCTGAACCGGCTGCATTGCGCCCGTGGTGGCAGGATCGCCGGATGGTGCCTTTTTTGCTGCGCGCGGCGTTGACCGGGTTCGCGTTGTGGGTGGTGACGCAGTTCGTATCCGGGCTGCGCTTCGTCGGCGGTGACACTACGTTGCGGCGCGTCGGCATCATCTTCGTCGTCGCGGTGCTCTTCGGTCTGGTCAACGCCATCGTCAAGCCGATCGTGCAGATCCTGTCGATCCCGATGTACATCCTGACGCTGGGGCTGTTCCACATCGTCGTCAACGCGTTCATGCTCTGGATCACCGCTCGGATCACCGAGCACACCACCCACTGGGGACTGCAGATCGACCACTTCTGGTGGACGGCGATCTGGGCGGCCATCCTGCTGTCCATCGTCAGCTGGATTCTGTCGCTCCTGACGCGTCGCGCTTCGCGGAGCACGTAAATTTCCGGCGCGACACCCTAGGTTGTCAGCGCCTGTTGCACATATGCTTATTAAGCCCGTAATCACGAAGACCACTCGCTGAACCCCGCGAACACCTACGCTGTTTTTCGGTACGACGACGTTGCCGCCTTCAGAACCGAAGGCATCCTCAGCCACCACGACGACGGGACATTGCGAACGATGAAGACTGTCGCGATCAAATCATCGCCAGCTCCATCCAGCACGCGGCTGAATTCTCAAATCACCGATCCCAGCAGCGGTTTGCGAGCGCTCACCGAATGCACCGGCTCGGCGGTGGTCGTCCATGTCGGCGGTGACATCGATGCCAGCAACGAGACCATTTGGCAGCGTCTGGTGAACCGAAGCGCCTCGATCGCGATTGCGCCGGGACCGTTCGTCATCGACATCCGGGAACTGGACTTCCTGGGATCGTGCGCCTACGCCGTGCTGGCACAAGAGTCGGTGCGGTGTCGTCGGCGCGGGGTGAATCTGCGGCTGGTCAGCGATCAGCCGATCGTGGCCCGTACCATCGCCGCCTGCGGCCTGCGCCGCCTGCTGCCGATGTACACCACGGTCGAGGGCGCCCTGGCCCCACCGGCCTGAGTCCCGACCGGGGGGCTATGGCCCGTGCTGACCGTTCGGCGCGAGCAGCCCGTTCAGGATGCCGAGGGCGGTTTGCACCTGCGGACCCGCGGCCGCGGGTGGCGGTGCCTCGCCCGACGGCTGCCAGGGCTGGCAACCACTGGTCTTGAACGCCTTGTCGGTGGCCTCGATCTGCACGACCTGGGGCCGTTTGGTCATCGCGTTGTCGATCAGTGCACCGTCGGGATTACCCATCCGCTTCCAGTAGCAGGTGCCGTTGCCGACGGGCCCGGCGGAGGCATACACCCCCGGGGCGATGTCTTTGCCGACGGTGAAGACGCCGTCATGGTCGATGGTCGTCCTGGGTGCCGCGGCCGGCGCAGCGGCGCCCGGGGGAGCCGGGGCCGGGGACGGGGTCGGCTCCGGGTCGGCGGCCGCGACACCCAGCGAGCCCGCCCAGCCTGCGACCAACAGTGCAGCGACGCCGAAAACTCGCGCTTGCTTAGAACTCATAACTAAACAGCGTACTCGGCGAGCGGCCCGGACGGTGCGCCTGAGATATTGACGAGTGCGTAGAGCCGGCGTGGACAGGAAGATTCGTCCCGATTAACGTCCCTGCAAATAGTGGGCGAGAAGGCGTTCGGAGGTCTGGGCGTTGCTGTTCATGCATGAAGTCCATACGGTGCGCGGGCGCGCCGAGGATGAATTCGAGGCGGCGTTTCGCGAAGGCTGGATGCCCACGCTGGCCGCCGGCGACGAGGCCCGGCTGCTGTGGTACACCAACCAGGCCCAGGGCAGCGGCCCGGCATACACCGTCATCACCGTGACCGCGGTTCGCGACGGCGCGGCCTGGGAACGACTGACCAAGCGGGTGCAGCAGGGGGACCTGCGGGACTGGATGCATCACACCGACGAACTGCGCCACGGAGTCGACGCCAAGCTGCTGGTGCCGCTGCCGTGGTCGCCGATGCAAGAGGTGTCGTTCGACGATGTGCCGGTGGACGGGCGCGAGCACGATATGAGCCTCTACATGGAAGACACCATGTGGCCCTACGAGGACAAGTTCGAGGAATACATCCTGCGGTGCGGGGACGTTTATGCCCGCGGCCTGGAACAGCCGGCGTCCATGCTGCGGATGCATGCGTCGTTCCAGCCCGCCCTGGGCAGTCACCTGCGCCGCGAAGTGATCCTGATGCAGCAGATCAGTCGTCCCGAGGCGCTGCTCGACCTGCTACGCACCCATATCCCGGCCGAATACCGGACTCCCGGAACGTGGCTGCACGATGCGCTGGACTTACGGGATCAGTGGACCAGTCGGCTGCTGCGGACCTCGACCTGGTCGCCGCTGTACTGAGTACATGAACATCGGGACCATCGTCGACGCCGCGGCGACACACGATCCGCAGCGCACCGCGCTCGTCATCGACGACCGCCCGTACAGCTATGCCGAACTCGCCGGGGCCGTGCGAGCCTGCGCGGCCGGCTTGGCTGCACACGGTGTCCGCCCCGGCGACCGCGTCGCCGTCGTCGACACCGCGAGCCTTCTTTCGATCGCCGCCCTGCTCGGAGCGGCCCGCATCGGCGCCGCGGCAGCGCTGATGAATCCGGCGTTGACGCCGCCGGAACTGCGGGCACTGCTCGACAACGCCGGTTGCACGGACGTGGCGGTGGCGGGGCAGACGCACGCCGACCGCCTGCGCGAAGCGGCGGTGCCCACCGTTTTGACGGCGTCCGAACTCCTCGCCGGCGACGAACGGCCGGCACCTCCGGTATGCGTCGATGACGGCCTGCCCGCGATGGTCCTGTTCACCAGCGGCACCACCGGCCTGCCCAAGACGGTCCCGATCGGCAGCCGGCAACTCACCGCACGGCTCAACCGGACATCCGAGCCGTTCTCGCCGGACACCGCGCCCGACGCGGTGATGATGTGCGTGCCCTACTTCCACGTGGGAGGGTCGCTCGGCTTGCTCGCCAGTCTGTACTCGGGCAACACCCTGGTGGTGCAGCGCCGGTTCGACGCCGGCCAGTGGCTGCGACTGGTGTCCGGGCATCGGGTGACCGCAATGTTCTTGGTGCCCACGATGATTCATCGAATTCTGGAACATCCCGACTTCGCCGCCACCGACCTGTCCTCGCTGTCCGCGATCACCTACGGGGCCGCGGCCGCGCCGAAGACGTTGATGCGCAAGGCAATTGCGGCCCTTCCGCACGTGGCATTCACCAATGTGTTCGGCCAGACCGAGACGCTGGGCACCTACGCCAACCTGCTGCCCGAGGATCACCATGATCCAGCCCGGACCGGATCGGTGGGACGGCCCCTTCCCGGCGTCGACGTGCGCGTGGTCGACCCGGACACCGGTGTGGAAGTGGAGGTCGGCGCGGTCGGCGAGATCTGGGTCGACAGCCCGCTGAACAGCACCGCGGGGTGGTTGCGCACCGGTGATCTGGGCCGTAGGGACGCCGACGGCTACCTGTACCCGAGCGGCCGGCTGCGCGACACCATCAACCGTGGCGGCGAGAAGTTCGGGCCCATCGAGGTGGAGGAGGCGCTGCGGTCCCATCCGGCGGTGCGTGACGTTGCGGTGGCCGGAGTCGACGACGAAGAACTCGGCCAGCGGGTAGGTGCCGCGGTGGTGTCGCGCGCGCCGGTGACGCTGGAGGAACTGCGATCGCACTGCGCGGATCTGATCGCCTACTTCAAATTGCCGGAGCGACTGAGGATTGTCGACGACATTCCCTACAACGTGACCGGCAAAGTCGACCGCAGCCGGCTCGCCGCGCTGATCGCGGCCGCGGACTGACACGCGGATTGCTGTCCGCCGTTACGGCACCAGCACCACCTTGCCGATGTTCTCCCGCGCCGCCAGAATCCGGTGTGCCTCAGGGGCTTCGGAGAACGGGACCGCGGCGTGCACGACCGGTGCCACGATGCCGTCGTCGAGCGCTTGGCGCAGTGGCGTGATCCAAGGTTCGAGCGTGCCCCGGTCATCCCACAACCGCAGCATGTTCAGGCCGATGACGGTCTTGGACTCCGATAGCTGATCGATCAGATTGAACCCGCGCAGCATCGCCAGCGCGTGCGGCGCCGCCCTGCGCAGCGACCGCTTCTCGCCTTCCTGCAGATTCGAGATGCCGTAGCCGACAAGCCGTCCGCCCGGCCGCAGCAGATCGTAGGACCGTCGCAACGACGTGCCGCCCAGGGCGTCGAGCACCAGATCGTAGGGCTGCAGCCCCTTCCACCAACCGTCACGGCGGTAGTCGATCGCCCGGTCTACACCCAGTTCGGCCAGCTTCTGGTGCTTTGCGGGCGAGGCGGTGCCGTGTATCTCGGCCCCGGCGGCTTTGGCGAACTGGACGGCCGCGATGCCCACACCGCCGGCCGCGGCGTGGATGAGCACCCGTTCGCCGGCGCGCAGCGACCCGTAGCCGTGCAGGCCCGCCCACGCGGTGGCGTAGTTGACCGGAACCGCCGCGCCCTGTTCGAAGCTCACCGACTCCGGCAACGGCACCGAGTCGGCCGCGGCGACGTTGACGATCTCGGCGTAACCACCGAAACGCGTTCCGGCCAAGACCCTTTCGCCGATCCGGCTGTCTTCCACTCCGTCGCCTACGGCCACCACGGTGCCGGCCACTTCGTAGCCGACCACGGCGGGGAGGTCGGGTGCGTCGGGATACAGGCCGACACGCGCGAGGTGATCGGCGAAATTGACGCCGGCGGCCCGGACTTCGATGCGCAGCTGGCCCGGTCCCGGCGGTGGCGGGTCCGGACGCTGCAGTACCTGCAGGACCGACGGTCCGCCATGTTTGGTGATGACGACTGCGCGCACGGTTTCTCCTTGTTCGGTTGCGGTACGTCTCCGTCATACACTCCCGGCCTCGCCACCGGATAGCGGCGGGCTCGGAGTTCTACCGGTTCCGTCGCGAGTGGCGTTACCGTTCCAAGAGTGAGCTATTCGTCCGGTGACGACGAGGTGCACGCCTGTGTCTTGACGATCGCGACCGGGCTGCAACGGCAGGTCGCCGACATCAGCACGACGATTCAAAAAGCGCTCGAAGAACAGGTCCCCGAACTGCGCGGCGATGCGCACATGCTCGAGTTGATGGGCGCCAGCATCCGGGCCAACATCGAGACGATCTTCGATGCACTGCTGCATGACATCCCGGTAGACGAAATCACCGCTCCCGATGCGGCACTGGAGTATGCCCGCCGGGTGGCCCAGCACGACGTACCGGTCACGTCTCTGGTGCGGGCGTATCGACTCGGGCAGCGGCACATGACCGAGCTGGTGTTCACCGAACTGCGTGCCCTCGACGTCGAACCCACCACCAGGGTCGCCGTGATCGAGGTGATCACCACATTGGTGTTCGAATACGTCGACCTGGTGTCCCAACACGTGGTCAGCGCGTACGAAGACGAACGCCAGCACTGGCTGGAAAACCAGAACAGCATCCGCGCGATGAGGGTCCGGGACGTGCTTGCCGACGGATCCGCCGTCGACGTCGACATCACCTCTGCCACAATCCGTTACCCGTTGCGGTGGCAACACGTCGCGGTCATCGCGTGGCAGCCGGACCCGGCGACCGAACACGACGAGCTGGCCCGCATGCAGCGCTTCGTCCGCAGCTTGGCCGGGGCCGTCGACGCCTCCGCGGCGCCGTTGTTCGCCGCCGCCGACCGGACCAGCGCCTGGGGCTGGCTGCCGTTTCGAACCGCGCCCGGCGACATCGTCGCAAAGGTGCGCCAATTCGCCCGTGTCCGAGAGGATTCGCCGTCCATCGCGCTGGGCGCGATCGGCACCGGGGTGGGTGGATTCCGTCGTTCCCACCGTCAGGCCCAGCGGGTGCGGTCGGCGGTGTCGGCCGGCGGCCCGGCGCACTCGGATGCTCAGCGGACGGTGGCCGCGGCCACCGATCCGGACCTGGCGGCCGTGGCGTTGCTCGGCACCGACACCGCCGAAATCCGCGGATGGGTGGCCGATGTCCTCGGCCCGCTGGCCGCCGACACCGACGACGACGCGCTGCTGCGAGAGTCGTTGCGGGTGTTCCTGCACAGCGGATCCGTCCACGAGGCCGCGGCACGCGATCTCGATGTCCCCTTCACCGTGCTGAGGAACCGGGTGGAGCAAGCCGTCGCTCGTCGCGGACGTCCGATCGATGACCGCGTCGACGTCGAATTGGCGCTGGCCGCCTGCCATCGGTACGGCGCGGCCGTACCGGGACCGAGCTGACGCTCGCCCCGGACGGGGCGCGAAAGCCATTGTGATGCAGGCCCCTCGGCCGGTGATTCAGATCACTATCTTGGGGCATACACTTCGTGCGTCAGGTGAATCGGGGCTGAAGAGGAGCGTAAGGCCATGGCCATCGCCGAAACGGACAATGCGGTCCAATCACAGTTCGAGGAAGACGTCGCCGCGACGCAGCGCTACTTCGAGAGCCCGCGCTTCGCCGACATCACCCGCCTCTACACGGCCCGCCAGGTCGTCGAGCAACGCGGCACGATCCCGGTCGACTACACCGTGGCACGCGAGGCGGCGGCCGCCTTCTTCCCGCGCCTGCGCGAACTGTTCGCCGAGAAGAAGAGCGTCACCACCTTCGGCCCCTATTCACCGGGGCAGGCGGTGAGCATGAAGCGGATGGGCATCGAGGCCATCTACCTGGGCGGCTGGGCGACCTCGGCCAAGGGTTCGGTCACCGAGGACCCGGGACCGGACCTGGCCAGCTATCCGTTGAGCCAGGTGCCCGACGATGCCGCGGTGCTGGTGCGTGCGCTGCTGACCGCCGACCGCAACCAGGAATATCAGCGGCTGAACATGAGTGAGCGCCAGCGCGCGTCGGCCACCTTCTTCGACTACCGGCCGTTCATCATCGCCGACGCGGACACCGGTCACGGCGGAGATCCGCACGTGCGCAACCTGATTCGACGTTTCGCCGAGGTCGGCGTGCCGGGCTACCACATCGAGGACCAGCGCCCGGGCACCAAGAAGTGCGGCCACCAGGGCGGCAAGGTCCTGGTCCCCTCGGACGAACAGATCAAGCGACTCAACGCCGCCCGGTTCCAGCTCGACATCATGCGGGTGCCCGGCATCATCGTCGCGCGCACCGACGCCGAGGCGGCCAACCTGCTCGACAGCCGCGGCGACGAACGCGACCAGCCGTTCCTGCTCGGGGCCACCAACCTCCAGGTGCCGTCGTACAAAGCGTGTTTCCTGGCGATGATGCGGCGGTTCTACGACTCGGGTGTCGAGGAACTCAACGGGCACCTGCTGTATTCGCTCAGCGACGACGAGTACGCCGAGGCGGGCGCGTGGCTGGAGCGTCAGGGAATCACCGAGCTGATCGCCGAGGCGATCAAGACGTGGCGGGAGAACGGCGAGACCTCGATCGACGACGTGTACGACGACGTCGAATCGCGGTTCGTGGCCGCCTGGGAGGACGACGCCGGGGTGCTCACCTACGGGGAAGCGGTCGCCGAGGTCCTGGAATTCGGTGAGAGCGACGACGAGCCGCGTGGGATGAGCGCACAGGATTGGCGCACGTTCGCCGCCACGGCGTCGCTCTATGACGCGCGACGCAAGGCGAAAGAGTTGGGTGTCGACCCGGGATGGGACTGCGAGCTGGCCAAGACGCCGGAGGGCTACTACCAGATCCGCGGCGGCATCCCCTATGCGATCGCGAAGTCGCTGGCCGCTGCGCCGTTCGCCGACATCCTGTGGATGGAGACCAAGACCGCTGATCTGGCCGACGCACGCCAGTTCGCCGATGCCATCCATGCCGTGTATCCCGACCAGATGCTGGCCTACAACCTGTCGCCGTCGTTCAACTGGGACACCACCGGCATGACCGACGAGGAGATGCGCGAGTTCCCCGCGGAGCTGGGCAAGATGGGGTTCGTCTTCAACTTCATCACCTACGGCGGTCACCAGATCGACGGCGTCGCCGCCGAGGAGTTCGCCACCAACCTCCGCCAGGACGGGATGCTGGCGCTGGCCCGGCTGCAACGCAAGATGCGCCTGGTCGAGTCGCCGTACCGCACGCCGCAGACGTTGGTGGGCGGGCCGCGCAGCGACGCCGCGCTGGCGGCGTCCTCGGGACGCACGGCGACCACCAAATCCATGGGCAAGGGGTCCACCCAGCACCAGCACCTGGTGCAGACCGAGGTGCCCAAGAAGCTGCTCGAGGAGTGGCTGGCGGTGTGGAGCGAGCACTATCAGCTGGGCGAGAAGCTCCGGGTCACGCTGCGGCCCCGCCGCGCCGGTTCGGATGTGCTGGAACTGGGGATCTACGGGGACGCCGACGAGCAGCTGGCCAACGTCGTCGTCGACCCCATCAAGGACCGGCACGGCCGGAGCATCCTGCAGGTACGTGACCAGAACACCTTCGCCGAGAAGCTACGCCAGAAGCGGCTGATGACCTTGATCCATCTGTGGCTGGTGCACCGGTTCAAGGCCGACGCGGTCTATTACGTCACGCCGACCGAGGACAACCAGTACCAGACCGAGAAGATGAAGTCGCACGGCATCTTCAGCGAGGTGTATCAGGAGGTCGGCGAGATCATCGTCGCCGAGGTGAACAAGCCTCGTATCGAGGAACTGCTCACCTCCGACGGCGCGGCGTTGCGGAAGCTGATCCTCAAGGAAAACTGAGCGCGAATCTTCTCCCTAGTCTCCCCGGCGCCGGCTGCGCCGGGGAGATTTCGTCTCTTGCGTCGCCGACAGCGAACCGGCGATGGACACTGCCCGCACCCGGTGACCACCTGCCATACAAGAAGGCCGAATTCATGCAATTAAAGGTCGCTTGTAAAGCAAATAGACGTTTTCTATGACGGCTATAACGTTTCGATAACGAACGCCGGATCTAGTCGAGATTCGGCAGGCGAGTAATAGCATCGGCGGGTCGGGCCACTTTTGGGAAAGCGGGTTCTACTGCCATGTCGTACGTGATTGCTGCAACCGAGACACTCGCCGCCGTGGCATCGGACGTCGGGAGCATTGGATCCACAATCAGCGCAGCCAATGTCGCTGCAGCGGTGCCCACGACGGAGATGTTGGCCGCCGCCGCCGACGAAGTTTCCACCCGCATCGCGGCGTTATTCGGTGCGCATGCCGTCAGTTACCAAAACCTTGCCGCCGAAGCGACCGTTTTCCACGAGCAATTCGTTCGCACTTTGCAGGCGACAGCGGCTTCCTATTCAAGCGCCGAAGCCGTCAGCGCGGCGCTCATGCGCGAGACACTTAAGGCAATCAATGCACCGTCGCTGGCTTTGTTGGGCCGTCCGCTGATCGGTAACGGCGCCGACGGGGCGCCGGGCACCGGGCAGCACGGTAGTGCGGCGGGCCTGCTGTTCGGCAATGGCGGTGCCGGCGGCTCCGGCGCGACCGGTCTGAACGGTGCCAACGGCGGCGCGGGCGGCAGCGGCGGGGCGTCCGGCCTGTTCGGCGTCGGCGGAATCGGTGGGGCGGGCGGATCGTCGACGAGCGGTGTCGGGGGCGGCGGCGGCGCCGGCGGAGCGGCCGGCCTGTTCGGCGCGGCGGGCCTGGGCGGGGCCGGGGGATCCTCGGTGTCCGGCACCGGCGGTACCGGCGGGGCCGGGGGTGCGGCTGCATTGTGGGGCACCGGCGGAGCCGGCGGCGCGGGCGGCTTCTCCGCTACCGGCACCGGCGGCACCGGCGGAGCCGGGGGTAGCGGCGGACTGCTGACCGGCGCCGGCGGGGCCGGCGGGATCGGCGGCATCGGTGGCGCCCAGAGCGGCAGCGGCGGTGCCGGCGGTAACGCGGGATTCCTCTTCGGCAACGGCGGTGCCGGCGGCGCCGGTGGCACCGGCATCTCCGGGTCTGTCGGCGGCGACGCCCTGTCACCGGGCGGCAACGGCGGCAACGGCACGGCCGGCGGTCTGGGCGGAAACGGCGGCGCCGGCGGCAACGCGGGACTGCTCTACGGCAACGGGGGCGCCGGGGGCGTCGGCGGTGTCGGCGGCGCGGGCGGTGCCGGTGGTCTCGGCGCGGTGGGCGACCCGGGCCTGCCCGGTGGAGCCGGCGGCGACGGCGGCGGCGGCGGAACCGGCGGGGTGGGCGGCGTCGGCGGCTCCGGGGGTGCTCTGTTCAGCCAGGCCGGCACCCCGGGTGCCGGTGGAGCCGGCGGCGCGGGTGGTACCGCCGGAACCGGTGGAGCGGGCGGCAAGGGCACCGTCGTCAACGGGGTCGCCGGTAGCGGTGGCGAGGGTGGCCGCGGCGGCAACCCCGGCCTGGGCGGCGCGGGCGGTGCGGGCGCGCCCGGAGCCGGTGCCGGACTGCACGGCGCCACCCCCACAACCGGCGGCAACGGCGGTGCGGGCGGCGCCGGGGCTGACGCGACAACCGCCGGTGCGGCCGGTGGAGCCGGCGGTCGGGGTGGCGACGCGGGAGCGGTCGGGACGGGTGGTGCCGGCGGGGCCGGCGGGGCCGGACGGGCCGGCGCGCAGGTGACGGCTCCGGGAGCAACCGGCAACGCCGGGGGTGACGGTGGAGCCGGCGGTGACGGCGGCGCCGGGGGCACGACTTCGGGTAATGGCGGCGTCGGTGGCGCCGGTGGTGCGGGCGCCGACGGCACCGCCGGGGTGTCCGGAACCGCCGGCGGGGCCGGATCCAACGGCGTCGACGGCGGCAGCGGCGGCGCCGGCGGCAAGGGCGGAGCCGGGGGGCTCGGCGGTGTTGCGCTCGGTTCCGGCGCCGGCGGGCAAGGCGGTGCCGGCGGCAACGGCGGCAGCGGCGGCGCGCCCGGTAACGGGGGTGCCGGTGGCCAGGGCACCGTCACCAACGGGGTTGCGGGCAACGGCGGCGACGGCGGCAAAGGCGGCGATCCCGGCGCGGCCGGTGCGGCGGGTCTCGGCGGCGCCGGCGGCGCGGGCGCCCAGCCGGGCGCCTTCGGCGCGGACGGCGAGGCCGGGAGCACGGCGGCCTCCGGCGGCAACGGTGGCGCCGGCGGGGCAGGTGCCGGCGCGATCACGGCCGGCGGGCACGGCGGCGCGGGCGGCCACGGTGGTGACGGCGGGTCGGTCGGCGACGGCGGCGCCGGCGGTGCCGGTGGTGCCGGGTTGGCCGGCGCACCGGTGGTGGCCCCGGGCGCCGACGGCAACGCCGGCGGCAACGGCGGTACCGGCGGCAACGGCGGCGCTGGTGGCACGACGTCCGGCAACGGCGGCGTGGGCGGTGCCGGTGGCCATGGCGCGGACGGCAGCGCCGGCATCACCGGCACGGACGGCGGTGCCGGTGTGGCCGGCGGCGACGGCGGCGACGGCGGATCTGGCGGCCAGGGCGGCGCCGGCGGCGTCGGTGGCACCGCGCTGGGCAAGGGCGTGAGCGGTCAAGGCGGCGCCGGCGGTGACGGCGGTCAGGGTGGCACCCCGGGGCACGGCGGGCGTGGCGGCAACGGTGCCGTCGTGAACGGAGTCGCGGGCAACGGCGGCAACGGCGGCCACGGCGGCGATCCGGGTGCCGCCGGCGTCGCCGGCTCCGGAGGGGCAGGCGGCACGGGGACCCTGAGCGGGGCAAACGGTAAGGCGGGCAGCAGCCCGAGCTTCGGCGGCAACGGCGGCGCCGGCGGCGTCGGTGCCTCCGCAACCGTCGACGGCGGTCACGGCGGCGCGGGTGGCAAGGGCGGTGACGGCGGCTCGGTCGGCAACGGCGGCACCGGCGGTAGCGGCGGCCACGGTTATGTCGGAGCCCACGGGACCAACGCGACCACCGCCGCCGAGAACGGCGGCATCGGCGGTAACGGTGGCAACGGGGGGGCCGGCGGCGCCGGCGGCGCCGGCGGTACCACGTCCGGATTCGGTGGCAGCGGCGGCGGTGGTGGCCGCGGCGGCCTCGGCGGGTTCGGCGGCAACGGCTATGACGGCAACACCGGCGCGCTGGGTGCTACCGGCGGAAACGGCACCAACGGCGGTCAGGGTGGCAGCGGCGGTAACGGCGGCGCGGGCGGGCAGGCCGGTAGCGGTGCTTCCGGTAAAGGCATCGATGCGGGCGGCGGCGCGGCGGGCGACGGCGGCACCGGCGGCATCGCCGGCAGCGGCGGGACGGGCGGCGTCGGCACCTTCGCCAACGGCGGCACCGGAAACGGCGGCAAGGGCGGAGCGGGCGGAACGGTCGGCTCCGGCGGTGCCGGCGGCACCGGCGGCGCAGGCGGCGGCACCACCGGCGCGAAAGGTGCCGACGGATCCGTCGGCTCAATCGGCACGGGAGGTCACGGCGGCACCGGTGGCGCCGGTGCCACCGCGCCCGCATTCAGCGGACTCAACGGCGGCCACGGCGGCAACGGCGGTGACGCCGGGCCGGTCGGCAACGGCGGCACCGGCGGGGCCGGGGGTGCCGGCGCCAACGGGACCCAAGGTCTCAACGGCCTGATCGGCGGCTCGGGCGGCCACGGCGGCAACGGTGGTGTCGGCGGTAGCGGCGGCACCACGTCCGGGGTGGGCGGCAACGGCGGCGCCGGCGGGACCGGCGGCACGGGCGGCTTCGGCGGCGCCGGCACCGACGGTGCCACCGGACTAGCAGGCCAGACCGGCGGAGCCGGCACCAACGGCGGTCAAGGCGGTGCCGGCGGCGACGGCGGCCAGGGCGGCGCGCCCGGCACCGGGGCTTCGGGCACCGGCAAGGGCGGTGTCGGCGGCCAAGGCGGCAACGGCGGTTTCGGTGGGACTGCCGGCAGTGGCGGCACCGGCGGCGCCGGCACTTTCGAGAACGGCGGCACCGGCAACGGCGGTGACGGCGGGACCGGCGGGACGCCAGGCGCCGGTGGTACCGCCGGCAACGGCGGAGCGGGTTACGGCACAGCCGCCAAGGGCGCGGACGGTGTCGTGGGCGCCCACGGTGTCGGCGGGCACGGCGGCACCGGCGGCGCAGGAGCTGACGCACCGGCGTTGAGTGGCCTCAACGGCGGCAAGGGCGGGTCGGGCGGCGACGCCGGAGCGTTCGGCAACGGCGGTACCGGTGGCGCCGGCGGAGCGGGAGCGATGGGCGTCGAAGGCACGAACGGGACCAAGTCCGGTCAGTCGGGCGGTGCCGGTGGCCACGGTGCCGCGGGTGGTAACGGCGGCGACGGTGGCGAGGGCGGAGCCGGCGGCAAAGGCGGGTCGATCTCCGGCGTCGGAGGCAATGGCGGCGCCGGCGGCCGCGGCGGCGTCGGAGGAATCGGCGGGTCCGGCGCAAACGGCAACACCGGCGACGCGGGACAGACCGGCGGTCTGGGCGGCAACGGCGGTCAAGGTGGTACCGGCGGCAAAGGCGGCGCGGGCGGCGCGCCCGGTACCGGCGCGTCCGGCACCGGCACCGGGGGTGCCGGCGGGGTTGCGGGCACCGGCGGGTTCGGCGGAGCGGCCGGCGACGGCGGCGCCGGCGGTACCGGCACCTTCGCCAACAGCGGCAGCGGCAACGGTGGTGACGGCGGCAAGGGCGGAAACCCGGGTGCCGGTGGTGGCGGCGGCGCCGGGGGTGCCGGCGGCGGTAGCGGTGTCCACGCCGGCACGGCGGGTGCGAACGGCAAATCCGGCGACCTGGGTGTCGGCGGCAACGGCGGTATCGGCGGCACCGGCGCCGCCGCGCCCGCCTTCAGTGGGCTCAACGGCGGCAACGGCGGCAATGGCGGGGACGCCGGGCCGGTCGGTAGCGGTGGCGCGGGCGGCACCGGGGGAGCGGGTGCCATCGGCACTACCGGGTCGGACGCATCCGGCGCCGGCCAGAACGGGGGCGCCGGTGGGAATGCCGGCAACGGGGGCAAGGGCGGAAAGGGCGGCAGCGGCGGATCGATATCCGGCGACGGCGGCAACGGCGGCAATGGGGGCGTCGGCGGTATCGGCGGCACCGGCGGCACCAGTGGTGCCGGCGCGACCGGCGGCATCGGCGGAAACGGCGGGACGGGCGGCCAGGGCGGCGCAGCCGGTAACGCGACCGCTGCCGGCTTCAAATCGGGCACGTTGGGCGCAGGCGGAAACGGCGGGATCGGTGGCACCGGCGGTGCCGGCGGCGCCGGAACCACCGGATCCATCCACGGAGGGCATGGCGGGACCGGCGGGACCGGCGGCCAAGCCGGTGCGGCCGCAGCCCCCGGCGGGGCCGTGGGCGTCGCCGGGGACGGTGGCATCGGCGGCAACGGCGGCCTCGGCGCGCTGGGCAAGAGCGGCACCGGCAGCGCTGCCGGCTCCGCGGGCGGCAACGGCGGCAACGGCGGCAAGGGCGGCGACGGCGGCGCAGCGGCGGTCGCTGGCGGTACCGGCGCCGGAAACGGCGGCAAGGGCGGTAACGCCGGCAGCGGCGGCAACGGTGGCGCCGGTGGCGGTGCCACGACGAACGGGGCCAACGGTGGCAGCGGCGGCATCGGTGGGAATGGTGGTAACGGCGGCGCTGGCGGCACGGCCGGCGGTGTCGGAGCTTCGAACGGCAGCGTCGGCAACGCCGGTAGCGGCGGCAATGGCGGCAAGGGGGGTGCCGGCGCCGGCGGTGCTGCCGGCGTCAACCCCGGCGCCTTCGCCAACCAGTCAGGTCCCGCCGCGTCCGGGGCCAAAGGGGTGGATGTCATTGCCCCCAACCAGGTGGGCGGCACCGGCGGCGCCGGCGCGAACGGCGGGTACGGCGAAATCGGCGGCACCGGCGGCAACGGCGGTTGGTCGACCCTGGCCGACGCCAAGATGTTCGCGGTCGGTGGCACCGGCGGTGCCGGCGGCACCGGCGGGTACGGGGCTAACGGTGGCACCGGCGGCATGGGCGGCAATGGGTCCAACGGGACAAGTGCCATCGGGGGCACCGGCGGCGCGGGTGGCACCGGCGGATACGGGGCGAACGGCGGCACCGGCGGCAAGGGCGGATACAACGCCGGGACTCTCCCCGGTTACCCGGGCGGTGGCCCCGGTGGCGTCGGCGGTGAAGGTGGCGCCGGCGGCGGCATGGGCGGCAGGGGCGGCGAGGGCGGCAATGCCGCGGTGCCGACCAACAGTCCGGGCGGCAACGGCGGTAAGGGTGGTCAAGGGGCTGGCGGCGGCAACGGCGGTTACGGCGGCGCGGGCGGAGCCGGTGGCAACGCCGGATACGGGGCTGGGAACGCGGTCGGCGGCATCGGTGGCGACGGCGGGGCCGGCGGCGGCGGTGGAGTCGGGGCGGTGGGCGGCCAGGGCGGCAGCGGCGGAAGCGGCGGCATCAGCGGCGGTAACGGTGGCTGGGGGGGTAGCGGAGGCACCGGTGGCACCGGCGGCGCAGGCGGCAACGGTGGCGGCGGTGGCGCCGGTGGCTTGGGTGTCAATGGTGGCACTGTCGGCGGCGGCGCCGGCGGCGTTGGCGGCGCTGCCGGCACAGGCGGCTCCGGCGGTTCAGGCGGCACCGGCGGTGCCGGCGGCGCGGGCACCTCGTGGAACAACGGGAGCAGTCAGTTCAACGGGTCCAACGGTGCCACCGGCAGCAACGGCGCTACCGGCGCCTCGGGCGGCAACGGCATCGCCGGCAGCAACGGCGCTCACGGGTAGGGCGTATCGGACAACGGTGCCGCTTGGGACTTCCCCGGTCTCAGTCTTGGTGCTGGCGGTACTCTTCGCGGACCCGGTGTCTTCGGGTGATTCCCGGCCAAGTGTGAATCCCTGGTCAAGTCCACGCGGCAGGGTGAGTGGCTTTTGACCGCTGCACCGGCTTTGAATGTGAAGCCTTGGCTTTGAGTGTGAAGCCTTGGCTTTCGGAGTGAACCCACGGTGGGAAAGCCGACCGAAATCCCACCCAGGCTTCACGCTCAAAGCCCAGGCTTCACGCTCAAAGCCCAGGACGCACACTCAAAGCCAGGGCTTCACACTCAAAGCCCAGGAATCGCCGACCACAGCCGTCAGCACGACCTCGGATGCCGCGAAAGCGCGCAGCGGCAGGTCCGACCGGCTACGGCCCGGCGCCGGTGGTGAAGAACCCGGCCAGGCGCTCCCCGAAGTTGCGGACGCCGGCGTTGAACGCGGCGGTGATCAGGCCCACCGAGCTGGTGTTGGCGATCCCGGACATGGTGTGGCCCAGGTTGGACACACCGGAGAGGAACTGGCCGACGTTGTTGTAGCCCGAAACCGCACCGAGCAGCGTCTGGGGCACCTGGTTGAAGAAGCCCGAGACCGCGGAGCCCACGTTGCTGTATCCCGACACCCCACCGGCGCCGATATTGAAGAAGCCAGAGGACGGGGAAGTGGTCCCGTTCCCGAAGCCGGGCGCGCCGCCGAAGTTGAGCGGGATGGTGATCGGCCCCAGCCCGCCATTCATGGTGATGTTCACCGGCGCCTGGCCGATGCTGATCCCGGGGATGGTGAAGGCACTGGTGCTGCCGCTGAGCGGAACGTTGAGACCGATCTGCGGCAAGCTGATGCCGGGGATGGTGAACGGAGCCGTCGAGCCAGTCAACGGAACGTTCAGACCGATCTGCGGCAAGCTGATCCCGCCGATGGTGAACGGAGCCGTCGAGCCACTCAACGGAACGTTCAGACCGATCTGCGGCAAGCTGAAGCCACCGATGCTGAACGGGCTGGTGGCACCGCTGAGCGGAATGTTGAGCCCGAACTCGGGAATGCTGAATCCGCCGATGGTGAACGGAGCCGTCGAGCCGCTCAACGGAATGTTGAGATTGAACTGCGGAATGCTGAAGCCGTTGACGGAGATGTTGCCGGTGCCCCCGGTGAGTACCGGGCCGATGTCGAAGTGCACCAACGAAATTGGACCGATGCTGCCGTTGAGGACATCGGGTAGACCCGGCAAACCCGGGACCCGGTATGGAACGACTCGAATGGTGACGTCCACCGGGATGTTCGCACCGACGCTGATCGGGATTCCGGGAATCGTGATCGCGGGGATGGTCACGCCCCCGACGTTGCCACCGGCGTTGAGGCTGATCGGGATCCCCGGAATGCTGATGCTGGGAATCGTCACGCCGCTGACACCGCCGGCAGCGATCATGTTCAACGGGATACTCGGGATGTTGATCCCGGGCACCGTGATCGGTCCGACGCCCCCGCCGGCCAGGATGCTCAACGGAATGCCGGGGATCTCGATGTTGGGCACCACGATCGGACCAACACCCCCGCCGGCCAACAAGTCCAGCGGAATGCCCGGTATCTCGATGTTGGGCACCACGATCGGACCAACACCGCCGCCCGCCAACAGATTCAACGGGATCGCGGGAATGGTGATGTCCGGCACGGTGATTGGACCGAACGCACCGATGGCGTTCACGCTGAGCGGAATGGTGGGGATGCTGATGGTGGCTCCCGCACCCAGCAGACCCTGGTATTCGCCTCGCCAGAACATCCCGTTGCTGTAGTTGCCCGGGATCAACGCGCCGGTGTTGACGTTGCCGGTGTTGCCGATACCGGTGTTGATGTCGCCGGGGTTGAACGCGCCCGTGTTGGTGTCACCGGGGTTGAAGTCTCCCGTGTTGACGTTGCCCGCATTGAAGTTGCCGGTGTTGTGGCTGCCGACGTTGGCGAGACCGCTGTTGACGCTGCCGACGTTGAACAGGCCGGTGTTGGCCAGGCCCGCGTTGCCCAATCCGTTGTTGTAGTTGCCGGAGTTGCCGATACCGAAGTTTCCGGTGCCGGAGTTGAAGAATCCGACGTTGCCGGTACCGGAGTTGCCGAAGCCGATGTTGCCGCTGCCGGAGTTCAGCGCGCCGAACCCGACCTGGTTGTCGCCGGTGAGCCCGATGCCGAAGTTGCCGTTGCCCGTATTGCCGAAGCCGATATTGCCGTTACCGGTATTGCCGAAGCCGAAGTTGTTGTCGCCGAGGTTGCCGAAGCCGATGTTCTGCAGTCCGGCCGTCAGGCCGGCACCGGCATTGCCGAACCCGAAGTTGCCCAGGCCGATGTTGCCGAATCCGAAGTTGTTGTCCCCGAGGTTGCCGAAACCCAGGCTGGTGCTGCCGACGTTGCCGGCACCGAAGTTGAAACCGCCGACGTTGCCGAGGCCGAAGTTGTAGTTGCCGACATTGGCGGCGCCCAAGTTCAGGCTGCCGTCGTTGGCGAAGCCCAGGTTGAACACCGGTTCGGCGGCACCGCCGCGCAGGAAGCCGGCCAGGTGGTCGCCGAAATTGCCGACGCCGGAGGTGAAGGACGCCGTCGCCTGGCCCAGCGTGCCGGTGTTGAACAGACCCGACACCGAATTGCCCAGGTTCGCAACGCCGGAGGTCAGCGGCCCGACGTTGAACATGCCCGAGTTGCCCAGCGCGCCCACGGCGGAGTTCCAGAATCCTGACGCACCGGCTCCCAGGTTGCCGAAACCGGACGAAGTGCCTGCGCCGCTGTTGAAGAACCCGGACGACGGGGCTCCGGTGGAGTTCCCGAATCCGGGTGCGCCGCCGATGTTTATCGGGATCTCGATGGGTCCGGCCGTGCCGGTCACCTGGATGCCCAGTGGTATGGGCGCCAGGGTGATCGGCGGAGTGGTGAGGGGACCCAGAGTGCCACCTGCGTTGACGCCCAACGGAATCTCCGGGATGGTGAAACCGTTCGGGAACAGTGTCAACGGGCCCAGCACGCCACCTGCGTTGACGCCCAACGGAATCGCCGGAATGGTGAAGCCGTTCGGGAACAACGTCACCGGACCCAGGCCGCCACCCGCGTTGACGCTCAACGGAATTTCGGCCAGGCTCAGCCCGTTCGGGAACAGTGTCACGGGGCCCAGGCCGCCGCCCAGATTGACTCCCAGAGGTATGCCGGGAAGGGTGATCGGCGGGGTGCTGAACGGGCCGATGGTGCCACCCACGTTGATACCCAACGGAATTCCGGGAAGTGTGATGGTCGGGGTGTTGATGCCCCCGATCGAACCGCCGACCGTGATGCCGCCCAGAGTCAGATCGATGAGCGAAGGACCGATGGTCCCGGGGGCGGAAGGCAAGCCGATCAAGGCGAAGTTGAACGGCGACTCCGGGATTTCGATGGGGACGTACAAACTCGCGCTGCTCAACGACAGCGTGATCGGATTGATGCTGATAGGGGGGACGCTGATCGGTCCGACCAGAGCCCCGTTGCTGTTGATGCCCAACCCGATGGTGGGAATGGTGATGGGCGGCAAGCTGATCGGGCCGACCAGCGCGCCGTTGCTGTTGATGCCCAAGCCGATGTTCGGGATGGTGATGGGCGGGATCGTGATCGGACCGACCAGCGCACCGTTGCTGTTGATGCCCAAGCCGATGTTCGGGATGGTGATCGGCGGAACCGTGATCGGACCCACCAGTGCACCAGAACTGTTGACGCCCAGACTGATTGGCGGAATCGAGATCGGCGGCAAGGTGATCGGTCCCACCAGCGCACCGTTGCTGTTCACGCCGAACCCGATCTGCGGAATGGAGATAGGCGGCACGGTGATGGGGCCGACGGTGCCCAATCCGCCTACGGTGAGGGGCATCGCCGGGATGGTGATGGTGCCGTTGAAGCCGGCCAGTCCCTGGTAGTCGCCGCGCCAGAACATGCCGTTGCTGTAGTTGCCGGGGATCAACGCGCCGGTGTTGACGTTGCCGGTGTTGCCGATACCGGTGTTGTAGTTGCCGGGGTTCATGAAGCCGGTGTTGGAGTTACCCAGGTTGAAGTCGCCGGTGTTCAGGTCGCCGGTATTGAAGCTGCCGCTGTTGAAATGGCCGAGGTTGGCAAGACCGGTATTGATGTTCCCGACGTTGAACAGCCCGGTGTTGGCGACGCCGGCGTTGCCGAAGCCGGTGTTGTAGCTGCCGGAGTTGCCGAAGCCGAAATTGCCGGTGCCCGAG
>NZ_JCALDY010000044.1:0-27046 GCF_059813095.1 Mycobacterium sp. NGS22
GTCCGGGGTCGCGCTGGGCCCGATATTCGCCTCGCGCACACACGGTTACGACACCACCGACCACTATCGCATCGATCCCCGGCTCGGCGACGACTCCGACTTCGACTACTTGGTCGGCGAAGCGCGCCGCCGCGGCCTGCGCATCCTGCTCGACGGGGTGTTCAACCACGTCGGTGCGGATTTCGCCGGGCCGGAGTGGTGGCGCAGCGGCGGCACGTTCGAGGGCCACTCCGAACTCGCAGCACTGGACCATGACAATCCAGAGGTCGCCGACTACGTGGTCGAGGTCATGTCGCACTGGCTCGACCGTGGCGCCGACGGCTGGCGCCTGGATGCGGCTTACGCGGTGCCGCAACGATTTTGGGCTGATGTGCTGCCCCGGGTGCGGCAGCGCCATCCCGACGCGTGGTTCGTCGGTGAGCTCATCCACGGTGACTATGCGGCGATGGTCGAGGGGGCGGGATTCGACTCGGCCACCCAGTACGAGCTGTGGAAGGCGATCTGGAGCAGCATCAACGACGGCAACTTCTTCGAGCTGGACTGGGCGCTGCAGCGGCACAGCGCGTGGCTGAAAACGTTCGTGCCGTTGACCTTCGTGGGCAACCACGACGTCACCCGGATCGCCAGCCGGATCGAGCGTCCCGAACACCTGGCGCACGCGCTGGTGGTCTTGTTGACGGTCGGTGGTGTGCCCAGCATCTACGCCGGCGACGAGTTCGGATACCGTGCCGTCAAGGAGGAGCGCTACGGGGGCGACGACGCCGTGCGGCCCGAGTTCGGCACTCCCCCAATTCAACTCGACGAGCGCGGCATTCGCGTGTGGGAGTTGCACCGGTATCTCGTCGGACTACGTCGCCGTCACCCGTGGCTGCACGCGGCCCGGACCAGCGCGGTGCAGTTGCAGAACAAGCACTACGTCTTTCGTAGCCAGCACGGCGACGAGTCGCTGTTGGTCGCACTCAATATCGACGACGAGCCGGTGCGGCTTTTTCTGCCGGAGCTGGGCGCGCCGCGGGCCAAGGTGATCGCCGGGTCTGCGGCACCGCCTGAAGAGGTCGTGGACTCGGTGGTCGTCGAACCGCACGGCTGGCGGATTCTGCAGCCGGTCTAATCGCGCAACCCAGACACCGTTCGGGGATCCTCTTCGCCGCCGTAGTACTTGTCCAGCAGCGCGACGAAGTCGTGGTTGTCGGCGGTGGCGTGAGCGAACAGCGTCATCGAGGATCTCAGCTTGAGGTCGTCGGGCGAGCCGAAAATCTGTGCGGCCGATCGGTCCTGCACCTGATTGACCAGCCGGACGCATTCGCGCAGTCGCGAACCGAGCAGCTCGTGCGCCAGGTACGCGCGAGCCTCCGCCAGCGAGACGATGCCGAAGTGCTCGGCCATCCGGCTGCTGCCCAAACCGCGCAGTTGCGGAAAGACGAACCACATCCAGTGGCTGCGTTTCCGGCCGCTGCGCAGCTCGTCGAGCACGTTGGCGTAGACACGGTCCTGCGCGTCCACGAACCGCTGCAGGTCGAAAGCCATGCGTTCACCCTGGTTGAATGAGCTGATGGCGGTCAAGCGGCAAGTCCCCAAGATCCGGGACCTGGCACCGCTGCTGCAGTTCAAACGTCCGCAACTCGACCGCACCCGGCGGCGCCTGGACGCCGCACTGACCATCGAGGACCTACGGCGCATCGCCAAGCGACGCACGCCCAGGGCGGCATTCGACTACACCGACGGCGCAGCCGAGGACGAGCTCTCCATCGAGCGAGCCCGACAGGCGTTCCGCGACATCGAGTTTCACCCGACGATCCTGCGCGACGTGAGCAACGTGACGGCGGGCTGGAACGTGCTGGGCCAACCGGTGGTGTTGCCGTTCGGGATCGCACCCACCGGGTTCACCCGCCTGATGCACACCGAAGGCGAGATCGCCGGGGCGCGGGCGGCGGCCGCGGCCGGAATCCCGTTCTCGTTGTCCACCCTGGCGACCAGCTCGATCGAGGATGTCGTCGCAGCGGTTCCGCAGGGCCGCAAATGGTTTCAGCTGTATATGTGGAAAGACCGGGACCGTTCGATGGAGTTGGTGCGGCGCGCCGCGGCCGCCGGCTTCGACACCATGCTGGTCACCGTCGACGTCCCGGTCGCCGGCGCGCGGCTGCGCGATGTCCGCAACGGTATGGCCATCCCGCCCGCGCTGACATTGCGCACCGTGCTCGACGCCGTGCCGCACCCGCACTGGTGGTTCGACCTGCTGACCACCGAACCGCTTTCGTTCGCCTCGCTGGATCGCTGGTCGGGCACCGTCGGCGACTATCTGAACACCATGTTCGACCCCAGCGTCACCTTCGACGACCTGGCCTGGATCAAGTCCCAGTGGCCGGGCAAGCTCGTCGTGAAAGGAATCCAGACCCTGGAGGACGCGCGTGCCGTGGTCGACCGTGGCGTCGACGGGATCGTGTTGTCCAATCACGGTGGCCGCCAACTGGACCGGGCCCCGGTGCCGTTCCATTTGTTGCCGACGGTGGCGCGTGAGCTCGGCAACGACACAGAGATCCTGCTGGACACCGGCATCATGTCCGGCGCGGACATCGTCGCGTCGGTCGCTCTCGGGGCGCGATGCACGCTGGTCGGGCGGGCCTACCTGTACGGACTGATGGCCGGCGGCGAGGCGGGAGTGCGTCGCGCCGTCGACATCCTGCAGACCGGTGTGCTGCGGACCATGAGCCTGCTGGGCGTGACCTGCCTACAAGAGCTCTCCCCCAAGCACCTCACCCAGTTGCGTCGTTAGCGCGAGCAGACGCAAAAGCCCCCATTTCGTGCCGAAATAAGGGGCTTTTGCGTCTGCTCGCCAGGGTGTGGCGCACAGCACGGAACAAACCGTCCGTGACCGAGGTTGAGTCGAACAGACTTAACTCTTGGAGGAATAGATGGCTGAAGCCAAATCCGTGCCGGTGCTGTTCGTGACCGACACGATCGTGTTGCCCGGCATGGTGGTGCCGATCGCTCTCGACGACACCGCCCGCACCGCCGTCGACGCCGCCCAGGCCGGCGACTCACGTGAGCTCTTGATCGCGCCGCGGTTGGACGACCGCTACCCGACCCACGGCGTGGTGGCCAAGATCCTGCAGGTCGGCCGGATCGCCGGGGGCGGTACCGCCGCCGTCGTGCGGGGCGAGCGGCGCGCGCACATCGGTGCCGGCGCCAACGGACCTGGCGCGGCGTTGTGGGTCGAGGTGACCGAGGTGCCCGACGTCGAGGTGACCGACGAGATCAAGGCGCTGGCAGCGGAATACAAGAAGCTGCTGCTGGCGATGCTGCAGCGCCGCGAGGCCTGGCAGATCGTCGACTATGTCAACAGCCTCACCGACCCGTCCGCGCTGGCCGACACCTCGGGGTACGCGTCCTACCTGTCCGACGTCCAGAAACGCCAACTGTTGGAGACCGTCGACGTCGCCGAACGGCTGCGTGTGCTGATCGACTGGACCAGCGAACATCTGGCCGAGGTCGAAGTCAACGACAAGATCGCCGAGGACGTGCGCGACGGCATGGAGAATACGCAGAAGGAGTTCCTACTGCGCCAACAGCTGGCCGCCATCCGCAAGGAGTTGGGCGAAGGCGAGCCCGACGGATCCGATGACTACCGGGCCCGCGTCGATGCCGCCGACCTGCCGGAGCAGGTCCGCGAGGCCGCGCTGCGCGAGGTCGGCAAGCTGGAGCGGGCCAGCGACCAGAGCCCGGAGACCGGCTGGATCCGAACCTGGTTGGACACCGTGCTGGATCTGCCGTGGAACGTCCGCACCGAGGACTCGACCGACCTGACGGCGGCGCGGGAGATCCTGGACGCCGACCACCACGGGCTGGACGACGTCAAAGACCGCATCGTCGAGTACCTGGCGGTGCGTGCCCGGCGCGCACAACGCGGTTTGCAGGTCGTGGGCGGCCGCGGTTCCGGGGCGGTGATGGTGCTGGCCGGTCCCCCGGGCGTCGGCAAGACGTCGCTGGGCGAGAGCGTGGCCCGGGCGCTGGGCCGCAACTTCGTCCGCGTCGCCCTCGGCGGCGTGCGCGACGAGGCCGAGATCCGCGGGCACCGGCGTACCTACGTGGGCGCGTTGCCGGGCCGGATCGTGCGGGCCATCGGTGAGGCCGGATCGATGAATCCCGTTGTGCTGCTGGACGAGATCGACAAAGTCGGGTCCGACTACCGGGGCGACCCGAGCGCGGCGCTGCTCGAGGTGCTCGACCCGGCGCAGAACCACACGTTCCGCGACCACTACTTGGACCTGGATCTGGATCTGTCCGACGTGGTGTTCCTGGCCACCGCCAACGTGATCGAGAACATCCCGTCGGCGCTGCTGGACCGCATGGAGTTGGTGCAGATCGACGGCTACACCGAGGACGACAAGGTCGCCATCGCCCGCGACTACCTGCTGCCCCGGCAGCGGGACCGGGCCGCGCTGACCGAGGACGAGGTGACGGTCACCGATGCCGCGCTGCGCAAGATCGCCGCCGATTACACCCGCGAACCGGGCGTGCGGCAGTTCGAACGGCTGCTGGCCAAGACGCTGCGCAAGGTGACCACCAGGCTGGCCGAGACCGACGAACCGATCACCGTCGACGAGCCGGATCTGGTTGGCTACCTTGGCCGTCCGCGCTTCACCCCGGAGTCGGCGGAGCGCACGGCGGTGCCCGGCGTGGCCACCGGCCTGGCCGTCACCGGCCTCGGCGGCGACGTGCTCTACATCGAGGCCGGCGCGGTCGACGGTGACGCGGGCCTGCAACTGACCGGTCAGCTGGGTGAGGTGATGAAGGAGTCGGCACAGATCGCGTTGTCCTACGTGCGTTCGCATGCCGCCGAATTGGGCGTCGACCCGGCGGTGCTGGACCGGCGCATCCACGTGCACGTGCCGGCCGGTGCGGTGCCCAAGGACGGGCCCTCGGCCGGGGTGACGATGGTGACCGCGCTGGTGTCGATGGCCACCGGACGTCAGGTGCGCTCCGATGTCGGCATGACCGGCGAGGTCACGCTGAACGGTCGGGTGTTGCCGATCGGCGGTGTCAAACAGAAGCTGCTGGCTGCCCAACGTGCCGGTCTGTCAACGGTTTTCATCCCGACACGCAACGAGCCGGACCTGGACGACGTGCCCGCCGAAGTGCTCGAGGCCCTGACCGTGCTGCCGATGACGGACGTGGCTGAGATCGTCGCGCAAGCACTGGAACCGGCGCAGACCGCTACGGTGGCCGCCTAGGGACGCTAGGGTGCAGCAATGGCTGCTTTCCTACGCAAGTTGCTCGGAATCGGCAAGCTGCCCGCAGACCTGCGGGCAGCAGTCGAGACGGAGAACCTCATCCATCTGGCCGAGTCTGTTCCCGTCACCTTCCGATTCACCGGCTCGGTGCCCGGCAAGGTGTCCAACGGCAACGTCCGCAGTTACGTTGGCGCTCTGGCCATCACGTCGCAGCGGGTGGTGGGGACGCTGTCGACCGTGCCCAAACTCGCCGGGCGCGCCGTCGACCTGCGCTGGGACTCCCCCGCCGAAGGCCCTGTGCGGGGCGAGTTTTCGGCAGCCGGACTGATGCTCACCGCGGACGTCGGCGAAGTCGACCCACAGTTTTCCGGCCGGCTTTCGCTGAACTACAAGACCGCGCTGCCCGAAGCGGTGTTGAGCACGGTGCCGCGGCGGACGTTCACGTTCGGCGTGCCGCGGGAATGGGTCCTGCGCATGGTCGGGGTACCGGCCCGCACACCGGCATGAGCCGCAAACGGCGGTTCGTGCACCGCATCCAGCGAGTCGTGGTCAACCCGATCGGCCGGCGCGGGCCCGGGATCATGCTGGAAACCACCGGACGAAAATCCGGCCAGCCACGGCGCACCGCGGTCGGCGGCAAGGTCGTCGACAACCAGTTCTGGATGGTCTCCGAACATGGCCACCACTCGGATTACGTCTACAACATCAAGGCGAATCCGAAAGTACGGCTGCGCATCGGCGGGCAATGGCGCACCGGGACCGCGCACCTGCTGCCCGACGATGATCCATGGCAGCGGATGCGGAGTCTGCCGCGGTTCAACAACGTGGGAGTCCGCACCATGGGCACCGATCTGCTGACCATCCGGGTGGATCTGGACTGAGACGGTGGCCTACGACACCGAGCTGGCCAAGCGGACCCGCGAACTGCTGGCGCAGCTCGAGAGCTACGACGAGAAGCAGATGTTCGGCGGTCTGGCTTTCCTGGTCGGCGGCAAGATGGCCGTCTGCGTCAGCGGACAGGGCGGTTTGATGGTGCGGGTGTCTCCGCAGGACATCGACAAGCTACTGACACGCGACCACGTCAGCCCGATGGTGATGGGCGGCAGGGAGATGCGCGGATGGTTACGGGTGGCCACCGAGGGCGTGAAAACCAAACGGCAACTGCAAGGTTGGGTGACCCGCGGCGTGAATTACGCCCGCAGTCTGCCGCCTGAGTGACCGCGCCGGTTTGCGCCGCGGCGGTACGGGTACGCCGCGGTGGTGTTGTGCATGCTGACCAGCAGACCCGGGCTGCGCACGCTCCAGACGCGCCCGCTGCGGCCATGACCATTCGGATCGGGACTTCCGGGTGGTCCTACGACCACTGGGCCGGCGTGTTGTACCGGCCGGGTCTGCCTGTCTCGCAACGTCTGCAGCGCTACACGGAAGTCTTCGACACCGTGGAGCTGAACGCCAGTTTCTACCGCTGGCCGAAAGATTCGACCTTCGCCGGCTGGGCCGAACGGCTGCCGGACGGGTTCACCATGACGGTGAAAGCGCATCGCGGTCTGACCCACTACCGTCGGCTGGCCAGTCCGGAACCCTGGATTGAACGGTTCGAACGCTGCTGGCAGGCGCTGGGGAAACGCGCCGGTGTGCTGCTGGTGCAGCCGCATCCGGAGCTGCAACGGGACGACGCCCGTCTGGAGACGTTTCTGCGCTTGATGCCGTCGTCCATCCGGACGGCGGTGGAGTTGCGTCACCCGTCGTGGAACGTCCCGGATGTCTATGCGCTGCTGGAGAAATACCGTGCCATCTACGTGGTGATGAGCGGCGCGAACCTGGCGTGTGTCCCCCGCGCCACCACCGATCAGGTGTACGTGCGCCTGCACGGCCCCGAACCAGCCTCGCTGTACACCGGTTCCTATACCGCCGACGAACTGCGCCGCTGGGCCGAGCGGATCGCGAACTGGGCCGACGAGGGACGCGACGTGTGGGTGTACTTCAACAACGACCTGGGCGGGCACGCTGTTCGTAATGCGTTGACGCTCAAGGATTTTCTCAGCTAACGTCCGTCGGATCCCAGGTGTGCTCGATGACGTCGGGCGGGGGTTTGGCCTGCAGGCGTTCCCGCTCGGCGCGGCGGCGCTTGACTCGCAGCCGCGCGTCGGCGGGCATCGTGACGAGCTCGTCGCAGAGCAGGTAGTACGCGTCGTCGACGCTGTCGATCAGGTCCGCGGCGACCCGGCGAGATCCGAGTTCGCGCAACGTCATTCGGAATTCGTGGGTGAAGCGGATGGTGGTGTCGTGGGCCAGCTCGCGCGAACTGCGGGCGCTGTCGGCCAAGCGCTGCGACAAGGATGCCGGCGGGACCGCCGGGGCTGCGGGACCCTCGGCGGACCGGGCCGCCACCTCGAGCAGCAGGCCCGGCTCGTCGCCGAAGGTCGGGCTGGCCAGCTCGGCTTCCCCGCGCCCGCGGTGTCTCAGCTTCGCGACGGCGGCATCCAGAGCGGCCGCGGTGGCCGGTGACAGTGCGCGGACGCTGGCGACGTTTCCCTCGCGGGCCAGCGCGCACAATGTCGGATCGGCACGCAACAGCGCGGACAGCTCGGCGGTCTCCTCAGCGACGCGGCCGCTCTCCATGATCACCCCGACGCCGGACACGCTCGAGGCGGCGCGGGTGTGCTCCAGGGTTGCCGCGGTCACGCCGGTGTCGATGACCCATAGTCCGGTGAGGATCCAGCCCTGCTGGATCCGGTCGCGCAGCAGCCGCAGCCGCACCTGAAGGGCGGCCTCGCTGAGCGCGGTCAGGTCCGCCGGTTCCAGATGCTCGTCGACCGCGGCGGCGACGTAGGCCTGGGTGTCGGTCCGAAGATGGCGCAGCAGTGCCACCGAGCGCGCTGTCACCACCACTTTGGCGACCGATCCAAGGCCGGCGGAGCGGTGCGGCCGTCCCATCGGCAGCAGGTCGGTGAGCTGCGACTGGTCGCCCAACGTGCGCTCGGTGATGGCCCGCTCGTCCCAACCGGGAAGCTGGCCGGCGGCGACGATATTGGCCGACACCCCGACGTAGGGGCGGTGGCCGAACACCGCGATCGCCCTGCTCGCCCACTCCTCGGCCACCACGTCGCCCAACGCCAGCACGCGGCCCATCGCCCGGCCCGCCGCGCGCAATCCACTCAACACCACATCCAAGGTGACCGGAGTCAGCGGGCCCGGCAGAGCCTCGGTCAAGCCGGCCGCGCTGAAGACCGGGAACCGCGGGTCGATGCGGTCGTCGAACTCCCCTTCCAGCCCGTCGGGAGCCACGTTGCGCAACGGGCCGCCGTCGACGGGGCGCAGCCGCGGCTGCGTCTCCACCGGCAACGGCAGCTGACCGGACCCGTAGCTCGCGCCGGCGGGACCGAGCTTGCGGCCGACCAGCCCGCGGCCGGTGTCGACCACCGCCTCGATCGCCTGCCATCCGTAGTCGAACGCCCAATCCTCTTGTGCAGCAGTAAGATCCAGTTCCGGAATCAGATTTTCCCAACTGCGCACGCCATGCAGCCGCAACCGTGGCTCGACGGATCGGATCACCCGCCACGCGGTGATCACGTTGGTGGTGTCCGGGGTGGCCAGCTCGACCACACCGGTGCGTTCGGTGCCCACCGCGACCACCAGAAAGTGGACCAGATCGTCCAGATGCAGCACCCGCATGGGCCGGGCCGAGACCTTGCTGCGCATCAGCGTGGCCACCGTGCGGCACACCATCCAATCCAGCTGCCGTCCCAGCGGCGGAGCTATCCGCACGACCAAACTGGGCGCCCAACCGGTGGACACCAGCGTCTCGGCCGGCCGGTACAACTCGGCCTGCCCCGCGGCCTGGGACACGAACAGCAGCCGCGCGCCCGCCTGCGCCGCCGCGTGCGTCACGTGCGCGACACCGGTGAGGCCGCCCGCACCCGGCGCGCTGGGGTCGACCGGCGCGAGGTGGATCACCACGTCGGCCTCGCCGGCCAATTCCGTCAGAACCGGGTGTTGCAGGGGCGCGCAGACGAAGTCGACTTCGGGATCAAGGCAATCGTGCGGGTGGGGGCCGATGCCGCTGACCGTGTGTCCGGCAGCCATCAACTGGCGTGCGACCAACCTCCCGACGGTGCCTGCGGCGTCGGTAAGCAGCACGTGCACGTGAGCCTCACCCCCAACGTCTATCCAATGACAATAGGCACGTCAGCCGCCGTCGCGCACAATTGAGTCTCTACCGTGACCGTTGCCGGTTACCGCAACGTTGCGGTGCCGTCGGCGGCGACGGCGACCTTGGCCCCGGCGATGTCGTCGCGCACCGTCGCCTCGGCTTCGGTTGGATCGGTGATCACGGCCAGCGCGCGCGCATCGTCGGGGGTGCGCACGGTGAGAAAGGCCTTCTCGGGTCGCCCGTCCCGATCGAACGGCGTCGTCCACGCCTCGACGGTGCCGACGCCCTCCCACTCGACCGGACCGACCGTCGTGGGCTCCCGATCCACCGCTGATTGCACGTTCTCCCAACGGAATTCGGGAGGTGGCTCGGTGCTGTACACACCGAAGCTGTGCTTGGTGAGATAGCCGCCGTTGGCCGTGATCAGTCCGCGCCGGCCGGGGTTGGCCGTCAGCAGTTCGGCCATGGTCGCGATGGAGTGCGTCACGTAGTTGTTCCACGGGCCGCCGGCGAAGGTGAGCCCGCCGGTGACCGTCAGCGGGCGGGCGGGGTCGTCCACGGCCAGACCCAGCTCGTTCGCCGCCACCTGGACCGCGGACGGAAAGCACGAGTACAGGTCGACGTAGTCGACGTCGTCGATGCCCAATCCGGCCAGTTCCAGCGCCCGAGCGCCGCCGATCCGGATCGCCGGCGAACGGTGCAACTCGCCCCGCTCGCCGATCGCGGAGGTGTCGTGGGCGTCGCTGCCGGCCTGCGGGTAGACCCAGCGTTCCTGCGGGACCTGCAGGCGCTGCGCCTGCTCGACCGAGGTCAGGATCAGCGAGGCGCCCTGGTCGACCATGTTGTTGGAGTTCATCAGCTTGGTGTAGGGCCAGCTGATCATCCGGTTCTGCGGACCGGGCTGCCGGATCTCCTCGGCGCTGACCGGACGGCGGATCCAGGCGTACGGATTGTCGACCGCCACCGCGTTGAACCGCTCCCACAGTTCGCTGACCCGTCTGGCGTGCTCCTCGACGGACTCGTCGTTGGCGATCCGCAGCGCCTGCTCGAACAGCGGATACACGTAGGCGGGGCGGTCCAGCTTGATCCGGATCTCGGCATCGCCGGCCATCGGCACGTCGTCACCGGCGACTTCGGGCAACGGCACCGACTCGTCCTGCTCGGTCCAGGTCAGCCGTCGGCCCAACTTCTTCAGCCCGTTGCGGGTTCGCCAGGTTTCGGCGCCGGAAATCAGTACCACCCCGGCCCGCCCGTGCTGGATGTCCAGGCACGCCTGGTTGACCAACGACTGCGGGGTGTTGCCGCCGATTTTGCTGTAGCCGGCGGTGAAGGTGCCCAGACCGAGGCGTTCGCCGAGTAGCTGACCAGGGTTGCGATAGTGCGCCGACAGCAGCTGCACCACCCGCACGGTGTCGACGGCCTCGATCACCCGCGCGCCGGCGGCCTGGCGGGTGGCCGACACCATCAGGTCGACCGGTTCGATGCCGGGCTGGTCCGGGTCGACGTCGTCGCGGTGGTTGACCTGGCCGTAGCCGATCAGCACGGGGGTCCTGGGGTCGACGGGCATGGTGGAAACCTATCGCGACGCGTCCGGCCGCTCAGGTGGGCCCGGTCCGGCCCGCTGGCCTTGACTCCGACGTTCGCGGTCTAGACGGGGGTGCGACGGTACCGCACCTCGTCCACCGGCCGGTCGCCGTACGTCTCGGTGCGGCACGCGCCGTCCGGGCGCCAGCCGTCGCGCTCGTAGAACCGTCTGGCGCGGGCGTTGTCCTGCAGGACCCACAGGGCCGCGCCGGCGACGCCGAGCCCGCGGAGCCGCTCCCGCGCGGCGCCGATCAGCAAGCGCCCGATCCCGACGCCCAGCCGCGACGGGTCGACGTAAATCGCCATCAGCTCACCGAAATTCGCCAAGTCGGCGTCTCGGCAGCGGCCGGTGGTAGCAAATCCGCAGATGGTGTCGTCCTGGACGGCGACCAGGGTGACGGGGACGCCGATGCCGACTTGACCGAAGTTGTATCTGCGGGCCCGGGCTTCGGGGGTGAGGTTGTCGAGAAAGTCTTGGGCGATCAGCCCCCGGTAGGCGGCCTGCCAGGCCCGCACGTGCACGTGCGCAACGGCATCGGCGTCCTGCGGGACGGCCGCGCGCACCTGGATCATCGGTGCCATTGTCCACCCGCATACCGTGTAGGCATGGCAGATACGGCATCGAGCGATGCAGCGCTGGCCGCAAACGTTCGCGGCAAGGTCATAGTCATCACCGGGGGCGCCCGGGGAATCGGCCTGGCCACCGCCACGGCACTGCACAAGCTGGGCGCCAAGGTCGCCATCGGCGACATCGACGAGACCACGGTCAAGGAGTCCGGCGCCGACCTCGGATTGGAGGTGTACGGCAAGCTCGACGTCACCGACCCCACGTCGTTCGCCGATTTCCTGGACCAGGTCGAACGCCAGCTAGGCCCGATAGACGTGCTGATCAACAATGCCGGCATCATGCCGGTGGGCCGGGTCATCGACGAGCCCGACGCCGTCACCCGGCGCATCCTGGACATCAACGTCTACGGGGTCATCCTGGGCAGCAAACTGGCCGCGCAGCGCATGGTCCCGCGCAGACGCGGCCACGTCATCAACATCGCCTCCTTGGCGGGGGAATTGCACATCGTCGGGCTGGCGACCTACGTCGCCAGCAAGCACGCGGTGCTCGGCTTCACCGACTCGGCGCGGCTGGAGTACTGCGCGGCCGGGGTGCAGTTCTCGGCGGTGCTGCCAACCTTCGTCAACACCGAGTTGGTTGCCGGCACGCCCGGTATGAAGGGCTTCCGCAACGCCGAACCGAACGAAATCGCCGACGCCGTCGTAGCTTTGGTGGCCAAGCCGAAACCGCGGGTGCGCATCACCAAGGTTGCCGGCGCGATGGTGGTCTCGCAGAAGTTCTGGCCGCGCCGGCTCGCCGAAGGCTTGAACCGGAGACTCGGCGGCGACCACGTCTTCACCGACGACGTGGACGTCGAGAAGCGCCGCGCCTATGAAGCGCGCGCCCGGGGCGAAGAGGGGGACGCGTAGCGCGGCGTCCATCCGGGTCGCGAGAATTGGGTACATGAGCCCCATGAGTCCAGAAACCGCGACCCTGACCGACGACGAATTGGCCCTCATCGATGCTTACTGGCGTGCCGCCAACTTCCTGTCGGTCGGCCAGATCTACCTGCTCGACAATCCCCTGCTGACCGAGCCGCTGGCATCCGAACACGTCAAACCCCGGCTGCTGGGACACTGGGGCACCACGCCGGGGCTCAACCTCATCTACGCACACCTGAACCGGATCATCCGTAACCGCGACGCCAACGTCATCTACATCACCGGGCCCGGGCACGGCGGACCCGGGCTGGTCGCCAACGCCTACCTGGAGGGCACCTACAGCGAGATCTACACCGGCGTCGAGGAGGACACCGACGGGCTGCGCAGACTGTTCCGGCAGTTCTCTTTCCCGGGCGGCATCCCCAGCCACGTCGCGGCGCAGACGCCGGGATCGATCCACGAGGGCGGCGAGCTCGGCTATGCGCTGGTGCACGCCTTCGGGGCGGCGTTCGACAACCCGGATCTGGTGGTGGCGTGCGTGATCGGGGACGGCGAGGCCGAGACCGGGCCGTTGGCCGCGAGCTGGCATTCCAACAAGTTCCTCAATCCGGTCGTCGACGGCGCGGTGCTGCCGATCCTGCACCTCAACGGCTACAAGATCGCCAACCCGACGGTGTTGTCGCGGATTCCGCACGCCGAACTCGAGGCGTTGATGCGCGGCTATGGCTACCGGCCCATCACGGTGGCCGGCGACGAGCCGGCCGACGTGCATCAGCAGATGGCCGCCGCTCTGGACGACGCCTTCAACGACATCACGGCCATCCAGGACGCGGCCCGCAGCGGCAGGCAAACCGAGCGACCGGTGTGGCCGGTGATCCTGTTGCGCACCCCGAAAGGCTGGACCGGGCCCGCCGTCGTTGACGGCAAACAGGTCGAAGGCACCTGGCGCTCGCATCAGGTCCCGTTGTCGGGCACGCACGACAACCCCGAGCACCGCGAGCAGCTGGAGAAATGGCTGCGCAGTTACCGTCCCGAAGAGTTGTTCGACGAGGGCGGAGCGCTGCGGGCCGACCTGAAGGAGGCGGCGCCGAAGGGTGACCGGCGGATGAGTGCCAACCCGCACGCCAACGGCGGAGTGCTGTTGCACGATCTGGACCTGCCGGACTTCCGCGACTATGCCGTGGAGGTGCCGGAGCCCGGGACGCAGATGCACGAGGCCACCCGGGTGCTCGGCACCTTTCTGCGCGACATCATCAAGCGCAATCCCGACCGGTTCCGGCTGATGGGTCCCGACGAAACCGCATCCAACCGGCTCGATGCGGTGTTCGCCGAGACGGACAAGGTGTGGGTTTCCGAAACCGAGTCCGACGACGAGAACCTGGCGCCGGACGGCCGCGTCATGGAGGTGCTGTCCGAGCACCTGTGCCAGGGCTGGTTGGAGGGCTACCTGCTGACCGGGCGGCATGGGCTGTTCAACTGCTACGAGGCCTTCGTGCACATCGTCGACTCGATGCTCAACCAGCACGCGAAATGGCTGTCCACCACCCTGGAACTACCGTGGCGCCAGCCGATTGCTTCCTTGAACTATCTGTTGAGTTCGCACGTGTGGCGCCAGGACCACAACGGCGCGTCTCATCAGGACCCGGGGTTCATCGACCTGGTTGCCAACAAGCGCGCCGAACTGACCCGGGTATACCTTCCGCCCGACGCCAACACGTTGCTGTCGGTGGCCGACCACTGCCTGCGCAGCCGCAACTACATCAACGTGATCGTTTCGGGTAAGCAACCGGCCCTATCCTATCTCGACGTGGACGAGGCGATCGCGCACTGCACCCGCGGGCTGGGGATCTGGCAATGGGCCAGCACCGCCACCGGTGAACCCGACGTGGTGCTGGGCTGTGCGGGTGACATACCCACGCAGGAGACGCTGGCCGCGGCCGACATCCTGCGCCGTGAGCTGCCCGACCTCGCCGTTCGCGTCGTCAACGTGGTGGACCTGATGCGCCTGCAACCGGACTCCGAACACCCGCATGGGTTGCCTGACCGCGAATACAACTCGTTGTTCACTGAGGACAAGCCGGTCATCTTCGCTTACCACGGTTATCCCTGGCTGATCCACCGGCTCACCTACCGTCGGGCAGGCCACAGGAATCTGCATGTGCGCGGATTCAAGGAGCGCGGGACCACCACCACCCCGTTCGACATGGTGATGCTCAACGACCTGGACCGGTTCCATCTGGTGATGGACGTCGTCGACCGGGTCGAGGGGCTGGGTAGCCGTGCCGCGGTGCTGCGGCAGCGGATGGCCGATGCGCGCATCGGGGCTCGCCTGTACACCCGAGAGCACGGTGAGGACGACCCGGAGATCAGCGGCTGGACCTGGTCGTCGGGCGAGCAGAGCGAGTGATTTGACCCGAGCTCAGAAGGGCGGCGGGTCGTCGTCGGGCGGCGCGGGGCCGGCTCGGTCGCTGTAAGCGGGTTGGCGGGCTCGACGGTTGGCGCGTCGTTCGGCGGTGACGCGGTGAGCGCGGTTTTGGGCGCGGGTGCGGCGGCGTTTGGGCATCATCGCGCCGCGTTCGGCGCAATGGTCTTGCGGCCCAATGGCTTCGAGGGACGGCATGCCGCCGACGGCGGTGCACAGGCTGGGGAACAGCAGGGCGCTGCCGGGGGTGGTGACGTGGGTATCGCCGGCGGGGGAGGTCAGGATCAGGGTGCCGTCGGGCAGTTGCTTTTCGGTCCAGCCCCAGAAGGTTTTGACCAAATGGTGGGTACGGCAGTAGCACTTGGTGTTGGCCGCGTGGGTGGGCCCGCCTTGAGACCACGGGATCGTGTGATCCAGGTCACACTGGGTGGCGGGTACGTCGCAGCCCGGCCAGCGGCAGGTCAGGTCGCGGCAGCGCACGAAGTCGGCCAACGCTTTCGACGGGCGGTAGTGCGGTTCGGGGGCGCAGTACCCGGGGTGGATCAGTGGCACCTGTTTGGCTGACGTCGCCAACTCGGCCAGGAGTTCGGGGGTGATGAGCGCGTCGGCGTCGATCATCGCGGCGGCCCCGCTGGCCGTGCCGTTGAGGCTGTCCTGGGTGGCGATGACGTGGATGATCACCGGCGATGTTGGTGGGCGCGTGCCGGCGCTGCAGTCGGTGCGCCCGCACAGGCAGGCCATCCGGGTGGCGCGGGCGCTCAAGGCCTCGATGGCGTCGGCGCGGCGCTGTTCGGGGGTGCGCGGGTCCTCGACGCAGACCGTGGCCGCCAGCGCGCTCAACGCGGCGTCTAGAGCGCGGGCATCGGTGGGGCGCAGCTCACCTTCCACGCGGCAGGTCCCGTCGTATTCCTTCTCGATGTCCAGATGGCGGTCGCGCTGGCGTTTGGCGCGGCGCCGCACCGCGTCCAGGTCGACCGCGGCAACGATCGCGTCGACCTTCTTGGCCAGCCGCGACGGGGTCAGCGACGGCCACCGGGTGACGTTGACCGCGATGCGGCGATCAACCGCCGCCAGCGCCTCGGGGTCGAGGATCAGCGAGGTGCGCGAGGCGATCAGGGCGAACGCGACCACATCGATGTCCCCGGCACAAAACACCGCGGCGGTCTTGGGTAGCCGTTCGCGCATGTCACGCGCCAGGGTTAGTTTGTCCTGCGCGCAGCGCTGGCTGATCTTGAGGCCCGCCGCCACCTCTGCAGCGACCCCCGCCATCGTGTCGATCGCCCAGTCCTCGGTCTCACCGTGGCGACGCAACCGGTAGGCGAACAACTCACCGATCGCCATCAACTGCGCAGCAGCACCCCGGTTTTCCATCTGCCCCGCCGCCCGCGCCGCTGCGACCCAATCCTGGGACTCCTCGGTGGGGGTCTTCAATGCCTGATGCCACTGCCTGCTCATGTCGTCGATCCAGGCGTGGAAAACCCCCGGATTGTCCTGCCACCGGGGCGGGTTCTCACACGATTGATCGAACATATGTTCGATGATACCACATATGCAGACCCGCCACCTCAACCCGGCCGGGTTACCCTGTGCGGGTGCCAAAAGTGGTGTCAGTCAACGTGGCTCAGCCCAAGACGAATCCCGATCCACGCGCGATGTCGAAGGTGACCGGCATCGACAAAGTGCCCACCTCCGAGCCGGTTGCGGTCCGTGCACCCGGGCCGATGCGCGGCGGGCTCGGCAGCGGCCTGGTCGGCGACACGATCGGCAATCCCAAGTACCACGGCGGCGATGACCAAGCCGTCTACGCCTACGCCCGCGAGGACCTCGACGAGTGGGAACAGCGACTCGAGCGCACCCTGACCGAGGGGATGTTCGGGGAAAACCTGACCACGTCGGGCATCGACGTCACGGGCGCGCTGATCGGCGAACGGTGGCGGGTCGGCACCGACGGCCTGCTGCTCGAAGTCTCCGCGCCGCGGACACCGTGCCGCACCTTCTCCGCGTTCCTGAACCTCAACCACTGGATCAAGACCTTCACCAAAGCCGGCCAACCCGGCGCCTACCTGCGGGTGATCACACCTGGAACCGTCCGGGCCGGGGACGAGGTCACCATCGAATCCCGGCCCGATCACGATGTGACGATCGGACTGGTGTTCCGCGCAAAAATGACTGAGCCGCAACTACTTTCAAAACTGACCGACGTGGAGGCGCTGTCGGCGGAGCTGAAGACCTACGTGCGTCGCAGGCTGGCGGCGCGACAAAGCTAGCCTGCCGTTCAGCGCTGCGCCGGTAGAATCGTCATGATGCTCGACCAATCCGCTCAACCAACGGTGTCCAGCGCTGCGCTCGATGCGCCGCTGGACCGGTTGCGTCTTCATGTCGACATCGTCGTCGTCGTCGCCGTTCTGGTGCTGACCAACCTGGTCGCGCACTTCACCACTGCGTGGGCCAGCATTGCGACCGTGCCGGCAGCCGCCGTCGGGCTGGTGCTATTGGTGCGGTGGCGCGGGCTGGACTGGACCGAACTCGGCCTCGGGCGTGAGCACTGGAAGTCCGGCATGGGCTACGCACTGGCCGCCGTGGCGTTGGTGGTGTCGGTCATCGGGGTCGGGGTGCTCCTGCCGATGACCCGTCCGATGTTCCTGAACAACCACTACGCGACCATCTCGGGCGCGCTGATCGCATCAATGGTCATCATCCCGCTGCAAACCGTCATCCCGGAGGAACTCGTCTTCCGCGGCGTGCTGCACGGCGCGCTGCAGCGGGCGTGGGGTTTCCGGGGCGTTGCGCTGGCCGGATCACTGCTGTTCGGATTTTGGCACATCGCCACGTCGTTGGGCCTGACCAGCAACAACGTCGGCTTCACCCACCTGTTCGGCGGCGGCGTCTTCGGCATGATGGCCGGGGTCACGATGGCGGTCATCGCGACGGGCGCGGCCGGGTTCGTGTTCAGCTGGTTGCGTCGGCGCAGCGGCAGCTTGATCGCGCCGATCGCGCTGCACTGGGCACTGAACGGGGTGGGCGCCCTGGCCGCCGCCCTGGTCTGGCACCTGTCGACCTGAGTCAGACCAGCAGCACTGCGGCGCCGGCGATCCGCCCGGAGCTGAGGTCGGCCAGCGCGCGATCGGCCTGTCCGAGGGCATATTCCGGCGTGGTGACCTCGATGCGATGCCTGGCCGCGAAATCGAGGAACGCGCGGGCGTCGGCGCGGGTGTTGGACGTCACCGACCGGATCTGCCGCTCTTGGAAGAGATGCCGCTGATAGTTCAGTGTCGGGATGTCGCTGAGATGGATGCCTGCCACCGATAGTGTGCCGCCACGGTCGAGGGCCTCGAGGGCGGGCAACACCAGGTCGCCGACGGGAGCGAACAGAATCGCCGCGTCCAGCGGCACCGGGGGCGGCTCGTCGGCCGCTTGAGCCGAGGCGGCACCCAGGGCCAGCGCCAGCTCGCGCGCCGCGGCACCGCGAGTCATGACATGGACCTCCGCGCCCTGCGCCAGCGCCACCTGTGCGGTGATGTGGGCGCTGCCCCCGAACCCGTACAACCCCAGTCGTCCGCCGGGCGGCAGGTCGGCGCGCAACAGCGACCGGTATCCGATGATCCCGGCGCACAACAACGGCGCCAACTCGGTGTCGGCGTACCCACTGGGCAGGTGATGCGCGAAAGCGGCAGGTACGGTGGCGAATTCGGCGTAACCGCCATCGGCGTCCCAGCCGGTGTAGCGCGATAACGGGCACAGGTTCTCCTCGCCCCGACGGCAGTACTTGCACTGCCCGCAGGTATGACGCAGCCACGCGATGCCGACCCGGTCCCCCACCGCGAAATCAGCGCTACCGACCGCCGATCCCACCTCGACGACCTCGCCGACGACCTCGTGGCCGGGGATCACCCGCTCACAGTGCACGGGCAGATCACCCTCGCTGACATGCAGGTCGGTACGGCACACTCCGCAGGCCAGCACCGCGACCAGCAGGTCTGCCGATCCGGGCCGCGGGATCTCGGTGGTGACGCGTTCGAGTGGCTTGGTGTCCATCGGTCCGGGCCGACGCACCTGCCACGCGGTCATGGAGGTCGGCTGTGACGCCATCAGGTCATCATGCCGCGCGACTACCGCCGCAGGCGGCTACGTGCTGCGTACCTTTCCGACGATCCAGAGCAGAATCACCGAGCCCAGGATCGCGGTGAAGAAGGTGAACCACCAGCCCCCCGACGCGGTGTCGAAGGCGAAGCTGAGCAGGAAGCCGCCGAGGAGTGCCCCGGCCACGCCGATGACGATGTTCATCAGAATGCCGGAACCGGCGCCTTTGACGATCTTGCCGGCGATCCATCCGGCCAGAGCACCGATGATGATGTAGCCGATAAGGCCCACGCTGGTCAGAGTTGTTGAGCGAGCGAGAATTTCGGTCGCTGCGACGACGTCCATGAGGGGTCTCCTTGCAATCACTGACACGCCCAGCCCAAGTGCCGGACCGTGAGGTCGGGTATACCCGTTCTACGTGACTAATTCGACCTAAGCCGGTTGGCTGCGCGGCTGTGTCACAGCCGGCGTTCCTGCGGCGGGAGCCTGAGCGGGTGCTGGCGCCGGCGCACCCGGTTCGGGTGCGGGGGCAGCGGGTGCGGGTGCCGGGGCACCCGGAACAGGTGCCGGAGCGCCTGGAGCAGGTGCCGGGGCACCTGGAACAGCGCCTTCGGGAGCCGGCGCCGCGGGAGCTGTCCAGGGCCGGATGGACTCGGCCAGGATCTTCGCGGCGTTCTTGTCGATCGGGTTGTTCGACGTGCCCAGCCATACCACGAACCAGCGCTGCGGAGGTCCGGCCGTGGGGGTGGCCCCTGCCGGAGTTCCGACCACCCCGGTCCAGATCTGTCCGACCGGCTTGCTGGCGTCGCTGAACTTGACTTCGTAGTAGGACGCGCTGCCCGAGATCCCGTTCGCGTTGAGCGGCACCGACTCCTGGTTCAGCCGGGTGCCCGGATACGGCATGAAGAACTCACCCATGTCCGAACCCAGCCGGACGGCGGCCTTGGGGTTGGTGGCTTCAGCGCTCGCGTAGAGCTTCTGGTCCAGCCGGCCCAGCACGATCCGGGTGTCGTTGGCGATCGGCGGAGCCTGCCCCGGCATCGGAGCTTCACCGGCCGACTTGCTCAGCAGCGCCGAACCGTAGTCGAGGTGGGACGCATCGGACTCCACCCAGCCGCCCGGGATGACGAAGCTGAATCCACCGACGGCGTTGGTCACCCGTCCGGGTTCGGGCGCCGCCGGGTCGGGCGGCGGGGCGTTCGGGTCGGCCGGCGGGACCGCGTTGGGGTCGCCTGGCTGCGCATTCGGGGTGGGCGGCGCGCCGGGTGCCGGTGATGCGCCCGGCGCCGGTGACGCACCCGGTGCCGGTGAGGCGCCTGCCGCCGGCGGCGCCGGCGTGGACGGGCTCGCCCCGGGAGCCGGTGCCGGGGAGTTCGGCGCTCCCGGAGCTGCAGGCTGGGAGGACGGAGTCGGCGTCGGGGGCGCCGGTTCCGGGTCGGCGGCGGAAGTGGCCGGCAATGCAATGGTCACGACGCTGGCACCGGTCGCCGCGGCGATAGCCAACGACGCCCAAAGTCCCTTGCGGCGGGTCGGGTTCGAGTCAACCTGATGCATGGCGACGAACCTACCGTGTTGACGCTGTGAAGCAAGGACGGCCCGCCCGGTGTCTTGGCAGTTCGTTCGGGCGTCTTGGCTCACAGATGACGGCGCAGCGCAGGATGCAGCGCCACTTCGCCGGCCTTGACGCTGAACCAGACCCGGTCGCCGGTCGTGAGCTGCAGATCGGCCGCGGCATCGACGGTGATGCCGGCGGCCAGCCCGGGTGCCCCGTCGGGTTGTTCCGCGCCGCGTACCAGGACCGCGGGTCCGCGGGTATCCAACTCGGCGACGACCACTTCGACGGTGTTGCGCGGGCTGCCGTGCGGCCGGGTCGGAAACACGGCCACGCTCGCCGGCGCGAAGACCGCCACCGCAGCTTGACCGGGGCCGACGTCAGTGTCCTCGCCGGCAGTCCCCTGCCAGACCTGTCCGGACCCGCTGTGCAGGGCTCCGTCGGACCCGATCGTTCCGCTGATCAGGTTGACGCCGGCGAACCGGGCGCCGAACCGGCTTCGCGGCGCGGCCAGCACTTGGGCGGCCGGCCCGATTTCGGCGATCTTGCCCGACTCGAGCACCAGCACGCGATCGGCCAGCGTGAACACGTCCAGCAGGTCGTGGGTGACCAACACGACCGCACAGCCGGTGCGCGCTACGACATCGCGCAAGACCCCACGGATCGAGCCGGCGGCCGCCACGTCCAGGCCGCTCAACGGCTCGTCGAGCAACAATGCCTCCGGCTCGGCCGCCAGCGCCCGGGCGATTGCCACACGCTGAGCCTGCCCACCCGACAACTGCCGCGGTTTGCGGTCCGCCAACTGCTCGGCATCCACCTCGCCCAGCCAGCGCAGGGCCACGGCCCGGCTTTCCCGCGCTCGTCCGAGCCGAAGCGTGCGGCCGCTGCGGGGCCCGAACGCGACGTTGGCGGCGACGTCCAGGTGCGGAAACAGCAGCGAGTCTTGCTGTAGCAACCCGACTCGACGGCGATGGGTGGCCACGTTCAACCCGGCCGCGGTGTCGGTGAGCACCCGATCTCCCAGCCGCACCACACCCGCGTCGGGCGTGACCAGGCCGGCGATGATCTGCAGGACCGTCGACTTCCCGGCGCCGTTGGGTCCGAGCACCGCCAGCACCTCGCCGGCGGACACCGCCAACTCCACGTCTACGTGCCGTTCCTCCAGCACCGCACGCAACTGCAGATCGCTCATCGCCGGCTACCGTGCTTCGGACCCAGTCAGGCGGCGCGCGCCGAGTCCCAGCACCACCAACGCCGCCACCGCCACCAGCAGCAGCGACAGTGCCACCGCGGCATCCGGGTCGCTCACCCGCTGCAGGTAGATCTCCAGCGGCAGCGTGCGGGTAACCCCTTGCAGCGACCCGGCGAACGTGAGGGTGGCACCGAACTCCCCCAGCGAGCGGGCGAAAGCCAGGACCGCGCCCGAGACCAGTCCCGGGAGCAGTAGCGGCAGGGTGACTCGCCACCAGGTCGTGGTGGGCCGGGCGCCCAGGGTCGCCGCCACCACCTCGTAGTCGGCCCCGGCGGTGCGCGCGGCACCCTCCAGGGAGATCACCAGGAACGGCAGCGAGACGAAGGTCTGCGCCAACACCACCGCGGCGGTACTGAAAGCGATGCTGACTCCCGCCGCCTCCAGAAATTGCCCGACCAGACCGAGTCGGCCGAAGGCGTACAACAACGCGATGCCGCCTACCACCGGCGGCAACACCAGCGGCACCAGGATCAACGGCCGCAGGATGCGCACCAGCCGTAGCCGGCTGCGCGCCAGCACCAGCGCCATCGGAACGCCGAGCAGGACGCACAGCACCGTGCTCGCCGTGGCGGTCTTCAGGCTCAGCGACAGCGCGGTCGCCGACGAGTCACTGCTGATCAGCGACCAGAAATGCGGCCAGTCGACCTGAACCGCAATCGCGACCAGCGGCAGTGCCACGAACAGCGTCCCGACCCCGGCGGGCGGGTAGATCCAGCGCGGCAGACTGGTCGACGTGCGCATCAAGGCTCGACGAAACCCGCCCGGCCCAGGATCTGCTGCCCGGTCTCGCCGGTCACCAGCGCCAGAAATTTCTGCGCCGGCCCAGATTGGGGTGCTTTCTTCAGCACCGCGATGGGATAGGTGTTCAGCACACCGGCGGCCTCGGGGAATCGAACCGTCGCCACCTTGTTCCCGGCGTCGAGCGCATCGGTGACGTAGACCAGCGCGGCGTCGGCTTGTCCGGTGGTGACCTTGTTGAGGGCGTCGGTGACGCTCGGTTCCTCGCTGACCGGATGCAGCTTGATCCCGCCGGCGTCTTCGACGCGTGCGGTGGCCGCGCCGCACGGCACCGGACGCTGACAGATCACCACGTTCAGTCCCGGTCTGGTCAGGTCGGCCAACGAGGTGATGTTCGCAGGGTTGCCCGGCGCGGTCACGATGACCAGCGTGTTCGCGGCGAAGTTCACCGGATCCGCGGCCAGCAGTCCCTGCGCGGCGACCCGGTCCATCTGTGCGGTGTCCGCGGAGGCGAACACGTCGGCGGTCGCGCCCTGGGTCAGCTGGGTGGCCAGATCGGACGAACCCGCGAAATCGAACTTGACGTCCACCCCGGGGTTGTCCGTCCTGAACCGTTCGCCGATCTGGGTGAATGCTCTGTTCAACGACGCGGCCGCGAACACCACGATCGACCGGTCCCCCGACACCGGCGAATGACACGCAGCCAGGCTCCCGTGCAGCAATATCGCTATGAAAAGGACCATCGACCCACGGCGGCGCACCGGTCAAAACTAACGCCGCGACACCGCGGCTGAATAGTTATGCAAATCGTCAGCGCGTCGTGGCGGTGTCCGGTTTCCCGGAATAGCTACTGTCCAGTAACATGGACCGCAATCGTGGCGTAGCACGCTGAGTTCGCAGCCGAGGCGCTCTAGGTGTGTTGGGTTCGACGGTGAACACGAGGAGGTCAGGCCGTGGAGGTTGTAGTCACTGGCGGGGACACCGATCTGGGGCGCACGGTAGCCGAGAGCTTCCGTGACGACGGCCACAAGGTGACCCTGGTAGGCGCCCGGGGCAGCGACCTCGAGGTCGCCGCCAAAGAACTCGACGTCGACGCGATCGTCTGCGACACCACCGACCCCGCCAGCCTCCAAGAGGCTCGCAACCTTTTTCCGCATCATCTGGACACCATCGTCAACATCCCGGCACCTACCTGGGATGCGGGCGATCCGCGCACCTACTCGCTGTCCGACACCGCCACCGCGTGGCGCCGGACCCTGGACGCGACCGTGCTCTCCGCGGTGCTGACCGTCCAGTGCGTCGGTGACCACCTGCGCTCCGGCGGCAACATCATCAGCGTGCTGCCCGAGAACCCCGCCACCGGCAGCGTCGACGCGGCGATCAAGGCCGCGTTGTCCAGTTGGGTCAGCGGGCAGGCCGAGGTCTACGGCACCCGCGGCATCACCGTCAACGCCGTCGCCTGCGGCCGCAGCGCACAGCCCGGCTATGACGGTCTGTCCCGCACCCCGGCTTCCGTCGCGGCCGAGATCGCCCGGCTGTCGCTGTTCTTGACCACCCCGGCGGCCCGGCACATCACCGGTCAGACACTGCACGTCAGCCACGGCGCGCTGGCTCAGTTCGCCTGATCAGCGCGGCGCTCAGCGCCGATCGCTACGGTAAGAGCCGTGACTATTCGGCTTGGTTTCCAGATTCCCAGATTCTCTTACGGCACGGGTGTGGAGAAGCTGTTCCCCACCGTCGTCGCACAAGCGCGCGAAGCCGACGCCGCCGGCTACGACTCGCTGTTCGTGATGGACCACTTCTACCAACTGCCCATGATCGGCAGTCCGGACGAGCCGATGCTGGAGGCCTACACGGCGCTGGGCGCGCTGGCCACCGCGACCGAGCGGCTGCAGCTTGGCACCCTGGTCACCGGCAACACCTACCGCAACCCCGCCCTGCTGGCCAAGATCATCACCACCCTGGACGTGGTGAGCGGCGGACGGGCGGTTCTGGGCCTCGGGACGGGCTGGTTCGAACTGGAACATCGCCAGCTGGGCTTCGAGTTCGGCACCTTCACCGACCGGTTCAACCGGCTCGAAGAGGCGTTGCAGATCATCGATCCGATGATCAAGGGCGAGCGGGCGACCGTCTCCGGCGACTGGTACACCGCCGAATCCGCACTGGCCGAACCCCGCTACCGCGACCGCGTCCCGATCCTCATCGGGGGCAGTGGCGAGAAGAAGACCTTCGGCATCGCCGCGCGCTACGCCGATCACCTCAACATCATCGCCGCCTTCGACGAACTGCCTCGCAAGATCGACGCCGTCAAAGCCCGCTGCGAGGAAGTCGGTCGGGACCCGGCGACACTGGAGACCAGCCTGATGTTGAGCGTGATACTCGACGAGAACGCGAAACCGGAACACCTGCCGGAGAACGTCAGCGCCCGGATGGCGATCGGCGGGCCCGCTCAGATCGCCGAGCAGGTCCAGTCCCGGGTGCTCGACGCGGGAGTGGACGGGGTGATCATCAACCTGCCGAACGGGCACCTTCCCGGGGTGATCACCACTGCCGCCGAAGCGCTGCGGCCGCTGTTGGGCCTCTGACCGCACGCCGCGATCGTTAGTGTGGCTCATTACACAGGCCCGTGGCTGGGTTTTGCCGGGGTGGGTTGACTAGGCTGAAAAGTGTTAATAGCTAACTGAAGTCGCCCGCCAAGGAGACCCCGTCAGGAGCAGCGGAAACATGAGCAGTAAGCCAGAACCCACTGTTGAACCGCGCCCTCGCCATCGGGTGGTGATCATCGGGTCGGGCTTCGGCGGACTCAATGCGGCAAAGAAGCTCAAGCGTGCCGACGTCGACATCAAGCTGATCGCGCGCACCACCCATCACCTGTTCCAACCCTTGCTGTACCAGGTGGCCACCGGCATCATCTCCGAGGGCGAAATCGCGCCACCCACCCGAGTGGTACTGCGTAAGCAGCGCAACGTGCAGGTGCTGCTGGGCAACGTCACCCACATCGACCTGGCCCGCCGGGTCGTGGTGTCGGAGTTGCTCGGCCACACCTATGAGACGCCCTACGACAGCCTGATCATCGCCGCCGGCGCGGGCCAGTCTTATTTCGGCAACGACCATTTCGCTGAGTTCGCCCCCGGGATGAAGTCCATCGACGACGCGCTGGAACTGCGTGGCCGTATCTTGAGCGCCTTCGAACAGGCCGAGCGGTCCAGCGACCCGGAACGACGCGCCAAACTGCTCACCTTCACCGTTGTCGGCGCGGGTCCCACCGGCGTCGAGATGGCCGGGCAGATCGCCGAATTGGCCGAACACACCCTCAAGGGGGCGTTTCGGCACATCGACTCGACCAAGGCTCGGGTGATCCTGCTCGACGCCGCCCCCGCCGTGCTGCCGCCGATGGGTGAGAAGCTCGGCGAGCGCGCGGCCAGACGCCTGGAGAAGCTGGGCGTGGAGATCCAGCTCGGTGCCATGGTCACCGACGTGGACCGCAACGGCATCACCGTCAAGGATGCCGACGGCACCGAGCGGCGCATCGAGTCGGCGTGCAAGGTGTGGTCCGCCGGTGTGCAGGCCAGCAGGCTGGGGCGTGACCTGGCCGAGCAGTCCGACGTCGAACTCGACCGGGCCGGCCGGGTGCAGGTGTTACCCGACCTGTCGATCCCGGGACACCCCAACGTCTTCGTCGTCGGCGACATGGCGGCCGTGGAAGGTGTACCGGGCGTGGCGCAGGGAGCGATCCAGGGCGCCAAGTACGTCGCCAACAACATCAAGTCGGAGCTGGCCGGTGCCGACCCAGCGGAGCGGGAGCCGTTCCAGTACTTCGACAAAGGGTCGATGGCCACGGTGTCGCGGTTCTCGGCGGTGGCCAAGATCGGGCCGCTGGAATTCAGTGGCTTCATCGCCTGGCTGATCTGGCTGGTGCTGCACCTGGTGTACCTGATCGGTTTCAAGACCAAGATCACCACGCTGCTGTCCTGGACGGTGACGTTCCTGAGCACCCGCCGCGGTCAGCTGACCATCACCGACCAACAGGCTTTCGCCCGAACGCGCCTCGAACAACTGGCGGAGTTGGCGGCCGAAGCCCAAGCGAGCGCGGTCACCAAAGTAGCCAGCTGACCGTCACGCCTCCAGGTTCTGCAGTCGCACCTGGCCGCGCGCGACCAGCCGGCCGTCGTCGTCGGTGATCGTCACCTGCCACAGCTGCTGGCGGCGGCCACGGTGCACCGGATCGGCCGTGCCGTAGACGGTGCCCGATTTGATGGCACGCAGGAAGTCGGTGTTGTTGTTGACGCCCACCACGTTGCCGCCGCCATGCTCGGCCAGCCAGGTGTAAGCCGCCACGCTGGCCATGCTCTCGATCATCGAGCAGTAGACCCCGCCGTGTACCAGGCCCATCGGCTGCAGCAGCGCGGGCTTGACCTCGAGTTGCGCGCGTGCCCCGTCGGGACTCAGTTCGGTGAATTGCAGACCGAGCTGCTGGTCGAATGGGGCGGAGAACTCAACGGAATCCGGGTCAGGCGCAGGCGACACGCCCTTGTGTCTACACGAC
>NZ_JCALDY010000045.1:0-26983 GCF_059813095.1 Mycobacterium sp. NGS22
CTGCAAGTGCTCCAGCTTCGCTTTGTTGAGAGTCGCACCCATTGCCGCGCGGTTGGCACCTGACGTCAGGTCCATCACTTGAAGAGCGCGCAGGAGGTATTCCGGCAGTACTTGATCCGGATTTCTGATAGGGAGTGCTGCTATCGCCTCATTCGTATAAAGCGGGCGACCCGCAATTGCCACCTTGCCGATGCTCAGCTTGAAGCTCAGTAGGACGGTGCCCTCAGGGACCAATTTTCCTGACCTCGCCGCCACAGGAGTAATTTGCTCCTTGGTTTCGCGGACTACTATTCCCTGGTTCAGATCGGCGATGGATACCCATGGTTCCCCAAAGCCCCAATAACCAGGGTTGTTGCGGGCAGGCGTTCGACCTACAGTTATTTCGCATAGATCACCGAGCGCCTTTGTCGGCCAATTCATGACAGCATCTTCTGCAGGTCGACCAGGCTCTGGGTGATCTCCTGCTCCAGCTTCTCGATGTCGGCGATGATCTCCAGCGGAGGCCGGTGCTCCACGTCGTCGTGGACGATCTTTTTATAGCGGTTGAGCGACAGGTCGTACCCCTGAGCGACAATGTCGGCCTTGGTCACGGAAAAGGACTGCTCGGTGCGCTGGCGCTTCCGCTCGGTGCCGGTGCGGTGTCGCCAGCGGGCTAGTACGTCAGGCAGGTCGTTCGCCTCGACCGGGTTGCGCTTGTCGTCGAGGGAGTAGCCGTCGGCCCGGACATCGTAGAACCAGACATCGTCGGTGCCACCGGAGTTGGTTTTGGTGAACAGCAGGATGGCGGTAGACACCCCGGCGTAGGGGCGGAAGACCCCCGAGGGCAGCTTCACCACAGCATCGAGTTTCTGATCCTCCACCAGGATGCGTCGGAGTGCCTTGTGAGCCGTCGAGGACCCGAACAACACCCCGTCAGGCACGACGACAGCCGCTCGACCGCCAGGCTTAAGCAGCCGCAGGAACAGGGCTAAGAAGAGCAACTCGGTCTTCTTGGTCTTGACCACCCGCTGCAGGTCCTTGGACGTCGACTCGTAGTCCAGGCTTCCTGCGAATGGCGGGTTGGCCAGGATCACGCTGTACTTCTCCTGCTCACCGCTTGCCCCCTCGGAAAGGGAGTCGCGGTAGCGAATGTCGGGGGCCTCCACACCATGCAGGAGCATGTTCATGCTGCCGATGCGAAGCATGGTGGAGTCGAAGTCGTAGCCGTGAAACATGCTGCGATGGAAGTGCTGGCGCTGGGCGGCGTCGGTCAACACGTCGGGGTGGTTATCGCGCAGGTAATCGGCGGCGGCCACCAGGAACCCTGCCGTGCCGCAGGCGGGGTCGCAGATCTCGTCCGAGGGTTGTGGGGCGACCATGTCGACCATCAGCTTGATGATGTGGCGCGGCGTGCGGAACTGGCCGTTCTGACCCGCGCTGGCGATCTTGGACAGCATGTACTCGTACAGATCCCCGTTGGTGTCGCGTTCGGCCATCGGGATGTCGTCGAGCATGTCGACCACCCGCGATAGCAACTGTGGGGTGGGGATGGTGAACCGGGCGTCTTTCATGTGCTCGCCGTAGGTCGACCCATCTCCGCCAAGGGTCCGCAGGAAGGGAAACACTTTCTCGCCGACAGTCTTAAACATCAGTGCTGGTTCGTCGTTCTTGAACACCGACCAGCGCAGGCCTTGCTCCTCGGGGCCGAATGCGATGCCCTCGGCGGCCTTGCCGGTGCGGCGGGCCTTCTTCTCGGACAAGGTAGTGAGGTCGTCGAGGCGGCGGATGAACAACAAGAAGGTGATCTGCTCGATGACCTCCAGCGGGTTGGAAATCCCCCCTGACCAGAAGGCGTCCCAAACGCGGTCGACCTTGCTCCTCAACTCGCCGGTGATCATGCCGATTCCCCCTTTGGTCTCGTATCCAACCGAACGGAACTGTATACACCGCGCGACCGACAGGAACGTTGTTCGTCGTCGATCGAAGGATTGTTGCGCGCCGATGGTCGGGCGCAGCTTTGACCCCGCTTTAACTGTGACGGTTGGCTGACGAGCTTGGACAGACGTAGTCGGCGGCGAGTTCCAGGCGGTGAAGAAGTTTGAGTCGTGAGTACAGGCCGAGGTGGCCGCGTGATCTGGGAGCTGCATGGTGGCTCTCGCTGCCGGTGGACGATGATCGGCTGGTAACGGCGTCAATCCCGAGGACGGCTGTACCGACAAGCGGCGGTGGCGATCCTTCGCCGGGGGTCCGCCGGTCGGGCAAACACGCAGTAGGACTAGTGGGGCCCCGCGCGGGGCTTTATGGCCTTACGCGGGAGTCACAACAGTGGTACGCACTCGGCGATAGAACTCGGAAAAGCTGTCGCGCCCGAGATGACCAGTGCCACAGATCCGGCGGCAGTTCAGCCGGGTCACTTAGTAGAGTCGAACCGATCAGCGGTCGAAAGCGAGGACATGAGCGTCGAGGAAGAGATTGAGAAGAATCGACAAAACATCAGGTCTGATGGATACGCGATGTCCATCGGTGAGGTGCTCAACCTCTACGAAGATAAAGAAATACGGATTCAACCAGAGTTTCAACGGTTATTTCGATGGTCGCCCGAGAAACAGTCTCGATTGATTGAGTCAATCCTCCTCGGTATACCGTTGCCTCCCATTTTCGTGTCGCAGTCTGAGGACTCAATTTGGGAAGTGGTTGACGGGCTTCAGCGTCTTTCAACGATTCTGAAATTCGTTGGCGAGCTGCGTGACGAGGCGACTGGTGAGATCGACGAGCCAAGTCAGCTCATGAGAACTAAATATATTCCGTCTCTAGAAGGTGTCAAGTATTCGGATTTAAGTCAATCGGTAAAGCTTCAGTTCAAGCGAAGTCGCCTAGACTTTCGCATCCTGCTCAAAGAATCCGATGCATCAGTTAAATACGAGTTGTTTGATCGATTAAACAGCGGTGGTGAAAATACAAGTTCGCAAGAGGTGCGGTCGGCCATCCTACTTATGAACAGCCCGGATCTCTTTAATTCTCTTCAGGTTTTCCGGCGTAGTCCGGAAGTCGTGGAGTCGCTATCGCTTACGGACCGGCAGATCAAAGAACAGTACGATCTCGCGTTGATCGTACGCTTTATAGTGTTTCAGCAGAGTACACCTGAGGAACTCGGCGGGTTCGCTGATATTGATACCTACTTGACCGACAAACTTTTAAAGATGGCGAGCAATTTAGGTCCAGAAGCGCAAGAAGATTTGCTATCTTTGGCGGGAAAGGTATTCACCGTTGCGAATACGATTGGTTCGTCGGCATTCCGCAAATACGATGTCAGGCGCAACCGCGCAATAGGTGGATTTAGCGTATCCGCGTTTGAGGCGGTGAGTGCTGGCATCGCCTTTCATGTCCATGAGTGGCTCGCTCTCGACGAGGAAGAGCGGGCAGCGAAGCTGTACGACGCCATCGGCGTCTTATGGTCCGATCCTGAATTTAATGCCAACTCCGGTGCTGGCGTCCGAGCCACAACCCGTGCGCCCCGTATGCCCGACGTAGGCAAAAGAGTTTTTCGGGTCGAGTAGACGATGGACATCCAAACGATTAATCAGCTGGAAGCTGCGCTGACCATCGATTTGAAGTGGCGTACACAGGAAATGTTTGTATTTGAGGGATTCGCCGGTAACGCCCGAACTCACGAGCTTGGTGCTCTAATGCGCGGCGGTCTTGCGCTCGTATATGCGCACTGGGAAGGATACATAAAAACGGCGGGTTCGAGCTATCTAGAATATATTTCGCGTAAGAGATTACGTCTCGGTCAGTTGAGGCCGGAACTCGCTGCAGTTGCGCTTAGGAGTCGAATCGGAAAGCTCGCTGAAGAAAAATCAAGTCAAAGTCACACTGAACTCGTGGCTATCCTCTGGGATCGCGTTGAAGATAGAATTGAGTTACCTTATCACACTTCGACGATACGAACTCGAGCCAATCTCAAATTTAGCGTTTTTACTTCGATTATGCATTCCCTGGGATGTGATGCCTCTCGCCACCAAGGTCATGAACTGTTGATCGATAAGCGGCTACTGGGTTCGAGAAATGAAATTGCGCACGGCAAGCGAGAATTTATCGAATTTGAAGACTGGAAGAAGACTCGTGACACCGTAGAAGAGATCTTGAGAGATGTAAGGACGCAGATAAGCAACGCGGCGGTCCTTGAGACGTTTAGGCGCGCACCAGCCCCCCAGGAGCAATGACGGCGTCAAGTTGTCGCAGCCGAATGGCTCTTGGGGGCGTTAACTTGGCCGACTCGACCACTCGTGCTCACAAATGCCTAAAAACTTTGACGTTTGCAGACATCTCCTCCAATCTCCGGTTGTGAACGTCCCCCTGCTAGGACACGGGTTTTCGGGCTTCTTCCCTACGCCGCCAGGCGAGTCAATTCTGACCGGCGGCTTCACCCGAGCTGGCTATGCTCGTCGGTCGTGTCGAATCAACTCCCGCCACTGGCGACGCCCGCCGAAGTAGCCGAATATCTCCTCACAACAATTGCTTCGCTCGCGCAGGACCGTTACAAAGGGACAGGCCCGCGGTTCATCAAGCATGGACGCCGGGTCCTGTACCGCTGGTCAGATGTCCTGGAATGGCTGGACCAGAACACATTCCAGCGCACCGATGAGCCAGTACTGCACCGATGAGTGACGCCGCCGACCAACTGGCCCGAGCGCTGCGCGACGTCATCAATCAGGCCGTTGAATTAGCCCTCGCCCGCCACGAAGCGCCAGGGCTTAAGGCGAGCATGACCCTCGGCAGCCAGGCCCATCTGCGAAACGTGGAGATCAAAGGCACCACCCGGTACATGCCGCCGCCGGGGTAGCGCGCAGGCAATCCGGTCGACGAGGAGATCCGGCGGGAGTACGAGAAGAGATTCGGAGAGTCAGCTCCGAAGGTCTGGGGTGAGCGGCGGCTAATCACTGTCGCTCAGGCGAGGGAGTGGTTGGGCGGCATCAGCCGCTCCACGCTCTACGCGCTGGTCAAGGTAGGCGAACTAACTGTCGTCAAGATTGGCCGCCGGTCGTTCATCGAGACTAACGAACTCGATGATTTCATCCAGAGAAGGCGAAATGAGGCCTCCGGTCGAACGGTCGGGTCCGAAACGAGCTTCTGATGGGAGGTTCGAATGCGGCATGGTGGTGGGATGTTCTTCGTCGGGATGGATTTGGCGTGGGGTGAGAACAGACCAACTGGTGTCGCGGTTCTCGATGCCGACGGCGGGCTGCAGTTCGTTGGAGCCGCGCTGCACGACGACGAGATCATCGACGCGGTGTCGCCCCATGTTCAAGGTGAGTGCCTGGTGGCCATCGACGCCCCACTCATCGTGGCCAATGCAAGTGGGCAGCGGGCCGCCGAACGTGCACTGAACGCACATTTCAGTGCCTTCGATGCCGGGGCGCACTCGGCGAATACGGGTATTCCTGTCTTCTCGTCAGGTGTACGTGGTGCCCGCATCGCCGAGGCCCTCGGCCTAGACATGCACCCATTCTCTACAGCGGCCCGTCGGGCCATCGAGGTATATCCACACCCGGCCACGATCGCTCTGTTTCGCTTGGGCCGCACCCTCAAGTACAAGCACAAGCCAAAGCGCAGCATCGGGCTGCTGCAGTCGGAGCTGCTGCGGCTCATCGGGCTGATCGAAGACCTAGCCGATGCCGATGTGGGCATGCGCGTGGCGGATAACCCGGACTGGGCGCGGCTACGTCGACACGTTGAGATGGCCACAACGAAAGCAGAACTGCGCAGGGCAGAAGATCCCGTCGACGCGGTGCTGTGTGCCTACGTCGCGCGCTACGCCACCGAACGTCCGGATCGCGTCACGATCTACGGAGACTACGAAGGCGGCTACATCATCACACCAACGCTGCCAGCTGATCTGTGCCCAGCGCCGCGTCAGCTCATCACCGAACCTGTTGATGGAGCACGGGACGCCGACGAGCAGCTCAAAGAGCTTCATGTGGCTGTCACAAGCCTCAAACTCGCTCAGGCCGCCTTGCGGGAGGCAGTGGCCCAGGTTCGCAAGCACGGCGGCTCCTGGGTTGTGATCGGCGACGTATTGGGGGTGCCGGAGGAGGACGCCAAGCGACGCTTCTGCTAGGCAGCCGAGTGAGCCGGTTGGGCCCATCTGTTATCGGCGGTTGCGGGGTCAACTGCTGGCAATCGAACCTGCAGAAGCCAAGCCAGTTGTTGGCATAGTCACCGGATGGCAATGTCAACTTGAATTGGCCCCGGTGTGACGGTTTGAAGTGGCCCCACTTGTTGGGCGGGTCTTGCGGGCTTGGGCGAGTCGGTAAGAGGTGCTGCCGGTTTCGATGATTTGGCCGGCGAAGGTCAGTCGGTCGACGATGGCGGCGCATAGTCGGGGGTCGGTGAAGGTCTTTGTCCAGGAGGAGAAGGGTTCGTTGGAGGCGATCGCGATGGCCGCGCGTTCCTCTCGCTCAGTCAGGACTTGGAATAGCAGTTCTGCGCCGCGCCGGTCCAGCTGCAAATAGCCGAGCTCGTCGACCAGGATCAGATCAACCCGCCCGTAGTAGTTGATCAGTTTGGTGAGCTGCTTGTCGTCGGCGGCTTCGACGAGTTCGTTGACGAGCTTGCTGGCCAGGGTGTAGCGGACCCGGTGGCCGGCTTCGGCGGCCAGGGTGCCGAGTGCGATGAGCAGATGGGTTTTGCCGGTGCCCGAATCACCGATCAAGCACAACGGATTCCCTGCTGTGATCCAGGCGCAGGTGGCGAGTTGTCCGATGACAGCTGGGTTGACGGCCGGGTTGGCGTCAAAGGAGAACTCTTCCAACCGTTTTGGGCGGGGGAATCCGGCGTCACGCACCCGACGTTGAGCACGGCGCTGGGAGCGGTCATCACATTCGGCGATCACCAACTCGGAGAGAAAACCTAAGTAGGACAGGTGTTCTCGCTCGGCGGCGGCGGCGATCTCAGCGAACCGGTCGCGAATCGTGGGCAGACGCAGCATGCGACAACCCTGTTCGATCGCCGCACTGGCGGCCTGATCGGTGACGCTGCGCCGCGCGGTCATGAGCTCTCCCGCCCCAGCAGGACGTCATACTGCGTAACCGAGGGCAGCGGTCGAGTATCGGCGGGCACGGCCACCGAGCGGTGCTCGGCCAGCACGACGACGCGACCCGTCGCGCCGCGACGTTCGGTGGCCTTACGCGCTTCCAGCGCAACCACATCGGGGTTGGTGGACCCCACCGCCAGGGCCGCGGTGATGCCGACGCGCACGTCGAGGCGGTCCAGATGGCGATGCAGCAACAGCACTTCGACGAGCATTCGGGTGCCCCTGGCATCACCGTGAGCTTTGCGGGCGGCGACCCAGAATGCCTCATGTTCGGCGGTGAACACCTTGGCCGCCCGGGCTTGGGCGAGTGCTGTGGCACCGGGCAGGGCGCCAGGTTTGCGCAGCAGGATCTCCAGATAGTGATCCAAGTCAAGGACTTTGACGCCCTTACCGACCGCGCGCTGGTGGCGCGCCACAATGGTGTTGCGCTCGTAGACGACCACCGCCGAGGCCGACAGTTTGACCCGCAGCCGGTGTCCGATGAACCGCGCCGGCACCGAATAGTGGTTGCAGCGCACCGCCACTTGGGCGTAGCGGTCCACACGGGGTGTCAACGTCAATGCCGTATCGAAGGATTCGGTCGGTAGCGGGCGCAGCAGCGTCTTCTCCACCGCCCAGTCCTGGCCCACACTGCTCGAGCGGCTACCGACCCGGCGGGCGTCATCGGCATCATCAGCGGCGGCCAGCACTGCGTTGAGCTGATCGAGGGAATCCACCACCGGCATCGGTACGCAGTGGTTGCGGCGAAACCGCCCACCCTCGCCTTCCACACCGCCTTTTTCGTGGCTGCCCTCATGGCCGGGCTGGCAGTACCAGGCTTCGAAACCGTAGTGGCTGCGAAAGGCGATCCAGCGCTCATTTTCCTGCCGGGAGCGCCCGAACAGCACTTTCTTGACCGCGCTGTTGAGGTTGTCGTAGCGCAGCTTGTCCACCGGCACCCCACCGAGACGGTCAAACCCGTACACATGGCCTTCCAGGAACGCTTCTTGCCCCTCGGTCAAAAATGCCCGATGCGCCGCGCGAGCCGAATACGACAAGCGCATGGTGAACAGCGTGGTCTTGGTCTTGACCCCGCCCAAGATCACCCACAGCTCATGAAAGTCCACCTCGGCCTCCGCCGCCGGCGGATGCGTTTGGGGCACAAAGCCCAACTCCACGGGTTTGCCCGCTTCGGCCAGGATCTGCGGGCGGCGCTTGCTGACGTAGTCGCGCACCGTGGAATACGACAAGTCCACGGCGCCATGCTCATCGACGAGGCGGGCCAACACACGTCGGGCGGTATGGCGTTGCTTCTTAGGCGCCTCCACATCACTGCGTAGCATCTCCTCGATCGCGTCCTTGAACGCCTCAAGGCGCGGCGCGATCCGTTCGGGCACTTTGCGTTCCGGCGGGATCGCCGACTCCAACGCCTGACGCACCGTGCGCCGGTGCACATGGTGCTTATCAGCCAGCGCCCGAATCGACATCCCGTCCACCCGACGATCGCGGCGAATCGCCGCAAACTGCTCCACCCGCGCACTCACCTTCCAGCCACCACCTTCGCGATCCGCGATCCGGAACATCCGGATGCCAACCACGCTGAAGTGGGGCCAAATCAAGCCGTCATAACCGTCACGGCGTGTCGCACAGATGGGGCCAAATCAGACCGTCACACCAACACCCCGCCACCCAACAGGTGGGGCCACTTCAAGCCGTCCCCCTGGGGCCAATTCAGACTGTCACGGCCACACCGGACGTCAGGTTGCCTTGCCTTCCAAATTGTCACGTCCGTGTCGGTCAGGGGGCGTCTAGCTCGTCAGATCCCAATCCTCGCCGGTGTCATCACGCATCGATTGAACCCTTTCTAGAGCCTCGCCGTCCCAGAACTCCACAGCTAGCTCGTGGGGATCGGGGTGAGTTCTCTCGTCCCGTGGATCGGGCGGGTGCACGACGGTTGCGTAGCTCTCTCCCCACTCGATCCTTGTCGTAACGGGCCGCCCATCGGAATATATGCCGCAACGAATCTCGACCGTTTCGCCCGGCTTCCGCTCGCAGGGCGAGCGGAAGAACGCGAGACCCAACAGCCGAAGCTCGGCTTGTTCTAGCAAGCACGCAATCTCCAGCTCCGCGTCTGGTTCCAGGCCAGTCTGTCGGATACGCGCATAGATACGCCTGAGATCGCGCGTATTCAGGGCATACAAATACTTCTTGTGGTCCTCTGGCGTGTACGAGGTCATATACGTTCCTTCTCATTTGGGATGTAGGTGGCAATGCCGCCGATGATCGGCGGGACTTGCGGTCTGCCCACCGTGGCCGAGCACAGTGAGGGTTTGCGGGGTGGTTGGCTTTGACCGGGTGACCGATATAGACCGAGTCTGCTAGGCGGATTTACCAAACCCTCCCAGCGATTTGAGGCCGGACGGCCCTGCGGCGTGCGACAGTGCCGGGTAGAAGTTTCTGCCCTCATGGCGTCGCGCCACCCCGCAAGCTGGCGGCTTTTTGCGCGGCCAGCCACTCGTCCAGGTCGGACTGGTCGTAAAAGACCTTCGTGCCAACGCAATAGCTGGCCGGGCCGATGTCGGCGTGGCGGTAGTACCGCAGTGTGGACTCAGCCACACCGGTGTACTCAGCAGCTTCACGGGTACGCATCCTGCGGTCAGCAGGAGGAGATGAATAAGACATATGCGGGCCTTCCCGATGATGTTCGAATACGGCAACCACCCACGCCCGGTCAACGGGAATCGTGTTAGACCCCTGCGGGGCCAGTGGTTGCCGAACATCAATCGGTGCACTCCGGCTCTGCGAAGTACTCGGCTCAGCAACATCAGATTACACGGAAAACAACACCGCTGTCATGAAGTGGCGTCGGCGGCTTTGCTTACTGCAGAGTCCATCGCTGCCGCGAGAGTGTCGAAGTCGTCGGGCAACATGTGGCTGTAGACCCGCAATGTCGTGGTGGCGTCCTTATGGCCGAGGAGTCGCTGTGCTGTGGCCACCGAAGCCCCCGACTGTAAGGCTAGTGATCCGGCGGTGTGCCTCAGTGTCTTGATGCTGATACCGGTCAACCCCGCTGCGGCGCAGGCGGTATCGAAGCGCCAGCGCAAGTACGAATTACGCATAGGGCCGCCGTCAGGGGCTGGGAAAAGATGCTCGGTGGATATGCGGCCCCTGGTGACCTCGGTCAGTACCTTCACCAGGTCGGTGGTCACGATCGGCACCGAGCGCGCTTGGTGGGTCTTGGTGGTGTCCTCGGTCAGGCCCTGGCCGGTGACCTGAGCCACCGCCTTGTCGACCAGAATGCGGCGCTTGATCAGGTCCACGTCGCCCACCCGCAATGCGGCCAGCTCACCGAACCGCAGGCCGCAGTAGGCCAGCGTCAGGATGATCGCACCGGCATCACCTGCAGCGTCCACCAGCGCGGCCACCTCCTGGTGCGTCAGCGCCGTCTCGCCCCGGTGCACCACGCGCGGCAACACAATATCGTCTGCGACGTTGACGGCCAGGCGCTTGGTGCGGATTGCGTAGGCCAACACCTGTTTGAGGATGCCGTAGGCCTGCACCGCACGGCGGGGGGACAGCGGCTGGCGCTTGTCGTTGCACTCCTTATCATTCGTTCGTGGCTGGCGGGCCTCCTTGCTCGTAGTCAGCCAGGTAACCCACTCCTGCACGGCGGCGTGGCTGATATCGGCGAGCGTCATGTCCTGCCAGCGGGGGAGCACCGTCATATCGAGTAGCGAGCGGTAGCCACCTGCCGTCGAGGGCTTCAGTGCGGGACGTTTGGCGATGAACCACTCCTCCGCGATCGTGCCGAAGATGACTGACGACCGCTTGTTGTCTACGTAGGCGCCAGTAAGCACGTCGGCAGTCACTTGCTTCACATGCGCCTCGGCGTCCGCCTTCTTGGCGAAGCTCTTCGAGCGCTCCTGGCCGTTGCCCACCCACCGGGCCTGCCAACGCTGCCCCTGTTCATGCCTGGCGGTGCACACCAGCGTGCCGGGGTGCCCGTGCTTGGCGTTCGTGCACCACATCGGGTCGTCGGGACCGGCGTCGGCGGGGTAGTCCACGCGCTCACCCCGGCGGGCTCGTCGGTGCCAGCGGTCTTCGACACCCGCGCGGGGTGCTCGTGTCGTCACGTCGCAAGTCTAAGACGCTGCGGGCTGACTGCGGGCTGCAGTGCTGCAGCGAGACCAGAAAAACTCTCTGACCAGCGCCCCCGGCACGACTCGAACGTGCGACCTAGGGATTAGAAGGCCCTTGCTCTATCCACCTGAGCTACGGAGGCAATGCGCAGGTCAGTCTATCGAATCGCGAAAAAGCAAGCGGCACAGGCGACACAACCTCCCCGAAAGATGTTTAAAGCAGCTAGGAATCGGTTATGGTGTGAGCCTCGACACACGTACAACATCGGCCGGTAATCGGTCGTTAACCGCAACGAGGCGTGTGCCTGACGTCGAGGGGTGGGCTTGGTTATGTGCTTGGCCAGTGTGACTTCGCGGTGCTCCCAGGTGAGCAACGAGGCGTTGCGACAGGGCGCGCAGCTGGCGGCTGGCGCTAAGGACACCTACCGGGCCGGTGCCCTGTTACTGCGCGGATCCCCATTCGCCGTCGGCTGGGTGGCCGGCTGGCTGGCCACCGAATTTCCGCCTCACGTGGTGACCGGGCACGCGTTGTCCCGGGTTGCACCGACCTCGTTCAACCGGGTTGGTTCCGCGTGGGCCGCGCAACGCGCCGGCGAGGCACTGACCGCCGCGCTGGAGCACTCCTTCGGAGCGGACTTCCGCGACCTGGTGTATCACCCGACCACAAATCAGGCGCTGTTGTCGCGTCGCGGTTTGCTGCCCAGGCCCGGCCCCCACCGCCGTTACGCGGCCAAGACCTCCAACATCTCCTACGGACCCGGCGGTACCGAGCATCTGCTCGACATCTGGCGTCGTCCCGACCTGGCGCCGGGCCACCGGGCTCCGGTGTTGATCCAGGTCCCCGGCGGGGCGTGGAGCGTCAACGGCAAGCGGCCGCAGGCCTACACCCTGATGAGCCGGATGGTCGAACTCGGCTGGATCTGCGTCTCGATCAACTACAGCAAGAGCCCGCGCGCCAAATTCCCGGCGCACATCGTCGACGTCAAGCGAGCGATCGCCTGGGTACGCGAGAACATCGGCGACTACGGCGGCGACTCGGACTTCATCGCGATCACCGGCGGCTCGGCCGGGGGGCACCTGGCTTCGCTGGCCGCACTCACCCCCAACGACCCGACGTTTCAGCCCGGCTTCGAGCGCGCCGACACCACCGTTCAGGCGGTGGCGCCCTACTACGGCGTCTACGACTTCACCGACTTCGACAACATGCACGACCTGATGCTGCCGTTCCTCGAACAGTTCGTGATGAAGGCCCGCTTCGCCGACGAGCCGGAACGGTTCGCGGCGGCTTCGCCGATCTCCTACGTCCACAGCGAAGCCCCGCCGTTCTTCGTCATGCACGGTGACAAGGACGAGCTGGTCCCCAGTGGTCAGGCACGTGCGTTCTGCGCGGCGTTGCGTCAGGCCGGCGCGGCCACGGTGTCCTACGCCGAGCTGAGCAACGCCCACCACGCATTCGACATCACCCCGACGGTCCGCTCCCGGCTGGCTGCCAACGCCGTCGCCGATTTCCTCGGCGTCGTCTATGGGCGACGGGAGAGCTCGCTGCTGGATTCGCTGGCGTTGTCGGCGAATTCGGCCAGCTGACCCCTCGGACTTCGCAGTTCACTGCTTCCGGCCGCCTTGCGCGCGTGCAACCTCACTTTCACCGCCGCGTCAACCGGACTAGCGTTGTGTTGGCGTCGGTGGCGGGTGATAGCAGGAGGTTCGATCAGCGGTGAGGTGTCGAGAATTCCGGCTCGCGGGGGATCGTGACCATGACTGAATCCGCCGGCGCGGTCGGGTTGTCCGAGGAGCTCGGGCCCGTCGACTATCTGATGCACCGTGGGGAGGCGAACCCGCGAACCCGGTCGGGCATCATGGCGCTGGAGCTGCTGGACAGCACGCCGGACTGGGACCGATTCAGGTCCCGTTTCGAGAACGCCTCCCGAAAGGTGTTGCGTCTGCGGCAGAAGGTCGTTGTGCCGACGTTGCCGACGGCTGCGCCGCGCTGGGTCGTCGACCCCGACTTCAACCTGGACTTCCATGTGCGCCGGGTTCGGGTCTCCCAACCCGGGACACTGCGCGAAATCCTGGACCTCGCCGAGGTGATGCTGCAATCGCCGCTGGACATCTCGCGTCCGCTGTGGACGGCCACCCTGGTCGAGGGTCTGGCCGACGGCACCGCGGCGACCCTGCTGCACCTGAGCCATGCGGTCACCGACGGTGTCGGCAGCGTCGAGATGTTCGCCGAGATCTACGACTTGGAGCGCGACCCGCCGCCACGGCCGATGCCACCGCAACCGGTGCCGGAGGACCTGTCCCCGAACGACCTGATGCGCCAAGGGATTAACCACCTGCCCATTGCGATCGTCGGCGGTGCGCTGGGCGCGTTGTCCGGCGCGGTTTCGGCGGCCGGTCGAGCGGTCATGGATCCGTTGTCGACGGTGTCGGGGGTGGTGGGCTACGCGGTGTCGGGGGCGCGAGTGTTGAACCGCGCCGCCGAACCGTCGCCGTTGCTGCGCCGGCGCAGCCTGACCACCCGCACCGAGTCCATCGACATCCGGCTTGCCGACCTGCACAAAGCCGCGAAGGCCGCCGGCGGTTCCATCAACGACGCCTATCTGGCGGGTCTGTGTGGCGCACTGGGGCGTTACCACGAAGCGCTCGGGGTGCCGGTCAGTACGTTGCCGATGGCGGTGCCGGTGAACCTGCGGGCCGCCGGCGACGCTGCCGGCGGCAACAACTTCACCGGCGTCAATCTCGCGGCGCCGGTGGGCACCGCCGACCCGGTGGCCCGGGTCAAGAAGATCCGCGCGCAGATGACCCAGCGTCGTGACGAACCTGCGATGAACATCGTGGGATCCATCGCGCCGGTGCTCAGCGTGCTGCCCACCGCGGTGCTGGAAGGTATCACCGGCTCGGTGATCGGATCGGACGTACAGGCCAGCAATGTGCCCGTCTATCCCGGCGATACCTACATCGCCGGCGCGAAAGTGTTGCGGCAGTACGGCATTGGACCACTGCCCGGCGTGGCGATGATGGTGGTACTGATCTCGCGGGGCGGCTGGTGCACCATCACCGTGCGCTACGACCGGGCCTCCGTGCAAAAAGACGACCTGTTCGCTCAGTGCCTGCTCGAGGCATTCGACGAAATCCTTGCGCTGGCCGGTGATCCGGCCCCGCACGCGGTCGCCGCGTCGTTCGAAGCGCAGCAGGCGGTGTCGTCGTGAGCGCCGCGGACGAGAAGGACGAGGGCCGTTCCAAGGATCTGCGGCTGCCCGGATCGGTGGCCGAGATCATGGCCAGCCCATCCGGGCCGAAAGTCGGCGCGTTCTTCGACCTCGACGGCACGTTGGTGGCCGGGTTCACGGCCGTCATCCTCACTCAGGAGCGGTTGCGTCGCCGCGACATGGGCGTGGGCGAGCTGCTGAGCATGGTGCAGGGGGCGTTGAACCACAGCCTGGGTCGCATCGAGTTCGAGGAGCTGATCAGCCGGGCCTCCATGGCGCTGGCCGGACGGCTGCTGACGGATCTGGACGAAGTCGGCGAGCGTCTGTTCAACCAGCGCATCGAGTCCCGGATCTACCCGGAAATGCGGGAGTTGGTTCGCGCCCACGTGACCCGCGGCCACACCGTGGTGCTGAGTTCGTCGGCGCTGACCATCCAGGTCAATCCGGTCGCGCGCTTCCTGGGCATCACCAACACGCTGACCAACAAGTTCGAGACCAACGACGACGGGTTGCTCACCGGCGGGGTGATCAAGCCGATCCTGTGGGGGCCGGGCAAAGCCGCTGCGGTGCAACGCTTTGCCGCTGAGCACGATATCGATCTGAAGGACAGTTACTTCTACGCCGACGGTGACGAGGACGTCGCGCTGATGTATCTGGTCGGCAATCCGCGACCCACCAACCCCGAGGGCAAGATGGCCGCGGTGGCCAAGCGCCGCGGGTGGCCGATCCTGAAATTCGACAGTCGCGGAGGTGTGGGTCTGCGGCGGCAAATCCGCACGCTCGCCGGCTTCGGTTCAATGGTTCCCGTCGCCGCGGGTGCCTTCGGGTTGGGTCTGCTGACCCGGAACCGACGGCGAGGCGTCAACTTCTTCACCTCCAACTTCTCCCAGGCGGTCCTCACGGCCACCGGAGTGCACGTCAATGTGATCGGTAGAGAGAACCTCACCGCCCAACGTCCCGCAGTCTTTATCTTCAATCACCGCAACCAGGTTGACCCGATCATCTCCGGCGCGCTGATCCGCGACAACTGGGTCGCGGTGGCCAAGAAGGAACTCGAAAAAGACCCGATCATGGGGCCGTTGGGCAAGCTGCTGGACGGAGTCTTCATCGACCGCGACGACTCCGCCGCGGCGATTGAGACATTGCAGACGGTGGAAGACCGTGCCAGGAACGGACTCTCGATCCTGATGGCGCCCGAGGGCACCCGACTGGACACCACCGAGGTCGGACCCTTCAAGAAGGGACCGTTCCGCATCGCGATGAAGGTGGGGATTCCGATCGTCCCCATCGTCATTCGCAATGCGGAGTTCGTCGCGTCGCGAAACTCCTCGGTGATCAATCCAGGCAAGGTCGACGTCGCGGTCTTTCCGCCGATCCCGGTCGACGACTGGACTCTGGACACGCTGCCCGACCGAATCGCCGAAATCCGGCAGCTTTACCTCGACACGCTGGCGGACTGGCCGGTCGACGAGTTGCCCGTACCCGACTTGTACAGCAAGCCGACGAAGAAGGCTGCGCCGCCTGCGGTCAAGAAGGCGGCGAAGAAGGCTCCCGCCAAGAAAGCTCCCGCCAAGAAGGCTCCGGCCAAAAAAGCACCGGCCAAGAAAGCGCCGGCGAAGAAGGCCCCCGCCGAGAAGGCTTCGGCGGAAAAGGCCGCGGTGAAAAAGGGTGCCGCCAAGAAGGCCTCGCCGAAGAAGGCCTCCGCAAAAAAGGCACCTGCCAAACGCGCACCGGTTCCGAGAGCAACACCCGATATCACCGTGCACGAATCCACAGTCGACCTCAAAGGTGTTGCGACACAACAGTCGGACTCCGGTCAGGCTGACGCCGTCGACTCGTCGGATTCCATCTGAGGACTGCCGTGACCAAACCGGCCGCCGACACCAGCGCAGTCCTGACCGCCGAAGACGCATTGGTGCTCGCATCGATGGATACGCCGGTCGAGACGCAACTGGTCATGGACTGGCTGGGCCAGCAGCGGGACCGCTGTCCGGAGACCGACTTCGACGTGCTGCAGTTGCCGCCGGACAACGCTCAGCCGTCGGCATTGGGCGCACTGGTGGAAAAGCTCGAATCCGGGGATGACCGGTCGATCGTGCCGGTGCGGGTGTTCTGGTTGCCGGCCGCCGACCGCGGCCGGATTGCCAAGGTAACGGCACTGCTGCCAGGCCGAGATCCCTACCATCCCAACCAACGTCAGCAGCGACGCATCTTGCGGACCGAGCCGTGGCGCGCGCGAGTGGTGGCCGGCGAATCGGCCAGGGTGTCCGAACTTCGCGAGCAGTGGCACGAAACCACCGTCGCCGAGAGCCCCGAAGGATTCGCGCAGTTCGTCGCCCGCCGCGCGGTCTTGGCACTGGCCCGCGCCGAATACCGGATTCTGGGACCGCAATACAAGTCGCCTCGGCTGGTGAAGCCGGAAATGTTGGCGTCAGCGCGCTTTCGCGCCGGACTCGAGGCGATCCCCGGCGCTACCGTCGAGGAAGCCGGCCAGATGCTCGACGAACTGGCGACCGGATGGAGCCAGGCATCGGTAGACGTGATCTCGGTGCTGGGCCGGTTGCTCAGTCGAGGATTCGACCCCGAGTTCGACTACGACGAGTACCAGGTCGCGGCCATGCGTGCCGCGCTGGAAGCCCATCCGGCGGTGCTGTTGTTCTCGCACCGGTCCTATATCGACGGCGCGGTGGTGCCGGTGGCGATGCAGGACAACCGATTACCTCCGGTCCACATGTTCGGTGGCATCAACCTGTCCTTCGGTGTGATGGGGCCGTTGATGCGCCGCTCGGGCACGATCTTCATCCGGCGCAACATCGGCGACAACAAGCTCTACAAGTATGTACTCAAGGAGTACGTGGGCTACATCGTCGAGAAACGGTTCAACCTCAGCTGGTCCATCGAGGGCACCCGCTCCCGCACCGGAAAGATGTTGCCGCCCAAGCTCGGTCTGATGAGTTATGTGGCCGATGCCTACCTGGATGGACGCAGCGACGACATCTTGTTGCAAGGCGTCTCGATCTGTTTCGATCAACTTCACGAGATCGCCGAATACGCGGCCTACGCCCAGGGCGCGGAGAAGACGCCCGAAGGTTTCAGCTGGCTGTACAACTTCATCAAGGCGCAGGGCGAGCGCAACTACGGCAAGATCTACGTCCGCTTCCCCGAAGCGGTGTCGATGCGGCAGTATCTCGGTGAGCCGCACGGCCCGATGGCCCATGACGAGTCCGCCAAACGTCTTGCGCTGCAGAAGATGTCGTTTGAGGTGGCCTGGCGGATCTTGCAGTCCACTCCGGTGACCGCGACCGGCCTGGTGTCGGCCTTGCTGCTGACCACCCGGGGTTTGGCGCTCACGCTGGATCAGTTGCACCACACCTTGCAGGACTCGCTGGACTACCTGGACCGCAAGCAGACGCCGGTCTCCACCAGTGCGCTGCGGCTGCGTTCGCGCGACGGTGTGCGCGCCGCCGTCGACGCGTTGTCCAACCGGCACCCGGTGACTCGCATCGACAGCGGCCGGGAACCGGTGTGGTACATCGCACCCGAGGACGAGCACGCTGGCGCTTTCTACCGCAACTCGGTGATCCACGCTTTCCTGGAGACTTCGATCGTCGAACTGGCGCTTGCGCACGCCCGGCACGCCGACGGCGATCGGGTGGAGGCGTTTTGGGCGCAGGCGATGCGGTTGCGCGACCTGTTGAAGTTCGATTTCTATTTCGCCGATTCGGCTGCCTTCCGCGACAACATCGCCGAAGAGCTTGCCTGGCACCAGGATTGGGAGGCGCACGTCGCGGCGGGCGGTGAGAAGATCGAGAAGATCCTCTATGCCAAGCGGCCGCTGATGTCGGACGCGATGCTGCGGGTGTTCTTCGAGGCCTACGAGATCGTCGCCGACGTCTTGCGCGATGCCCCGGCCGACATCGGCGCGCAGGAACTGACGGACCTGGCGCTGGGAGTGGGTCGGCAGTATGTGGCGCAGGGACGGGTGCGCAGCAGCGAGTCGGTGTCGACGCTGTTGTTCGCCACGGCCCGCCAAGTCGTCGCCGACCAGGGTCTGATCGCGCGCGGGCCAAACCTGACAGAACGGCGCGAAGCGTTCCGGCGCGAATTGCGCAACATCCTTCGGGACTTCAGCTACGTCGGGCAGATCGCTCGCGCCCGGTTCGTCGAGCGGGAAGTCAAGGCCCGGCAGCAGCGGCTGGCAGCGCAGCGAGACACCGCCTAGCGAAGTTGTCCACAGTCGCGACTTTCTCCACAGCCTGACGCAGTCCCCGTGCCCGTCGGCGCGATTTCGTCGGTGGCAGCGAGCTGAATGGTCTTCAGCACGGATGCGGCCAACCAGTCGCCAGAACACGGAATGCACATGAAGGGATGTCGAGCAATGTTCGAGACAACGCTGACCATCGTCGGTCACATCGTCAACGAGCCGGTCCGCCGGCGAGCAGGCAACGAGGAGTTCATCAAGTTCCGGGTGGCGAGCAATTCGCGCCGACGGACCGCCGACGGCGCGTGGGAACCGGGGAACTCGCTGTTCGTCACCGTCAACTGCTGGGGCCGGCTGGTCACCGGTGTCGGTGCCGCGCTGGCCAAGGGCGCCCCGGTGATCGTGGTCGGTCACCTCTACACCAGCGAGTACGAGGACAAAGAGGGCAACCGCCGTTCCTCCACCGAGATGCGTGCGACGGCGGTGGGCCCGGATCTGGCGCGCTCGATCGTGCGCATCGAGAGGCCGAGTTACACCGGTCCGGCGCCAACCGAGGCTCCGACCGAAGTCGTCGCGGAAACCGAGAACGCGGAGCCGCCGGCCGACGTCGAGGCCGGGCGCACTCCGTTGCCACTGTCGGCCTAGCGTTCGCTCGCGGTGCATAGGATGGTCCGCGGATATTTCACGGAGAACTTCCTGCAGACCAGAAAGGCAACACCGCGGCATGGCTGAGTTCATCTACACGATGAAGAAGGTCCGCAAGGCGCACGGCGACAAGGTCATCCTCGACGACGTCACGTTGAGCTTTTACCCCGGCGCCAAGATCGGCGTCGTCGGCCCCAACGGGGCCGGAAAGTCGAGCGTCTTGCGGATCATGGCCGGATTGGACAAGCCGAACAACGGTGACGCCTTCCTGGCCAACAACGCGACCGTCGGCATCCTGTTGCAGGAGCCGCCGCTGAACGAGGACAAGACCGTCCGCGGCAACGTCGAAGAGGGGCTGGGCGAGATCAAGGTCAAGCTCGACCGCTTCAACGAGGTCGCCGAGCTGATGGCCACCGACTACTCCGACGAGTTGATGGAGGAGATGGGCCGGCTGCAGGAGGACCTGGACCACGCCGACGCCTGGGATCTCGACTCCCAGCTGGAACAGGCCATGGACGCGCTGCGCTGCCCGCCGCCGGACGAACCGGTCACCAACCTGTCCGGCGGTGAGCGTCGCCGCGTCGCGCTGTGCAAGTTGCTGTTGTCCAAGCCCGACCTGCTGCTGCTCGACGAGCCGACCAACCATCTGGACGCCGAAAGCGTGCAGTGGCTCGAGCAGCACCTGGCCAGCTACGCCGGGGCGATCCTGGCGGTCACCCACGACCGTTACTTCCTGGACAACGTCGCCGAATGGATCCTGGAACTCGACCGCGGCCGGGCCTACCCCTACGAAGGCAATTACTCGACCTACCTGGAGAAAAAGGCCGAGCGGATCGCGGTGCAGGGCCGCAAGGACGCCAAGCTGCAGAAGCGGCTGCAGGAGGAGTTGGCCTGGGTTCGCTCCGGCGCCAAAGCCCGCCAGGCCAAGAGCAAGGCGCGGCTGCAGCGCTACGAGGAGATGGCCGCCGAGGCGGAGAAGACCCGCAAGCTCGACTTCGAGGAGATCCAGATCCCGGTCGGGCCGCGGCTGGGCTCCGTCGTGGTCGAGGTCGATCACCTCGACAAGGGCTTCGAAGGCCGCACGCTGATCAAGGATCTGTCCTTCACCCTGCCGCGCAACGGCATCGTCGGAGTCATCGGCCCCAACGGGGTCGGCAAGACCACGCTGTTCAAGACCATCGTGGGCCTGGAAGAACCAGACAGCGGCACCGTCAAGGTCGGCGAGACCGTCAAGCTGAGCTACGTCGACCAGACCCGCGCCGGCATCGACCCGAAGAAGACGGTGTGGGAAGTGGTGTCCGACGGGCTGGATTACATCGAGGTCGGCCAGAGTGAGGTGCCGTCGCGGGCCTACGTGTCGGCGTTCGGGTTCAAGGGCCCCGACCAGCAGAAACCAGCAGGCGTGCTGTCCGGTGGGGAACGCAACCGGCTGAATCTGGCGCTGACGCTCAAACAGGGCGGCAACCTGATCCTGCTCGACGAGCCGACCAACGACCTGGACGTCGAGACGCTGAGTTCCCTGGAGAACGCGCTGGTGAATTTCCCGGGTTGTGCGGTGGTGATCTCCCACGACCGCTGGTTCCTCGACCGGACCTGCACGCACATCCTGGCCTGGGAAGGTGACTCCGACAACGAGGCGAAGTGGTTCTGGTTCGAGGGCAACTTCGGCGCGTACGAGGAGAACAAGGTGGAGCGGCTGGGTGCTGAGGCGGCGCGTCCGCACAGGGTGACCCACCGCAAGCTGACACGGGACTAGTGTCAGCTCTGCCACCTCAGATGGATCCGCCGCGAGTGGGGAGCAATCGGAATGACGATCGATCCCGGAGCCAAAGAGCAAGTCGCGGCGTGGACCTCGTTCACGCAGAGCGATGACGTCCCTGACTGGGTAGCCAAGGCCTACACGGACAGCTATCGGGCATCGCAGGACGACGGCTCCCAAGGCGGTTCGCCGTCGTCGGTGACACCGGCGCTGCTGGCGGCCCAGTATCGGCTCGCCCGACAGCGCCGGGCGGGGGAGAGCAGCGTCGCGGTCTATCCCGTCGACGACCCGGCCGGATTCGGACCCGCGCTGCAGGTGGTCACCGAACACGGCAGCATGCTGATGGATTCGGTGACGGTACTGCTGCACCGACTGGGCGTCTTCTACACCGCGATCATGACCCCGGTGTTCGAGGTGCAGCGCAACCCGGCCGGGGAACTGCTGCGCGTCCAACCGAAATCTCAGGACAAGTCGCCCTATATCGGCGAGGCCTGGATCCACGTGCAGCTGTCCCCGTCCGTGGACCGCAAGGCGCTGGCCGAGGTGGAACGGCTGCTGCCCAAGGTGCTCGCCGACGTCCAGCGGGTCGCCTCCGACGCGACGGCGATGATCGCCACCCTCGGCGAGCTGGCCGGGGCCGTCGACGAGGACCCCGAGGGTCACTACGCCGCATCCGACCGGCATGAGGTCGCCGAACTGCTGCGCTGGCTGGACGACGGCAACTTCTTGCTATTGGGCTATCAGCCGTGTCGCGTGCAGGACGGCCTGGTCATCGGTGACGGATCCAGCGGTCTGGGGGTGTTGCGCGCACGCAGCGGCACCCGTCCCCGCCTCACCGACGACGACAAGTTGATCGTCCTGGCCCAGGCCGCCGTCGGCAGCTACCTGCGTTATGGCGCCTACCCGTACGCGATCGCCGTCCGGGAGAACGTCGGCGACGGCGTGATCGAGCACCGCTTCGTCGGGCTGTTCACCGTTGCCGCGATGAACGCCGACGTGCTGGAGATCCCGATGATCTCGCACCGGGTCCGGGATGCGCTCACTCTGGCCGGTAGCGACCCGAGCCACCCGGGCCAGTTGCTGCTCGACGTCATCCAGACCATCCCGCGACCCGAGCTTTTCACACTGAGCGCTCACCGGCTGCTGACTATGGCCAAAGCCGTCGTCGACATGGGATCGCAACGCCGCGCGCTGCTGTTCCTGCGCGCAGACCGACTCCAATTCTTCGTCTCCTGCCTGGTTTATGTGCCCCGCGACCGCTACACCACGCCCGTGCGGTTGCAGATCGAGGACATCCTGGTCCGCGAATTCGGCGGCACCCGGCTGGAATTCACCGCCCGGGTCAGCGAATCACCCTGGGCCCTCATGCATTTCATGGTGCGGTTGCCCCAGGACGGGGAGGAGCGCGGCGCACCCCCGGTGGACATCTCCGAGGCGAACCGCACCCGCATCCAGGGGTTGCTCAGCGAAGCCGCACGCACCTGGTCCGACCGGCTGATCGCCGCGGCCGCGGCGCTGCCGGAGAGCGCGGTCGAATCCGCCGACGCCGAGCATTACGCGTCCGCCTTCTCCGAGGCGTACAAGCAGACGGTCACCCCGGCCCACGCCATCGAGGACATCGCCGTCATCAACGAATTGGCTGACGACACAGTCAAACTCGTGTTCTCCGAGGCCGACGGCGACGAGTCCGCTTTGGCGCAGCTGACCTGGTTCCTGGGCGGGCGCAGCGCCTCGTTGAGCCAGCTGCTGCCGATGCTGCAGAGCATGGGTGTGGTGGTGCTCGAGGAGCGGCCGTTCACCGTCACCCGCCGCGACGGGCTGCCGGTGTGGATCTACCAGTTCAAGATCTCGCCCGACCAGACCATCCGACAGGCCTCCAGCGAGGCCGAGCGGGACGCGACCGCGCAGCGGTTCGCCGATGCGGTCACCGCGATCTGGCAAGGCCGAGTCGAAATCGACCGCTTCAACGAACTGGTCATGCGCGCCGGATTGACCTGGCAGCAGGTCGCGCTGGTACGGGCGTACGCCAAATACCTGCGGCAGGCCAACTTCCCCTACAGCCAGTCCTACATCGAGTCGGTCCTCAACGAACACGCCTCGACCGCAAGATCATTGGTGGCGTTGTTCGAGGCGCTCTTCGACCCCAGTCAAGCCTCGGGCCGGGACGCCCAGACCGCCGCCGCCGCCGTCGCCGCCGACATCGACGCATTGGTGAGCCTGGACACCGACCGGATCCTGCGTGCATTCGCCTCCCTGGTGCAGGCCACCTTGCGGACCAACTACTTCGTCACCCGGGAAGGTTCGGCCCGCAGCCGTAATGTGTTGGCGCTCAAGCTCGATGCCCAGTTGGTCGACGAGCTGCCGCTGCCCCGCCCCAAGTACGAGATCTTCGTCTACTCACCCCGGGTCGAGGGCGTGCACCTGCGCTTCGGGCCGGTGGCGCGTGGCGGGCTGCGCTGGTCGGACCGACGCGACGACTTCCGCACCGAGATTCTGGGCCTGGTCAAGGCACAAGCGGTCAAGAACGCCGTGATCGTGCCGGTCGGCGCGAAGGGCGGGTTCGTGGTGAAGCGCCCGCCGCTACCCAGTGGCGAGGCCGCGGCCGACCGCGACGCCAGTCGCGCCGAGGGCGTGGCCTGCTATCAGTTGTTCATCTCCGGCCTGCTCGACGTCACCGACAACGTCGACCAGCGCACCGGCGCGGTGAACCCGCCGTCGGACGTGGTGCGCCGCGACGGCGACGACGCCTACCTGGTGGTCGCCGCCGACAAAGGCACCGCCACCTTCTCCGACATCGCCAACGACGTCGCCAAGTCCTACGGATTCTGGCTGGGCGACGCGTTCGCCTCCGGCGGATCGGTCGGCTACGACCACAAGGCGATGGGCATCACCGCCCGCGGCGCCTGGGAAGCCGTCAAGCGCCACTTCCGCGAGATCGGCGTCGACACCCAGACCGAGGACTTCACCGTCGTCGGCGTCGGCGACATGAGCGGCGACGTGTTCGGCAACGGCATGCTGCTTTCCAAGCACATCCGGTTGATTGCCGCATTCGATCACCGCCATGTGTTCCTCGACCCTGATCCCGATGCAGCTACCTCGTGGGCCGAGCGGTCGAGGATGTTCGACCTGCCCCGGTCCAGCTGGGACGACTACGACAAGTCGCTGATCAGTGAGGGCGGCGGTGTCTACGTCCGCGACCAGAAGACGATCCCGGTCAGCCCCCAGGTTCGCGCGGCCCTCGGCATCGAGGGTGAAGCCACCGAGATGTCCCCACCCAACCTGATCCGCGCGATCCTGCAGGCCCCGGTCGACCTGCTGTTCAACGGCGGCATCGGCACCTACATCAAAGCCGAATCCGAATCGGACTCCGACGTCGGCGACCGCGCCAACGACCCGGTGCGGGTCAACGCGAATCAGGTGCGCGCCAAGGTGATCGGCGAAGGCGGCAACCTCGGGGTGACGGCGCTGGGCCGCGTCGAGTTCGACCTGTCCGGCGGCCGGATCAACACCGACGCGATGGACAACTCCGCCGGCGTGGACTGCTCCGACCACGAGGTCAACATCAAGATCCTGATCGACTCGCTGGTCACCGCGGGCAAGGTCGAACCCGAGGAGCGCACCCAGCTGCTGGAGTCGATGACGGACGAGGTCGCGCACCTGGTGCTCACCGACAACGAGGACCAGAACGACCTGATGGGCACCAGCCGGGCCAATGCGGCCAGCCTGTTGCCGGTGCACGCCGACCAGATCAGGTACCTGGTGGCCGAGCGCGGTCTGAACCGCGAGCTGGAGGCGCTGCCGTCGGAGAAGGAGATCACGCGGCGCTCGGAGGTGGGCATCGGGCTCACCTCGCCCGAGCTGGCAACGCTGATGGCGCACGTCAAGCTCGCGCTGAAGGAGGAGGTGCTGACCACCGAACTGCCCGACCAGGATGTTTTCGCCTCGCGGCTGCCGTACTACTTCCCCAAGCCGCTGCGTGACCGGTTCACCCCGGAGATCCGCAGTCACCAGCTGCGCCGCGAGATCGTCACCACGATGCTGATCAACGACCTGGTGGACACCGCGGGTATCACCTACGCCTTCCGGATCACCGAGGACGTGGGCGTCAGCCCCCTCGACGCGGTGCGCACCTACGCCGCCACCGACGCCATCTTCGGCGTGGGACACGTCTGGCGGCGCATCCGCGCGGCGAACCTGTCGGTGGCGCTGTCCGACCGCTTGACGCTGGACACCCGTCGGTTGGTCGACCGGGCCGGACGGTGGTTGCTCAACTATCGTCCGCAGCCGCTGGCGGTCGGCGCCGAGATCAACCGGTTCGCCGCCAAGGTCAAGGCGTTGACGCCGCGCATGTCGGAGTGGCTGCGCGGCGACGACAAAGCCATCGTCGAAAAGGAAGCCGCCGAATTCACCGACCTGGGCGCCCCGCCCGATCTGGCCTACCGGGTCGCGGCCGGTCTGTACCGCTACAGCCTGCTCGACATCATCGACATCGCCGACATCACCGAGATCGAGACCGCCGAGGTCGCCGACACCTACTTCGCGTTGATGGACCACCTGGGCACCGACTCGTTGTTGACGGCGGTGTCCGAGCTGCCACGGATGGATCGCTGGCATTCGTTGGCGCGCTTGGCAATTCGGGACGACATCTATGCCTCGCTGCGGTCGCTGTGTTTCGACGTGCTGGCGGTCGGGGAGCCCGACGAGAGCGGCGAGGAGAAGATCGCCGAGTGGGAGCACATCAGCGCCTCACGGGTGGAGCGGGCTCGCCGGACGCTCAGCGAGATCCGGGAGAGCGGCGCCAAGGATCTCGCGACGCTGTCGGTGGCGGCCCGTCAGATCCGTCGCATGACCCGCACCAGCGGACGGGGGTCGTCAGGGTGAGTATCGGTTACGTCGCGCCGGTGCCGGTGCGCTGGTCGGACATCGACATGTACCAGCACGTCAACCACGCCACCATGGTCACGATCCTGGAAGAGTCGCGGGTTCCGTTTCTCTCCGAGCCGTTCGGCGCCGACATCACCACCATCGGCCTGCTGATCGCTGACGTTCGGGTCACCTACAAGGATCAGCTGCGGCTGGTCGATTCGCCGCTGCAGGTGACCATCTGGACCAAGAGGCTGCGAGCGGTGGACTTCACGCTGGGATACGAAGTGCGGTCGGTCAACGCCGATCCGGACTCGAAGCCGGCCGTCGTCGCCGAGTCGCAGCTGGCCGCGGTGCACATCGAGGAGCAGCGGCTGGTGCGCCTGACCCCTCATCATCGGGAGTACTTGCAGCGGTGGCTCAGGGACTAGGGGGAGCAGCCGAGCGCGGTCTGTGGCTGGATGACCCGGCACACCGGGCGGATCTGACCACGTTCGTCGAGCACGCACTGCGTCTGGACGACGCCGCGGTCGTGCGGCTCCGCGTCCGGTCCGAGGGGCTGCTCACCGCTTGGGTGGCAACGGGTTTCGACGTGCTGGCCAGTCGCGTGGTAGCCGGCCGGTTGCGGCCGGACGACATGTCGGTCGGCGCTGACGCGTTGGCCCGCGGCCTGTCCAACGTGGACGCGACGGGGTACGTGGACCCTGGGTTCGCGATGGACTCCGCGTGGCGGGGCGGATTGCCCCCGGAATCGGGGTTCACCCACCTCGACGACATCCCGGCCAGGGTGATCCTGGACCTGTCGCGCGACGGCGCCCAGTTGGCCAAGGAACACGGCAGCGCTCACGGGCCGCCGGTCTCGTTGCTCGATCAGGAAGTCATCGAAGTCAGCTCCGGCGACGTCGTCGTCGGACTGCCGATGCGTTGCGTATTCGCCTTGACCGCAATGGGTTTCCTGCCGCAGTCGGCTGATGCGATCGATGAGGGAGAGCTGGTCCGGGTGCGGGCGTCGGCCGCGTGGTTACGGGTCGACGCCCGGTTCGGGTCGGTGTATAGGCGGCGCGCGCATGCCGCGCTGGCGCTACGCTGACCGACCGCCGACGCGCGAGCAGGGGG
>NZ_JCALDY010000046.1:0-24129 GCF_059813095.1 Mycobacterium sp. NGS22
ACTAGTCCAGTGGCGCGTCGTCGCTGCCGGTGAATACCTCTTTGACGCGGTCGACCGCGTCGGTGGCGATGTCGACCGAACTCTGGACGATGCCGCTGGCGCCGCCGGCGATGTCACCCCTGATGATGGCCGTGACGCTTTCGACGATGTCCGAGGACTTTTCGACGGCATTGATCGCGATGTCCTTGACCGCGTCCACGGCGTCCTTGGGGTCGAAAGCCATCTGAGTCTCCTGTTCGCTGGCGGGACGGACCTCTGAGTCTAGAGGTAGGCGAATTCGCCCCACCACCGACAGAACTCAGTAGTCGACCAGGGTGCGCCAGTAATCCTCCGGAATCTCGGTGCCCGAGCGCAGAACTCGCGCCAGCCCCGCGGCCATCGCGATTCCGAGCAGACCGAGCCATAAACCGGCCAGGCCGATCAGCCACCACAGCACAACGGTCACCGTCGGCCACGGCGACAGCACAGCCAGGACCGGCGCGAAGAAGAACCCGGTGCCGACATACCAGGCCGAGCCGGCACGATCAGAGGCCAAGACGAAGCGCAGCCACCGTGGGATCGGGGACTCGGCGACGTCGTGGCCGCGCACGACTCAGGTCATTCGCTCAGGTCGGGCGGGAAGAACCCTGCGCCGGTGAACCAACCTTCTTGCCAGCCTTGAGCACCCAGGCACAGCATCGGAAGACCGGCCGGCGATTGCGCGGCGACCTTGGGTCCCGGACACGGCGCACCGATCTGCTGGACGCCCCGCAACGGGTAGGAGATGACCCAGTAGCCGGTTTCTGCGGCCGGGAACTGGTTGGGCGGCGGGAAGTGGCAGGCCTCGGCCTGGCCACTGGGACCGCGGCCGAAGATGAAGCGCTCGTAGTTGTCGCACGGGGCACCCAGCGAAGCGTCGTAGTTCATGCCCGGCACGTCGCCTTCCCAGCGCCCGTTGTCGGCGCCGGCTACCGGGGCGAGCCCGATCGCCGCACCCGTGACCGCGGTGGCAGTGAGCAGTTCGCGAATCATGGTGTTCCCCTTCTCGGCACCGGCGAGGTGTTTCTCAAGAGCATAACGATTGCCCCAGCAGTCACAAGGCCGGATTCGGGGCCGGGTTCGGCTTTGCCGGTTTTCGTTCAGAGCTTCCCAACTGTGGTGTAGCAATGGAGTATTGGCACGAGACGACCACCGGGACTCTCAAGGAGTGGGCCTTGTCAACTACGCAGCCAGCAGCCGAACCACAGCTCGAGCCGAATCTGCCGCCGGGGTTCGACTTCACCGACCCCGACATCCACGCCGAGCGACTGCCGGTGGAAGAGCTGGCCGAGTTGCGTCGGACCGCACCGATCTGGTGGAACGAGCAGGAGTACGGGGCAGGCGGATTCGACGACGGCGGCTTCTGGGTGGTGTCCAAACATAAGGACGTCAAAGAGATCTCGCGTCGTAGCGACGTCTTCTCCAGCCTGGAGAAGACCGCCCTGCCGCGTTACCGGGACGGCACCGTCGGCGAACAGATCGAACGAGGCAAATTCGTCCTGCTCAACCAGGACGCTCCGCACCACACCCGGCTCCGCAAGATCATCTCCCGCGGTTTCACGCCGCGGGCGGTCGAGCGCCTGCGCGACGACCTCACTGCGCGCGCCAGGAACATCGTCGAAACCGCCGCCGCGCAAGGATCGGGCGACTTCGTCGAGCAGGTGTCCTGCGAACTGCCGCTCCAGGCCATCGCCGGACTGCTCGGTGTCCCGCAGGAAGACCGGATGAAGCTCTTTCACTGGTCCAATCAGATGGTCGGCGACCAGGACCCCGAGTTCGCCAGCAACGATGCCATCACCGCGTCCGTCGAATTGATCATGTACGCCATGCAGATGGCCGCCGACCGGGCGCAGAATCCCGGCGACGACATCGTCACCAAACTGATCGAAGCCGACGTCGACGGCCACAAGCTCTCCGACGACGAGTTCGGCTTTTTCGTCATCCTGCTCGCGGTGGCCGGCAACGAGACCACCCGCAACTCCATCACCCAGGGCATGATGGCCTTCACCGACTTCCCCGACCAATGGGAGCTCTACAAGCGGGACCGGCCCGTCACCACGGCCGACGAGATCGTCCGGTGGGCCACGCCGGTCACCTCGTTCCAGCGCACCGCCCTCCAGGACTACGAGTTGTCGGGAGTGCAGATCAAGAAAGGGCAGCGGGTCGTGATGGTCTACCGGTCGGCGAACTTCGACGAAGACGTGTTCGACGACCCGTTCACCTTCAACATCCTGCGTGACCCCAACCCGCACGTCGGCTTCGGGGGAACCGGGGCGCATTACTGCATCGGTGCCAACCTGGCGCGGATGACGATCGACCTGATGTTCAACGCGATCGCAGACGCCATGCCCAACCTGGAATCGATCGGCACACCCGAGCGGCTGCGCTCGGGCTGGCTCAACGGAATCAAGCACTGGCAAGTCGACTATCACGCCGATGGGAGCGCCAAATGTCCTGTCGCGCACTGAAACTGAACGTGTAACCGTGTCGACACACCGAGCGGTCCAGGTCCCGTCCACGGGTGCGCCGCTGGAGTTCGCCGACGTCGAAACGGTCGCCCCCGGCCGTGGCGAGGTCCGCATCGCCGTCACCGCCTGCGGCATCTGCGGAACCGACGCCCACTTCGTCCACGGCGGCTTTCCCGGCATGTCCTGGCCGTTGACTCCCGGACACGAAATCGCCGGAACCATAGCCGAAGTCGGGGCCGGCGTGGAGGAATTCGCGGTCGGTGACCGTGTCGCGGTGGGCTGGTTCGGGGGCAACTGCAACCAATGCGATCCGTGCCGCAAAGGCATTTTCATACATTGCGCGAACATGAAGGTGCCGAGTTGGCAGTATCCCGGTGGTTACGCGGAATCGGTGACGGTCCCGGCGACCGCGCCGGCCCGGATCCCGGCCGGGCTTTCCGACGTCGAAGCCGCGCCGATGGGCTGCGCGGGTGTGACCACCTACAACGCGCTACGCCACACCAAAGCGTTGCCCGGCGACCGGGTCGCAGTCCTGGGCGTCGGTGGTCTGGGCCACCTCGGGGTGCAGTTCGCCCGGGCGATGGGATTCGAGACCATTGCCATCGCCCGCGGCGCCGTCAAGGCCGATGACGCCAAGACGTTGGGTGCCCACCACTACATCGACTCCACGACCGAGGATGTCGCCGAGGCGCTGCGCATCCTGGGCGGGGCGGCCGTTGTCCTTGCCACGGCTGGCAATTCGCAAGCCATGGCCGACACCATCGGCGGTCTGCTCCCCCAGGGCGAACTCGTCGCCATCGGTGTGACGCCCGAACCGCTGCCGATCAGCCCGGTCCAACTGATCACATCCGGGCTCAGCATCATCGGGCATCCGTCCGGGACGGCGAAAGACGTCGAGGAGACAATGCATTTCGCGGTCATGTCGGGTGTGCGGGCGTGGATCGAGGAGTTACCACTGGCGCAGGCGGCCGACGGGTACGCGGCGCTGGAGCAGGGGCGGGCGCACTACCGCACGGTACTCACCATGTGAGGTGACGGCTAGTAAGGTTCGCCCGTGGCCCCCGACCAGGACGAAACGTGGACGCTGGACCCCGCGGACGGCGAGTTGACCATTCACACCGGGGTTACCGGTCGAGCAGCGCGGATGGGTCATCGGCTCACCATCGCCATGACCGCTTGGCAGGCTTGGGTGACGTGGCTCGACGGTGAACCGGCCACGGCGGGACTCGAGGTGCAAGTGGATTCGTTGCAGGTGTTGCGCGGCTCCGGAGGCGTCAAGAGCCTGTCCGGCGCCGAGCAGGTCATGGTGCGCTCCAACGCCCTGAAGTCGTTGTCCGCCAACCGCTTTCCCGAGATCCGCTTCGCCACCGACCGCATCGAGCGGACCGGCGACGGGTACCGCCTGACCGGGCGACTGCACATCCGGGGTAAGTCCCGCGAGCACGTGGTCCAACTGCGGACCGACGACCTCGGAGATTCCTGGCGGCTGTCCGCGGAATCCACAGTGCGGCAGTCCGATTACGGCGTCAAACCCTACTCGTTGTTCATGGGTTCGCTACAGGTCACCGACGAGGTGACGGTGTCCTTCAGCGCGGTCCGGCGCCGGGACGACTAGATCATTCGGGTGGTTGCCCGTCCTCGGCGACGGTGCCGGGGAGCTGCTCGATCGCCGTACTCAACCGGTACGGTCCGCCGGGCGGCTCCGGGCGGGGCACAGCGCTGTTCGGTTGCCCGCCGGGCGCGGACCCGTCGGGCTGCTCGTCGGCGGCCAGACGCACCGGCTCCGGTTGCGCCGGGGGCCGAGGTTGCGCCGTCGGAGCCAGTGGCGCCTCGGCGACCGGGGGCGTCGGTCTGCGCACGACATGCTGCGTGGCGCTGGCATCCTTGCCCGGTGCCAACTGCAGACCCACCGCCAGCGACACCGACGCGACGAAGGTGACCGCGGCTGCGGCCAACGTGGTCGCCGCACCGGCGTACTGCCGTGATCGCGCGGGCACCGCGGCGACCGGCTCGACCGCCTCCTCCACCAGCGCAAACAACTCCGCGTCGGTGAAGTCGGTGCTGAGCGCCGCCGCCAGCGCGGCACCGCGGGCGACCGTCACCTGCGCCATCGTCTGGGCGAAAACGGGTACCGGCAGCACGCTTTCGAGTTGCGAGGACAGCGCACTGACGTCGCCTTCGGGCCCGACCACGACGACGCCCGCCGGACGCCAGCTGCTGCGGTCGAACATGCCGGTCAGCCAGGAAGTCAGACCGTCAAAGCCGCCGCGCACGTGCTTGACGGCGGTCTGCGTCTCGCCGTCGTGGGTGTCGACCATGACCACGGTCGCCCACTCGGCCTCGAGGATGCATACCGCCGTCCGCTCGAATCCGATGACGGGTGCGATGGCCTGGGCCAGTGTCTCGACGGCGTCGAGTTGCCGAACCGGCACCACATTGTCGAAACCGGCGTCGGCCAGCGCTTCCTGTACCAGCGCCGCCTCGGCCGCGGCCTCGTCGTTCCAGGTCACTCCGACCACGCGCAGTCGGTGATTGTCGACGGTGGCGATGTCTCGGGCGCGGATGACTTCGGCTGCGACTCGCTCTGCGGTGTTCACCGTGCGCACGGTGTGGCCGTCTTCGACGCCGTCCTGCAGGTGCATTTCGCGGTGGTCCAGGATTGCGCCGTCGGCGCCATGCCCTTCAGCCAGAACCCATCCGACCGTGGTCGGTGTCACTGATAGCCCGAGTACCGTATCCAAGTTTCGCACCTCAATCGTTCCCGGGTCTGACTCATCCGCTACGACAACCACGTGCACCAAAAGGTCAGGTGCGTGGCGCGCAGGTGCCTGATCGGCCGGGGCTAGCGTGTCTGCAGTCGGCTTGCTCCGAGCAGCCTACGCGGTCGGCGGAAGTTCGGCTGCCCCGGGTTGAATGCCGCTCCAGAGATCTCGTTCCACCGATTTCGCCGGAAAAGGTTGCGAACTGACGGTGCGGTAAAAATTGGGCACGTTGGCCGACATGGCTGGAAATTCTGTCGCTCCGGGTTCGGCGATTTCGTCCCGCGCACCATATATACGGTGCCCGGTAGACCCGACTCGGCCCGATTCCAACTCCATAACGCGTGCATAACGGCGCGGCGCGTGTCGCGTTTGCCCGTGTCGGGACCGGGTATCAACGAATGCGGTCGACCGGCGCGGTACGGAACTAACACAGTTGCGGTATCCGTGGCGGCAACCGATATGGAACTGAAATGTGATTGCGTCCGAATCGACATTTGGCCTATTCACGCGGTAAGTTCTGCCGGGAGCAATGCCATTAAGGAAAAAGGGGCACAGGTTATGACAGAGGTGAGCGGGAAGATACGGGCCTGGGGTCGCCGACTCCTGGTCGGCGCGGCTGCGGCCGCGACCCTGCCGGGCCTGATCGGACTCGCCGGCGGTGCGCCGAGCGCGGGAGCCTTCTCCCGGCCGGGTCTGCCAGTCGAGTACCTGCAGGTGCCGTCGGCGGCGATGGGACGCAACATCAAGGTGCAGTTCCAGAGCGGTGGCGACAACTCACCTGCGGTGTACCTGCTCGACGGCCTGCGCGCCCAGGACGACTACAACGGGTGGGACATCAACACCCCCGCCTTCGAGTGGTACTACCAGTCGGGCCTTTCGGTGATCATGCCGGTCGGCGGCCAGTCCAGCTTCTACAGCGACTGGTACAACCCGGCCTGCGGTAAGGCCGGCTGCACCACCTACAAGTGGGAGACCTTCCTGACCAGCGAGCTGCCCGCGTACCTGGCGAGCAACAAGTCGGTCAAGCCGACCGGCAGCGCCGCGGTGGGTATCTCGATGGCCGGCTCGTCGGCCATGATCCTGGCCGTCAACCACCCCGGCCAGTTCATCTACGCCGGCTCGCTGTCGGCGCTGCTGGACCCGTCGCAGGGCATGGGACCGTCGCTGATCGGCTTGGCGATGGGTGACGCCGGTGGCTACAAGGCCTCGGACATGTGGGGCCCGTCCAGCGACCCCGCGTGGGCGCGCAACGACCCGTCGCTGCACATCCCCGAGCTGGTCGCCAACAACACCCGCCTGTGGGTGTACTGCGGCAACGGCAAGCCGTCCGAGCTGGGTGGCGCCAATATGCCCGCCGAGTTCCTGGAGAACTTCGTCCGCAGCAGCAACATCAAGTTCCAGGACGCCTACAACGCGGCCGGTGGCCACAACGCGGTCTTCAACTTCCAGAGCGACGGCACGCACAGCTGGGAGTACTGGGGCGCGCAGTTGGTCGCCATGAAGGGTGACCTGCAGGGCGCACTGGGCGCTCGGGCCTGACCCACTGCACTATCTACTACTGCGCTTGACGGCTACCTGCCGTCAAGCGCAGTAGTGCTTTTGCACCCGGTACCGCTCTAGGCCGGGCCGAATTCGCCGGTGATGTCGATCCAGCCGGTGGGATCGGCTCGATGGTCGGTCATGTTTCGGCATTCTCCATACAGCCGCAAAGTGCCCAGGTTCACGTTGTCGTCGTGGCGATAGACGACCGCGGTGACCCCGCCCTTGGTCAGCGTCTGCGCGAAGGCATGGTTGGCGGGGGCCACTCCCGCCGTCCAGCCGTCGGAGACCAATTTGGTCGCGACGGCCGGTAGGTAGGTGTCGGCACCGGTGTCGGGGGGCACGGCAAACGTCAGGTACACCGCCCCTTGGTAGGGCGGCTCGTCACGGCCCTGACACGACATCAACAGGTAGCCGGCCGTCGTCGTGCGCAGACCGGCGACCGCCACGACGTTCTTGGCCGCTCCGACGGCCTGCGCCTGGCTCTGTTGGTCGGTCGCCAGAGGTCCCGCAGGTCGCACGGCGCCGGTCGGCGGGGCATGCACCCGGTTCAGCACCACGAAAGCCCCACCCAACAGCATCGAGACCGCCAGCGCGGCCCCGAGCAGGAGCCTGGCATGTCGCGAGCGCAACCAGTCAGCACGCATGCAAGCCATTGTCGGCCACCACGGGCGATTGACTTCCATGCAGTCTGGACAATCCGGCGGCGGTGACCGCGATTGAGGTGCTTGTCTTGAGGACGTGCGCGCAACAGCCGGATTCGCGGTACTTGCTCTGCTGTCGGTCGCGTTCGCACCGCCGGTGCCGTCAGACCCAGGCGGCTCGCTGATCGCACTGGTCGACGCCGCCGCCGAGCGGCTCCAGATCGCCGATCCGGTCGCTGCGTTCAAGTGGGTCACGCACGCCGCGATCGAAGATCCCGTCCGCGTCGAGCACGAGCTCGCCGCCCTGCGCGACGAGGCCGTCGGCCGCAGCGTCGACCCGGACTACGTCGCAGCGGTCTTCGCCGACCAGATCCGAGCCACCGAAGCCATCGAGTACGCCCGGTTCGCCCAGTGGAAGCTGGACCCGAACCACGTCGAGCCGCCGCCGCCGGACCTGTCGGTCTCCCGGGCGGCCATCGACGAGTCCAACACTAAGATTCTGTCTCAGATAGCGCTTAGCCAGAGTTTGCTGAATTCGCCCGATTGCGGGCCTGCGCTGCAACTCGCGCGCACCGAGACCACGCGGCTACGCCGACTCGACGACCTGTATCGACGTGCCCTGACCGTCGCGACACAGTCCTACTGCCAGATCCGGCCGGACGCCTGAAACACCCGGTGAAACACCGTTTGCGCCAATCTCGAAGGGATAGATAAACGGTCTCATAATTTTCTCCGGTCGGTAACGCTTCGACTACGGCCGGCGAAAAGCCGCACATGACGAACATCACTAAGCCCTTCATCAAGTCCGCCGTGGCTGGTGGTTTCCTGGCCGCATCGATGTCGTTCTCCACCGGTGTCGCGGACGCCGAGACCATGAACTGGGAAGCCGTCGCACAGTGCGAGTCCGGCGGTAACTGGGCCGCCAACACCGGCAACGGCGCATACGGTGGCCTGCAGTTCAAGCAAGCCACCTGGGAGGAGTACGGCGGCGTCGGAAATCCCGCGAAGGCCTCCAAGCAGCAACAAATCGCGGTCGCCAACCGGGTGCTGGCCGGTCAGGGACCGGGAGCGTGGCCCAAGTGCTCGCGCGTCGGCGGTATGGCACCGGCGTCCGGCGGTGCGGTGCAACCGGCGCAGCAGTGGCAGCAGACCATCAGCGCGATCATCGGGATGCTGACGCCCAAAGGGTGATTATCGGCGGTTCGTCTCGTTTCGTTACAGGCGACGTGATTGGATCGTTCTATGCAGGGTTCAGCAACGGTTCATATGGCCGCGCCGGCCGACAAGATCTGGGAATTAATAGCCGATATTCGAAATACCGGACGCTTTTCGCCGGAAACGTTCGAAGCGGAATGGCTCGGCGACGCAACCGGTCCCGAGTTGGGTGCGCGGTTTCGCGGCCATGTGCGCCGCAACGAGGTCGGGCCGGTCTACTGGACCACCTGCAAAGTGACGGCATGCGATCCCGGCCGTGAGTTCGGGTTTGCTGTGCTGGCCGGTGACCGGGCCATCAACAATTGGCATTACCGATTGGTGCCGGCCGGTGACGGTACCGACGTCACCGAGTCCTTCCGGATGGCGCAGTCCCCGTTGACCAAGGTCTACCTGGTCCTGGGGGGTTTCCTGCGGAGACGGCGCAACATCCGGGACATGACCAAGACGTTGCAGCGCATCAAAGAAGTGGTCGAAGCGGACTGAGGGTATGGGATCGATGAAGGCGATTTTCATCACCGGTGCCGGCAGCGGAATGGGCCGGGAAGGCGTCCGGCTGTTCCACGGCAAGGGTTGGCGCGTGGGCGCCGTGGACCGCAACGACGACGGTTTGGCCGCGCTGTGCCTGGAACTGGGATCGAGGCTGTGGACCCGTGCCGTCGATGTCACGGACAAGGCCGCGCTGGACGCGGCGCTGGCCGACTTCTGTGCCGGCAATCCCGGCGGCGGGCTCGACATGATGTGGAACAACGCCGGGATCGGTGAGGGCGGCTGGTTCGAGGATGTGCCCTACGAGGCCGCCATGCGTGTCGTCGACGTGAACTTCAAAGGGGTGCTGACCGGAGCCTACGGATCCTTGCCCTACCTGAAGAAGGCGCCGGGCAGCTTGATGTTCTCGACCTCGTCGTCGTCGGGCACCTACGGGATGCCGCGCATCGCCGTCTACTCGGCGACCAAGCACGCCGTCAAAGGGCTGACCGAGGCACTGAGCGTGGAGTGGCACCGCCACGGGGTACGGGTGGCCGACGTGCTGCCCGGCCTGATCGACACCGCGATCCTGACCTCGACGCCCCAGCACTCCGGAACCGAACCGGACGACGCCCCGGCCCGAATGAGCCAGGAGGAGTTGCGCGCTGCGGCACCCAAGCGGGGCATGTTCCGCCTGATGCCGGCGTCCAGTGTGGCCGAGGTGGCCTGGAAGGCCTATCACAATCCCAGGCGGCTGCATTGGTATGTGCCCTCCAGCATCGGCTTGATCGACCGGCTGAAGGGCGTCAGCCCGGAACTGGTCCGAGGGCTGGTCCGCAAAGCACTGCCCAGGATGGACCTGAAACGGCAATAATCATTCCTACCCAACGCTCGATACGGAGGTCGCTGGTGCAGAACCGGGTTCTCAGGCTTGCAGGTGTCGCCATGGCCGTCGCCGGAGCCGTCTCCGGGTGCGGGGACGCGATGACGGTGCCCCGCAAGCCGGCGCATCTGACCATCGACGGCCAGGCGATCACCACCCGCCCGCCGGCCTGCAGCCAGATCGAGAACTATCGCACCATCGACATCCGCGAACGCGACGGCCAGGTGCAGGCGGTGGTGTTGGTCAGCGGCGACCGGGTGATCCCGCAGATCGTCAAGATCCGCGACTTCGGTGGCTTCACCGGCAGTTACTACGAAGGCGGGGTGGGCAGCGCGCAGGTCGATCCCCCCAGGCGGCCCGGAACGTATGTCATCACCGGCAGCGCCTCGGGCATCAACAGCAACAACCCCAACAAGGTGGTGACGGCGGATTTCAAGATCAGTGCCGAGTGCTGACCGGCGATCGTGAAGGACAGACTGCACTGGTTCGCCATGCACGGTGTCATCCGCGGGCTCGCCGGCCTCGCGGTTCGACGGGGCGACGTCGGGGCTCGGCTGATCGCCGACCCGACGGTTGCCGCCGACCCGGTCCCGTTCTTCGATGAGGTTCGTCGGCACGGTCCGTTGGTGCGCAACCGCGCGAACTTCTTGACCGCTGACCATCGCCTCGCGCAGGAACTGTTGCGGTCCGACGATTTCCGCGTCGTCGCGTTCGGAGAAAGCCTTCCGGCGCCGCTGCGGTGGCTGGAACGGCGCACCCGCGACGATCTGCTGCACCCGGTACGTCCGCCGTCGTTGCTGGCCGTCGAGCCGCCCGATCACACCCGCTACCGCAAGACGGTGTCGGCGGTGTTCACCGCGCGGGCGGTCGCCGGCCTGCGCGACCGGGTCGAGCAGACCGCGGCGAGTCTGCTGGACCGGCTCGGTGACCAGCCCGGCGTCGTCGACGTCGTCGGACGCTACTGTTCGCAGCTTCCGATCATCGTCATCAGCGACATCCTGGGCGTGCCGGAATACGACCGGCGCCGGGTGCTGGAGTTCGGCGAATTAGCCGCGCCCAGTTTGGATATCGGGGTGCCGTGGTGGCAGTACCAGCGGGTGCAGCGGGGCGTGGCGGGCTTCAACGCGTGGCTGGTCGAGCACCTGGCGCAGCTGCGCCGCTCCCCCGGCGACGACCTGATGAGTCAGTTGATCCGGACGGCGGCAGGCGGCGACGCCGAAGCCTATCTGGACGAGCGTGAACTGCAGGCGGTCGCCGGCCTGGTGTTGGTCGCCGGCTTCGAAACGACAGTGAACTTGTTGGGCAACGGAATTCGGATGCTGCTGGACCACCCGCAGCAGCTGGACATCCTGCAAGCGCGCCCGGAGTTGTGGGCGAACGCCGTCGAGGAGATCTTGCGCCTGGACTCTCCGGTGCAGCTCACCGCGCGCGTGGCCCGCACCGACGTGGAGATCGCGGGCATGCACATACGGCGGGGCGAAGTGGTGGTGGTCTACCTGGCCGCCGCCAATCGCGACCCGTCGGTGTTTCCCGATCCGCACCGCTTCGACGTCGAACGCTCCAACGCCGGAAAGCATCTCGCGTTTTCGGCAGGACGTCACTTCTGTCTGGGTGCCGCGCTCGCCCGCGCTGAAGGTGAGGTCGGGTTGCGTACCTTCTTCGAGCGCTTCCCCGAGGCGAGCGCCGCCGGGGCCGGCACCCGGCGCGGTACCCGGGTACTGCACGGCTGGTCGACGCTTCCGGTCGCGCTGGGGAGCGCGCGCACAATGGCCGGCCAAACCGTCGGCTAGACCTCGATGCGCTCACCCATGATCACGGTGCGGTTGAGCGGCAGGCCGAAGTATTCCGCGGCGTCGGCGGTGGTGTAGGAGGTCGCGATGAACAGCCGCTTGCGCCAGCCCGCCATCGTCGGTGCCGACCCTTTGACCAGTTCGAGCTTGGACAAAAAGTAGGAGGCGCCGTCGACGTCGATCGGACCTTCGGTCTGCGCCGGATCCAGCAGCCGCAGCGCGGCAGGGACGTTGGGCGTCTCCATATACCCGAAATGCGAAGTGACGTGGATGATCCCATCGTCGGCGTAGCCCAGGGCGTCGATCTCGTTGCGCTCGGAATCCGGAACCCGCGGCACCGGCAGCGTCACGATCGCCATGACCACGGCATGTTCTTGCAGCACCCGGTTGTGCTCGACGTTGGCCCGCATGGCCAGCGGCGCGGTGTTGTTGCCGCGGTTGAGAAAGACCGCGGTGCCCGGTACCCGGGTGATCGGCTGCTGCCCCGACGCCAGGCTGTCGACGAAGTCGCGCAGCGGTCCTTCTGCCTCTTCCCTTGCGCGCGTGACGATTTCACGTCCACGCTGCCAGGTGATCAGCACCGTGAAGGCGACCAGCGCGATCATCAGCGGCAGCCAGGCACCGTGGATGAGCTTGGTCAGGTTCGCCGCCAGGAACATCAGATCGACCCCCAGCAGCACCCCGCCGCCCGCCACGATCAGCCACAAGGGTGTCCGCCAGGTGGTGCGGGCGTAGTACAGAAACAGCGACGTGGTGATGGTGATCGTGCCGGTGACGGCCATGCCGAAGGCGAACGCGAGCGCGGCCGAACTGCGGAAGGCGAACACCAGGGTGAGCACCGAGATCAGCAGCAGCCCGTTGATCCACGGCACGTAGATCTGGCCGATGGTCGACTCGGAGGTGTGCGCGATCCGCAACCGCGGCAGATAGCCGAGCTGGGCGGCTTGGGATGCCACCGAGAACGCGCCGGTGATCACCGCCTGGGACGCGATCACCGTTGCGGCGGTGGCCAGCAGCACCATCGGCAGCCGCGCCCAGTCGGGTGTGAGCAGAAAGAATGGTGCGCTGACCGCTTTGGTGTCGGCCAGGAGCAGCGCGCCCTGCCCGAAATAACTGAGGACGCAGCCGGGCAGCACCAGCAGTAGCCATCCCGAGGCGATCGCACGTCGCCCGAAGTGACCCATGTCCGCATACAGCGCCTCCGCGCCGGTGATCGACAGCACGACGGCGGCCAGTGAGAAGAACGCGAAATGGAAGTGCCCGACCATGAACTTCAGTGCGTACAGCGGCGAGAGCGCCTTCAGGATCTCCGGGTGGTCCGCGATCGCGACCACGCCGAAGCCGCCAATGGCGGTGAACCAGGCGATCATCATCGGACCGAACAGCCGGCCGACGGCGGCGGTACCGTTCCGCTGCACGGCGAACAGCACGACGATGATCACCGCGGTGATCGGCACGACCCACGTGCCGAACTGCGGCTGGATCACTTTGACGCCTTCTACCGCCGACAGCACCGAGATCGCCGGGGTGATCATGCTGTCGCCGAAAAACAGTGCAGCGCCGAAGATTCCCAGCGCGCCCAACACCGCGACAGTGCGTCTTCGCGGTCCGCCACCGCCTTCCTTCTGCCGGCCGACCAGGGTGATCAGCGCCATGATGCCGCCCTCGCCGTGGTTGTCCGCGCGCATGACCAGGCTGACGTAGGTGAACGTGACGACGATCATCACCGACCAGAAGATCAGCGAGACCACGCCGTACACGCTGTCGGTGCTGATCGGCACCGGGTGCGGATCAGCGGGGTTGAAGACGGTCTGGATGGTGTAGATCGGGCTGGTCCCGATGTCACCGAAGACGACACCGAGCGCGCCGACAACCATGGCCGGGCGCAGCCGGGTCGGCCCGCCGTGCGGTGGTGCGGAGGGTTGCGAAGTTGTCTGCACGGCAAGTGGCCCCCGGGTGTGGGTGGTAGCGACGTAGCGGATCGATCCTACGGTCAGCGCAGATGCCGACCCAACCAGTCCAGCCCGTGTCGCCGGGCCAGGTTGACACCGGCGGCGCCGCCGAGTTAATTGACCCCCATGACAGATGTTTCCAATTCAGCGGACGTCGTGACCGGGATGTGGCAGGCGCTGTCACGACGCGACTGGGACGCGCTCAAGACGTTCCTGTCCGACGACTGTCTCTACGTCGACATGCCGATCCCCGCGGCCTCGGCGCGTGGCCCGGAAAACATCGTGACCCGGCTCAAGCTCGGGCTGGAGGACCTGGCCGGATACGAGAACCACGACGGCGTGCTGGTGTCCAACGGATCCGACGTGATCTACGAGCACTCCGAGACCTGGACGTTCCAGACCGGCGAGCAGGGCGTGCTGAGGTTCGTCACCGTGCACCGGGTCGAACAGCGCGACGGCGAAGCCAAGATCACTGTCTGGAAAGACTATTGGGACTTCAACAGCCTGGTCGCCTTCGCACCGCCAAACCATTTCGAGAAGCTCGCCGGCGGCGACGCGTCCTGGATCTTCGACGCCAGCGACCTGGTCTAGCCGGCGCTCGGACCCCTCGGGTCGCCACTGGCCAGTCGGTAGATGCGGGCGGCGTTGAGGTGACTGATCAGGTCGACCACCCGGATGGCGTCGGTCTCGCTCCACTCGCCGGCCGCCACGAATCCGCTCAGCACCCGTTCGATCCCGTTGCGCCACAACGTGGCTCCCAGGAAATGTAGTTCGGCGGGTCCGAAGCCGTCGGAGGAGTACAGGATCTTGCGAAAGGGTGCCAGTTCCAGCAGACGCGCCAGGAAGGCCGGCGCACGGGCACCCAGATGGTTCACGCTGAGTCCGCCGTCGACGTAGACGTTGTTGAAAGCCTGTGCCAGGTAACCGGCTTCGCGCTCATAGGGGTAGCAGTGCAGCAGCACGATCGGGGTCGGCCCGGACCCGCGCAGGAAGTCCAGGAGATGAAGCGGGTTGGACTTGTGCAGATCGCAGTCGCGGTCACCGAGGCCGACGTGCAACTGCAACGGCTTGCCCAACCGCAGCCCCTGATGCAGGCCGAATCGCAGCAGCACCGGATCGCTCACCCGGATGCCGCCGTCGTCGCGCCACCGCTGGGCCGCCGCGGCGACCTGCGCCGCCGTCGGTTCGCTCAGGTCCCGGTCGAACCCGCCCCGGTAGGCCAGGATCGACTTGGTGCCCACCGCGGTGGCCGCGCGTCGACGCAGGATCTCCTCGAACGCCGACGCGTAGTCGCCCGAGGCCCGGGCGGCCTGCTCGGCGACCTGCTCGAGGCGGAGCACTTCGTAGGCACGCCGACCCGACCACTCGGTGAGTTGGGCGACGCCGGCCACGTCGTCACCGAACCCGGTGTCCACCAGCCAATTGCTGACCCCGGCGGCCGGCAGGAACAGTCGGGCCAATTCGTCTTCCCCGAGCCGGCTGCGGCTGTCCCAATAAGCCGGTGGCTCAACATGTCTGGGCAGGCCGAGGAGGGCGGCGCAGTGGTTGCGGACGGCGAAGCCGAGCTGGGTGTCGAAGCCGGAGTCGAACTCGGCGAGCGGCTCGGTGTTGGCTTCGTTGAGCGCGTTCTCGAAACGACGCCGGTCCCCGGCGGCCAGCCAGCAACCGTGCACGTGCTGGTCGATCAGCGCGACCTGACGGATGTGTTGTGCCAGCGCGGATTCGGAGGGGGCGGTCATAGGCTCCAGGCCATCCGGAATTTGTCGGCTCGGTCTTCGGGGGCCAGGTCCCCGTAGCGGTCGTCCTCCATGCGGCGGACCGCGACGACCATGTCGATCACCGGGTCGCCGAGGAGCTTGCGCAGCAGAACCGAATCATCAAGAGCGGCAATGGCTTCGGCCTGACCCTCGGGCAGCAGCACAGTGCCGGCGGCGGTGCGCTCGGAGTCGGAGAGTTGCGCTGGGTCCACCACCGTCTCCGGCGGCAACCGTGCGTCGGTCTCGATCCCGTCCAGCGCGAGTCCCAGGATCGCCGCCGAGGCCAAATACGGGTTCGCCGACGGATCGACGATCTTCACCTCGACGTTGCCACCGAGCGGATTGGCCGGCCCGGACCGCACGAATCGCACCGCGGCTTCCCTGTTTTCGATGCCCCAGCAGGCGTAGGCGCCGGCCCAGTTGCCGGGACGCATCCGCAGGCCCGAGACGATCGATCCGCACAGGATGCCCTGCGCCTGCGGCAATCCGCGCAGCACGCCGGCCGCCGCGGCCTGCCCGGCCGCCGTCATGCCGCCGGGACCGGTGCCGTCGGAGAACAGCGGCTCCTGCCCCGTGCGTAACGAGAAGTGTTGGTGCGCACCGTTGCCCACACTGCCCGCGAACGGTGCCGGTGAGAAGCTGACGCGCATCCCGTGCCGGCGCGCGGCGCGGGCGATGATGACGCGCAGCAACACCAACTGATCGGCGGCGGCCACCGGCGACTGCGGACCCAGCGAGATCTCGAACTGGTTGGCGCCGTATTCGGGATGGAATTGCTCGATGACGACCCCGGACAGGGTGGCCCCGGCGCTGACCTCCCGGACGAACGACTCGTGTTCGAGGACACCGGCCAAGCCGTATTGCGCCCACAGCGTCGCGGGCAGCCGCGCGCCGTCGGCGCCGACCAGCAGGAACTCGAGTTCGTGACCGATCGCGGCCTCGATGCCGGCGCCGGCCAGCGCGGTCTCGATGCGCTGCAGTGTCCCCCGCGCACACACCGGGACGCGCGCCCCCGCCTGATCGAAAAAGCCGGCCGGGGCCCACGCCAGGCCGTCGCCGATGATGCGCAACGCGGACAGGTCGATACGCAGCCGCTGGTCGCCCACCACGCCGACGTCATCGGTGAACGCGATCCCGGTCTGGTCGATGGCGAATGCGTGCCACGACGGGCTGGCGCCGAGGCCGGGATCGGCGAACGCGTTGGTGCGGCGCAGCGGAACCGTCTTGGCCTGAATCAGTCCGGCCGGGTTCACCACGGTCCCGATGACGGTGTCGACGCCTTCGGCTTCGAGTTGGGCGATCGCCGCGGCGGCAAGCGGAGTGGCCGTCATGGCAACCGCGGCGCGCTGGTCAGGCCCGGCTGGGCAAGGTCAACTTGCACGCCTGGCCGATGTCGAGGGTCCGCAGCACCCGTCCCATACCGACCCACAGCGCGCACGAGATGGCCAGATCTGCCAACAACTCCTCGGAGAAGTGCTCCTCGGCCCGGCGCCAGAAATCCTCGTCGTCGCGCAACACGGTGTGTTCGGTGGAGAACCGGTGGGCGAACTCGGCCGCCAGCCGCTCCTGCTCGCTGTAGCCGGACCAGGTGCGCCATTCGGAAACGTGGTCGTAGAGCTCTTCGTCCACCCCGGCAGCCGGCCCGTCGGCATCGCGCGTGTTGGCGCACACGGTGCATTCGTTGTTGGCGGCGATCACCGCGCGCGCGATCTCACGGGTGCGCAACGGCAGCCGGTTCGCGGTGTACACCGCGCGGCTGAAATTGGCCATCGCGCCGCCGAGTTCGGGGGATTTCAGCACCCAGCCGGCCACGTCGTCGTCAGCGAAAGTTCCGATTCGGCTCATGGCGAGATGGTACGCCCGGTCGGCCGGGGTGTTAGTTGCCGGTCCGCGTGCCGACTCCTGCCATCGCCACCGTCGGTGAGTCGTCGTGCCAATCCCGCTGCGCGATAACGCGATACGCGATCCGTCCGAGCGCGGCTTCGACCTCGCGGCGATCGGGCCGGCCGGCGAATCCGGCTGATCGGGACAGTTTGTCGATGATCCAGGACAACAGCAGTGCATACACGTAGTCGACTTGTTGCGACCCGGCCGGCGTGAGCCACAGCCGGTCCCCCTCGCGTAGCAGGTAGCCGGCCGCCACCAGCCGGCTGAACGTGGGTTCCAGGACCTCGAACGGGATCTGTAGGTTGTCGCCGATGTCGCTGAGGCGGGCTGTGCCGAAGAACTGCCCGTAGCGGTTGACGCGTAGCACGGCCCACAGCCCGGCCACGTCGAGGCGGCAGTCCGGTCGCATCGCGATGCTGCGCAGGCGCATGCCGGTCTCGCCGCGCAACAGCCGGGCAATCGCATTCTCCAGCAACTGTTCCGGCGTCTCGGTGGTCGGCATGCCGAACCCGTCGCCGAGGTCGACGGCGCTATTGTGGATGTCGCGCAACGGGATCTCGCGCAGGAACAGCGCCAGCACGAAGCCGACCGCGGCGACCGGCGCCGCGCACAGGAACACCTGCGACAGCGACTCGGAATAGGCGTGCACGATCGGCGCGGCCACCGCTGCGGGTTGTCGGTGCAACGCAGCCGGAGAGCTGACCGCGTCAGCGGACACACCGGTGGCGGCCAGCGCCGAGGCCAGCCGCCCCTCCAGGAAATTGACGAACAGCGACCCGAAAATGGCTGCGCCGAAGGAACTTCCGATGGTGCGGAAGAAGCTGACGCCGGAGGTGGCGACGCCGAGGTCCTCGAAATCGGACGTGTTCTGTACGACGAGCACCAGCACCTGCATGGACAGCCCGATGCCCGAACCGAGGATGAGCAGGTAGACCGATTGCACGAGAGCCGACGTCGACCCATCCATCCGCGACATCAATACGAAGGCGATCGTCATCAGCGCCGTGCCGAGCACCGGGAAGATCTTGTAGCGTCCGGTCCGGCCCACCAGGGTTCCGCTGCCAGTGGACGTGATCAGCATGCCCACCACCATCGGCAGCGTCCGCAGACCGGAAGTGGTTGCCGAGACGCCGTTCACGTATTGCATGAAGGTCGGCAAAAACGTCATCGCGCCCAACATCGCGAAGCCGACCACGAACGACAGCACACAGCACACCGTGAACACCGGGCTTCCGAACAGCCGGATAGGCAGGATCGGTTGTGCTGCGCGGCTTTCCGCCCGCACGAACAGGGCGAGCGTCACTGCCGCACCGACGAACAGCCCGACGATCGTCGGCGAACCCCACGGGTAGACGCTGCCACCCCAACTGGTCGCCAACGTCAGGGCGGCGGCACTCACGCCGATGAACAGGATGCCGGCATAGTCGACGACGGGTTTGGTGGTCGTGGTCCGCGACGGAATCGCCGCGGCCGCCACGCAGATCACCACCGCCGACACCGGGATGTTGATCCAGAACGCCCACCGCCAGGTCAGGTAGTCGGTGAAGTAGCCGCCGAGTAGCGGACCCACCACGGTGGTGACGCCGAATACCGCGCCCAGCATGCCCTGATATCGGCCGCGGTCTTTCAGCGGGACGACCTCACCGATCAGGGCACTCGCGGTGACGGTGATCGCACCGCCACCGATTCCCTGCAAGGCCCTGGAGGCCACCAGCATGGTCATCGACTGCGCCAGTCCGCACAACACCGATCCCGCGACGAAGAACAGGACGGCGATCACGAAAACCCGTTTACGCCCGAACGAGTCACCGAGCTTGCCGACCAGCGCGGTGACGATGGTCGACGCCAGCAGATAGCTGGTGACGACCCAGGACTGATGGCCCGCGTCGCCCAGGTCGGCGACGATGGTCGGCAGCGCGGTGGCGACGATGGTCTGGTCCAGCGCGGCCAGCAGCATCCCGAGCACGATCGCCAGGAAGATGAAGTTGCGTCGCTGCGAGGTGATCAGCGTGCCGTCGGGCGGGGAGGTTTGCAGGCTGGTCATCCAAGTCCACCGCGGCGCCCGGGGCGCGTCAGCTGGGCGGGCGCGAGACGCACTGGGCGGAGTACAGCTCCTCACCCAGTTTGTCCATCAGCTCGAGCTGAGTCTCCAGGTAATCGACGTGCTTTTCCTCGTCGGCCACGATTCCCTCGAGCAGGGTGGCGCTGGTGCTGTCCTGCTTCTCCCGGCACATGACGATGCCCGGCCGGAGCCGGTTCAGCACTTCGTACTCGATGGCCAGGTCGGCCTCGAACTGCTCGCGCAGCGTCTGGCCGATCCGCAGGGAGAAGATGCGCTGGTAGTTAGGCAGACCGTCCAGCAAGAGGATGCGATCGGTGATCGACTCGGCATGGCGCATCTCGTCGAACGATTCGGCCCGGGTGTGCTCGGCGAGCTCGGTAAACCCCCAGTTCTCCTGCATCTTCGAGTGCAGGAAGTACTGGTTGATGGCGGTGAGTTCACTGGTCAACTGTTCGTTGAGCAATCGAAGAACTTCTGGATCACCTTGCATGATCGCTCCTACGGGCTGAAGGCTGTCATGTCGAACCGCGCGGCGGGCTGGGCTGAAGCGCGCCATACGGGGTGTAGCAGCACTTTGCGTGCCGACACTGAATCTAGTGCAGTAATCGCAAGTCAGGACAGCCTTCGTCGTGCCGTCGGCGCGTCCGATCGACGCGAGTAACGGCAGCGTGTCTGTCGACTTAGGTTAGACTCTACTAAGCAACTAAGGTTAGACTCCACTAACATGCGGCAGGTTCAGGCGACCTCGTTAGACCACTGGGAGGGTGTTTACTGATGTACGTCTGCCTGTGCGTCGGAGCCACCAACCAGACCGTCTGTGAGGCGGTCGCGCGGGGTGCGTCGACCTCCAAGGAAATCGCTGCCGCATGCGGGGCGGGCGCCGACTGTGGGCGCTGCCGACGGACACTGCGTGCCATCATCGCCGCGGCCACCAAGCTCGATTCCGCCCAGGTCGCCAGCTAGTTCCGCTTGCGGTCGCTGAAATCCGCCAGGGCCGCGGCGTTGGCGTGCGACCCCATCAATTCGGCGAAGTGAGCGTTCTCCCGGGCCGTCGCCGCCGCGATCTCGGCGCGAAGCGGCTCCATCATCGTGTGCTTGACCGCCTTCAGGCTCGAGATCGGCCGTGCAGCAAGCACTTCGGCGTGCCGGCGCGCCTCGGGAAGTAGTTCCTCGGGTTCGCAGACGCGCCACACCAGTCCCATTCGCAATGCTTCCGCAGCCTCGACCCATTCCGAGGACAGCAGCAGCCAAGCCGCGTTCTGTCGGCCTACCAGTTGCGGCAGCAGATAGGACGACGCGGCTTCCGGCGCCACTCCCAAGCTGGTGAACGGGCATTTGAGCCGCGCCGTCGACGACATGAACGCCAGGTCGGCATAGCCGAGAATGGTGGTGCCGATGCCCAGCCCGACGCCGTTCACGGCGCAGATCAGCGGCTTGGGGAACGCCGCGAGAGCCTCGATCAGGCCGCGGAAACCGTACTTTCCCTCCTGGAAGTCCGGGTCGGTGATGCGGGCCTGCATCTCGGCCAGATCGGTGCCGGCGCTGAACCCACGGCCCGCGCCGGTCAGCAGCACCACGGCGACCTCTGGATCTTCGGCGGCGTCCAGCAAGGCCTGGGCGGTGGCGTCGTAGAGCGCTTCGTTGAACGCGTTCAGCGCCTCTGGCCGGTTGAGGGTGAGGGTGCGTACGCGGTTTTCGTCGTCGATGAGCAGCGTCACCGCTGCAGCCTAACGGATACCTCCGTCCACGCCGCCTTGATCAGGTAGCGGCTGGTGGGCACGGTGTCGATGTTCTGGTTGGCACCGAATGCGCTGGTGCTGGCCACCATTCGGCCCACCCGGTGCTGCAGGTCGGCGTCGTCGGCGGCACCGAAGAAGGCCTGCAGATCCGACACCGCTTCCAACGGGAACAACTCCTCGACGATGGCTGCGATTTCCGGAGCACCGGGGGTGAGGGCTCGCACCACCCAGTTCTGGGTGTAGCCGAACGTCGACTGCGTTTCCACGGCGACCGGCGTGTGGTCGAGCTGCCACCGGCGCAACCAGGTGTCCTGGTCGAGGTCGGCCGGCCGGCGCAGCAGTGCGATGTTGGCCAGGCCCGTCGTGCGCGTACCGGGTTCGGTTGCCGGCGGCGCCAACGGCACCGACTCGGTGACCAGATATGCGGCCAGTTCGTCGCATTCGGCGGTCAGCAGGCCCAGCGCCGCCGCAATCTGTTCGCCGTAGCACTGCTGGGTCCACAGGCTCACCACCGCGACGACCGGTGGATCCAGGGTCGTCAGCGTCATCAGGGAGTTACGCACCGGGCTGTCGCGGACATTGACCGACAACCCCGGGACGCCGAGCGCCAACAGTTCGTCGGCCACCGGGCCGCGCTGCCGGGCGCACCAGTCGTCGTCGTATTCGGTGCGCCGCAGCACGGCCATTACCTTCTCCATCAGCTGAACCTAGACCGCGGTGGTATCCAGCAGGCTGACCGGCTGGGTGCCGGCGACGAGTTCGCCGATGATCGCCGCCAGCCGCCGGTAGGGCTCGTCGCGTCCGGAGGCAGCGCGAAACACCAAGCCTATCTTGCGTTTTGGGCGGGGTGTCGCGAACTGCGCCAGGCCGACGCGGCTGCGCGCGGTCTCGACGGCGACCGCTGTCTGAGGTATCAGGGTGACCCCCAGCCCGCCTGCCACGCACTGCACGGCGGTGGCCAGGGAAGCCGCCCGGGTGTCGGCCAGTTCGGCGCGGACACCCGCGTCCCGGCACACGTCCAGTGTCTGATCGCGCAGGCAGTGACCCTCGTCCAGGAGCAGCAGCGGCAGCTCCGTCAGCGCGGTGGCGCCGACCCGGCGCTTGCCCGACAACGGATGGCCGGGCGGCAGCGCGAGCACGAAGTCTTCCTCATAGATGGGAACCTCGGCGATTCCGCCGGTCTGGGCGGGTAGAGCGATCAGCGCGGTGTCCAGTGCGCCGTCGCGCAGCGCGGTCAGCAGGCGCTCGGTCCGATCTTCGATGACCTGAATCGTCAACGCGGGCAGTCGCGCGGCCAGCCCGGCCAGGACCGTCGGCAGCACGTACGGCGCCACGGTGGGGATCAGCCCCAACCGGATGGTGCCCTGCAGTGGATCGGTGGTGCCCGCCGCCGCGCTGACGAAGGCGTCCGCTGCGTCGGTAACCGCCTGCGCGAACGGCAGCAGCTGCAGCCCCTCACCCGTCATCCGGACCCGGCGCGTCGACCGCTCGACGAGATGGGTGCCCAGACCGGCTTCCAGTGTCGCCAGCGCTTGTGACAACGTCGACTGACTCACGCCCAAAGACGTTGCGGCGCTTTTGAACTGCTGCTTCTGACCGACCGCGACGAAGGCACGTAGGCCGGCCAGGGTGGGATGAAAACTTTTATCGGTCATACCGAACAGTATAGTGCCACAAATCACCTTTACTTTATGACGGCGACCGGGCACTATGGGGTCATACCCACTAATCTTGAATAGATCCAGATAAGGAGATGCCAATGTCCCTGTTGACCATCGGCGATCAGTTCCCCGCTTACCAGTTGACCGCCTTGATCGGCGGCGACCTGTCCAAGGTCGACGCGCAGCAGCCCGGCGACTACTTCACCACCGTGTCCAGCGACGACCACCCGGGCAAGTGGCGCGTGGTGTTCTTCTGGCCCAAGGACTTTACGTTCGTGTGCCCGACGGAGATCGCGGCGTTCGGCAAGTTGAACGACGAGTTCGCCGACCGCGACACCCAGGTTCTCGGTGTCTCGATCGACAGCGAGTTCGTGCACTTCCAGTGGCGCGCGCAGCACGAAGACCTCAAGAAGCTGCCCTTCCCGATGCTGTCCGACATCAAGCGGGAGCTCGTTGCCGCGACCGGTGCGCTCAACGCCGACGGTGTCGCGGACCGGGTGACCTTCATCGTCGACCCCAACAACGAGATCCAGTTCGTCTCGGTCACCGCGGGCTCGGTCGGCCGCAACGTCGACGAGGTGCTGCGGGTACTGGACGCGCTGCAGTCCGACGAACTGTGTGCATGCAACTGGCGCAAGGGTGACCCCACGCTGGACGCCGGTGAACTGCTGAAGGCGTCGGCATGAGCATCGACAACCTCAAAGCGGCGCTCCCGGACTACGCCAAGGATCTCAAGCTGAACCTGGGCTCGATCGCGCGCAGCACGGTGCTGGACGACGAGCGACTCTGGGGCACGCTGCTGGCCAGCGCCGCCGCTACCCGAAACGCCCAGGTGCTGGCCGACATTGGGGCTGAGGCCGCCGACCACCTGTCCGCCGAGGCGTACCAAGCTGCCCTGGGCGCCGCATCGATCATGGGCATGAACAACGTGTTCTACCGTGGTCGCGGATTCCTCGACGGCCAATACGACGACCTGCGCCCCGGGCTGCGGATGAACATCATCGGCAATCCGGGGGTGGCCAAGGCGAACTTCGAGCTGTGGTCGTTCGCGGTGTCCTCGATCAACGGGTGCTCGCACTGCGTAGTCGCCCACGAGCACACGCTGCGCGAGGTGGGTGTCAGCCGGGAGGAGATCCTGGAGGCGCTGAAGGTCGCCGCGATCGTGGCCGGCGTGGCGCAGGCGATCGCCACCGCGTCCACCCTGGCCGCAGTCGGCTGACCCTCGGACGACCGTAGTGTCGTAGCCATGGGGCCGTGGACCGAGCACGCGATCTGGTGGCAGGTCTA
>NZ_JCALDY010000047.1:0-23610 GCF_059813095.1 Mycobacterium sp. NGS22
GTCAGCGAGTCCGGCGGCAGGAAGCGGTCGCCGTAGCGCTCGGCCAGCTCGCGGGCGCGGGCGACGAACGCGTCCTTGCCCCGGCCCAACGGACCTTCGTAGCCGACGATGTACTGCGCGCTACCACCGGTCCACGGCGGGAAGCCGATGCCCATGATGGAGCCGATGTTGGCGTCGGCGGTCGACGTCAGCACGCCCTCGTCGAGGCACTTCTGGGTTTCCAGCGCTTCGGCGAACAGCATCCGGTCGATCATGTCCTGCAGCGGCGGTTCGGACGAACCCGACTTGAACGTCTCCCGCAGGCCCGGCCACAACCCGGACCGCTTGCCCTCCGGGTACTCGTAGAAGCCCGCACCCTTCAACCGGCCGGACCGCTCCAGCTCGATCATCTTCTCCACCACGGCTTCTGCCGGGTGCGGCTCGTAGGTGCCGCCGGCATCCTCGACACCCTTGCGGGTGGCGACCGCGATCTTGTGCATCAGCTCCAGGTTCAGCTCGTCCGACAGCTGCAGCGGCGGCGCCGGGTAGCCGGCCTGCGAACCCGCCTGCTCGATCGACGCCGGCTCGACGCCCTCGCCGAGCATCGCCAGCGCCTCATTGACGAAGGTGCCGATCACTCGCGAGGTGAAGAAGCCGCGGCTGTCGTTGACCACGATCGGGGTCTTGCCGATGGCCAGGGTGTAGTCGAAGACCCGGGCCAGCGCCTCGTCGGATGTCTTTTCGCCCCTGATGATTTCGACCAACGGCATCTTGTCGACCGGCGAGAAGAAGTGAATCCCGACGAAGTCCTCCTGCCGCTTCACACCCGTGGCCAGGCCGGTGATCGGCAGCGTCGAGGTGTTCGACCCGAGCAGCGCGTTGGGCTCGACGATGTCCTCGATCTCCTGGAACACCTTGTGCTTGAGGTCCTGGTTCTCGAAGACCGCCTCGATGACGAAGTCCACGCCCTTGAGGTCGGCTGGGTCGGCGGTCGGGGTGATGCGCGCCAGCAACGCGTCGCTCTTCTCCTGCGAAGTACGGCCCCGCTCAAGCGCTTTGGCTTCCAGCTTCTCGGAGTACCCCTTGCCCTTCTGCGCCGCCTCGATGCTGACGTCCTTGAGCACCACGTCGTAGCCGGCCTTGGCCGAGACGTAGGCGATGCCGGCGCCCATCATGCCGGCGCCGAGCACACCGATCTTGTTGATCTTGACCGGCTCGATGCCGTCCGGCCGCGAGCCACCGCCGTTGATGTGCTGCAGGTCGAAGAAGAACGCCTGGATCATGTTCTTGGCGACCTGGCCGGTGACCAGCGTGGTGAAATAACGACTTTCAATGCGGCTGGCCGTGTCGAAGTCCACCTGCGCGCCCTCGACCGCGGCGGACAGGATCGCCTTCGGTGCCGGCATCGGCGCGCCCTTGATCTGCTTGCGCAGCAGCGCCGGGAACGACGGCAGGATCGACGCCAGCGCCGGGGACGACGGGGTACCGCCGGGCATCTTGTAGCCCTTCTTGTCCCAGGGCTGCTCGTGCGAGTCGGGGTTGGCCTTGATCCAGGCCTTGGCGGCCGGGACCAGCTCCTCGACCGTCGGCAGCAGCTCGTCGATCAGACCGAGCTCCTTGGCCTTGGCCGGCTTGAACCGGGTGCCCTGCGACAGGATGTTGACGAAGGCGTTCTGGATGCCGAACATACGCACCGAGCGCGTGACGCCGCCCGCGCCGGGCAGCAGACCCAGGGTCGCCTCGGGGAAGCCGAACTGCGATCCCTTCACATCGGCCGCGATGCGGTGATGGCAGGCCAGCGCGATCTCCAGGCCGCCACCCAGCGCCGCTCCGTTGAGCGCTGCGACCACCGGCTTGCCGAGGGTCTCCAGCGTGCGCAGTTGCTTCTTGACGTTTTCGACCAGATCGAATGCCTCACCGGCGTTTTCGGGCCCGATCTGAATCATGCTCTTGACGTCGCCGCCGGCGAAGAAGGTCTTCTTCGCGCTGGTGATCACCACACCGGTAATCGAATCCTTCTCGGCGACAAGACGATCCACCGTCTTGCCCATCGACTCGATGTAGTTCTCGTTCATCACGTTGGCCGACCCCGATGGGTCGTCCAGGGTCAGCGTGACGATGCCGTCGTCATCCTTGTCCCACTGAATTGCGTTGTCGGCCATGTGCTCAAACCCTCTCGATGATCGTCGCGACACCCATGCCGCCGCCAATACACAACGTGACCAGGGCGCGCTGGGCGTTGCGGCGCTCCAACTCGTCGACCATGGTGCCCAGGATCATCGCCCCGGTGGCTCCCAACGGGTGACCCATCGCGATGGCGCCGCCGTTGACGTTGAGCTTCTCGTCGGGGATGTTCAGGTCCTTCTGGAACTTCAGCACCACCGACGCGAACGCCTCGTTGAGCTCGAACAGGTCGATGTCGTCGACGGTCAGTCCCGCCCGGTCGAGCACCTTCTTGGTGGCCGGTGTCGGGCCGGTCAGCATGATCACCGGGTCGGCGCCGCTGGTGGCGGTGGCGACGATGCGCGCCCGCGGGGTCGCGTTGATGGCTGCCCCCGCCTTCTCCGAGCCGATCATCACCAGGGCGGCGCCGTCGACGATCCCGGAGCTGTTGCCGCCGGTGTGGACGTGGTTGATCTTCTCGACGTAGTGGTACTTCTGCAGCGCCACGTCGTCGAATCCGCCCATGGCCGCCAGCGCCTCGAAGGCCGGCTTGAGCTTGCCCAGGCCTTCCTTGGTGGTGTCGGGCCGCATGTGCTCGTCGTGGTCGAGGATCAGCAGACCGTTCTGGTCGCGGACCGGCACCACCGACTTGGCGAAGTAACCGCCCGACCACGCCTCGGCCGCCTTCTCCTGGCTGCGCAGCGCGTAGTTGTCGACGTCGTCGCGGGAGAAGCCCTCGGTGGTGGCGATCAGGTCGGCGCCGATGCCCTGCGGGACGAACATCACGTCGTAGTTGGTCGCCGGGTCCAGGCCCATCGCGCCGCCGTCGGATCCCATCGGGACCCGGCTCATCGACTCCACGCCACCGGCCAGCACCAGGTCATCCCAGCCCGAGCGCACCTTCTGCGCGGCGGTGTTGACGGCCTCGAGGCCGGACGCGCAGAACCGGTTCAGTTGGACGCCGCCGGCGGTGACGGGCATGCCCGATGCCAGGACCGCGGCGCGGGCGATGTCGCCGCCCTGGTCGCCGACCGGCGAGACGCAGCCCAGGATGACGTCGCTGATCAGGTTCTCGTCCAGGTCGGGGTTGCGTTTGCGCAGCTCCTCGATCAGGCCGACGACCAGGTTCAGCGGCTTGACTTCGTTCAGCGACCCATTGCGCTGCTTGCCGCGCGGTGTGCGGATGGCCTCGTAGATGAAGGCTTCTTCGGACATATCGATTTCCTGTTCCAAAAAGGGAGGGTTCGGATCCGTCTCACAGACTAGGTCCAGTACTCGCACCCTAACAGGGCCGTCGGCCAACCTGTTGGTTGGGAGGGAGTTCGCTGGTCAACGGCATCCTCGCCCGCCCAGCGTCACGTTCGGCTCGCCCAGCGTCACGTTCGCCCGCCCGGCGTCACGCTAGCGTGACGTTCGGCGCGCGGCGCCACGCTAGCGTGACGTTCGGCGCGCGGCGCCACGCTAGCGTGACGTTCGACGCCCGGCCACCGCGCGAGTGCGCGGCGGGCCGCGCACTCGACAAGAAAACGGGCGTCCTCGCCCGCCCAGCGCCACGCTGGCGTGACGTTCGACGCCCGGCGCCACGCTAGCGTGACGTTCGGCGCCCGGCCGCGACACCCAACGTGCGCCTAGCCGCAAACTCGACGGGAAAACGAGCGCGCCTAAGCTCGACTGCCATGACCGTCCCGCGGCTGCAGCCCTACGCGACCACGGTGTTCGCCGAGATGTCGGCGCTGGCGGCGCGGATCGGGGCGGTCAACCTCGGGCAGGGCTTCCCCGACGAGGACGGCCCCCCGGAAATGCTGCGGGCGGCCCAGGATGCCATCGCGCAAGGCGTCAACCAGTACCCGCCCGGCCCGGGAATCCCGGCCCTGCGGCAGGCCATCGCCGCCCAGCGACAGCGGCACTTCGGAATCGAGTACGACCCCGACACCGAGATCCTGGTCACCGTCGGAGCCACCGAAGCCATCGCCGCGGCGGTGCTCGGACTCGTCGAGCCCGGCTCCGAGGTGCTGCTGATCGAACCGTTCTACGACTCCTACTCCCCGGTGGTCGCGATGGCGGGCGCGCACCGGGTGCCCGTCCCGTTAACCGCCGACGGCACCGGTTTCGCCCTGGACGCCGACGCTCTGCGCCGCGCCGTGACACCCCGCACCAAAGCCCTGATCGTCAACACCCCGCACAACCCGACCGGCGTCGTGCTGAGCGTCCCCGAGTTGGCGGCGATCGCCGAGATCGCGGTAGCCGCAGACCTTCTGGTGATCACCGACGAGGTCTACGAGCACCTGGTCTACGACGACCGCCGGCATCTGCCGCTGGCCGGCTTCGACGGCATGGCCGAACGCACCGTCACCATCTCGAGTGCGGCCAAGATGTTCAACTGCACCGGATGGAAGATCGGATGGGCTTGCGGCCCAGCACATCTCATCGCCGGTTTGCGTGCGGCCAAACAATATCTGAGCTACGTCGGCGGGGCGCCGTTCCAGCCCGCGGTAGCCCTGGCGCTGGACACCCAGGACGACTGGGTGGCCGCGCTGCGGGTCTCGTTGCAGGCCAAGCGCAACAGGCTGGCCACTGGGCTGGCCGACGTCGGGTTCGCGGTGCACGACAGCTACGGCACCTACTTCCTGTGCGCGGACCCGCGCCCACTCGGATACGACGACAGCACGGCGTTCTGTGCCGCGCTACCGGAAAAGGTGGGCGTCGCCGCGATCCCGATGTCGGCGTTCTGCGACCCGGCCGCCCCGCACAACGAACTGTGGAATCACCTGGTGCGCTTCGCCTTCTGCAAGCGCGACGCGACCCTGGACGAGGCCATCAAGCGGCTGGCGGCGCTGGCCGGTTAACCTTCCATCACCCGCTGACGCAGCCCCTCCAGAGCGGAATGCAGGATCTTCTTGCGGGCCCGGTTGACCAGGAACTCCGGTAGCGGCGCCGAAGGTTCGACCGTGAGAGTGAACCGCACCCGCGTCTTGTCCGGACCTTCGCGGGTGAGGTTGTATTCCCCATGCTGGGCGTGCTGCTGCAGCGTCCTGGTGGCGTCCCACACCATCCAGTCCGGTCCCCAGTGATATTCGAGCAACTCCTTGTCGACGATGCCGACCACCTTGATGGTGACCTTGACATGGCGGGGACGGCCGTCGGGCCAGGTATCGACGACTTCGGCCTTCTTGTGTACCGAAGACCAGGACGGCACTGCGTCCATGTCGGCGAGCGCGTCCATGATCACGTCCGGCGGCGCGTCGACAACCACTTCGCTCGATGCTTGTATGGCCACTGCTGCCCAAACTAGCAATCAATAGGTCGGGCAGGAGTCAACGCGCCACCCAACTACGGGTCCGGCTCGGTCGCGCCACCCATCACCTGCTCGCGCAGCGCCTTGGCCGCGGCGTCCAAGACATGCTCACTGGCCCGCCTGACGATGAATCCGGGAATCGGCCCAGCCGGCTCGACAGTGATGTCGAAGCGGACCCGGGTCTTGTCGAGACCCTCGGGGGTGAGGTTGTACTCGACGTGTTGGCCGTGCTGCTGAGCGGTTTTGCCGGCGTCCCAGACCACCCAGTCCGGGCCCCAGTGATACTCGAGGATCTCTTTGTCGACCAATCCCAGGATTTTGATCGTCGCCTTCACGTGGTGCGGCCGGCCGTCGGGGTAGTAGTCGAGGATCTCGACGTTCTTGTGCAGCGGCGACCAGGAAGTCAGCGCACCAACGTCTGCCAGCGCCTCCATGACCACTTCCTGGGGCGCATCGATGACGAATTCTCGCGATGCTTTTACGGCCACCGTCACCAAAGCTAGCAACGACGACATCACCTGGGGCGCTGTTGCAGGAAATTGTCTGTTACCAGCCGATTTCGTCGAGCGGCGTGGTGCCGGCAGACGGTGGCCCGACCAGCGTAGGGGGGGTATGCGCGAAAAGCGAAAAAGCCTGCTCGACACCGTGCGCAGGGGCCGCGGACCGTGACCGCGCTCCCAACGACGTTGTTACTAGCCTTTTTTCACCTTCAGCACTCGGTTGCGCAACTCCTTGGTCGCCGAGTCGATGGTGCCCTTGACAGCCCGCTTCAGCACGAACCCGGGCAGCGGCACATTGGGGTCGACGCTGATCTCCATCTTCACCAACGTGTCGTTCCCTTTGGGAATCAAGGTGTATTTGCCGTCCTGCGACTTCTGCTGACCGGAGCTGACCAGCGTCCAGCTCACCTCGTTGCCGCTCCAGGTGTAGGCGACCACCTGCTCGTCGGTGATGCCGGCGGTCTTCACCTTCATCTTCACCTTGCTGGGACGTCCGTCGTCACCGGTCTCCAGGATCTGTGCGCTCTGATGCGGTTCGGACCACTCGGGCATCGCTTCGAAATCGGCGATGACATCCAGGATCTCCTCCGGACTGGCTTCGATGACGACGTCGCGAGATTCTTTGATTGCCATGGCCCGCACCATATCGCGGTCGTGCCCCGGCGGGAATAGTCTCTTTCCGGCGTAACGTCGGGTGGGTGAATGATCCCGTCTACACCGTCGGGGACTACCTCCTCGACCGCCTCTCCGAACTCGGCGTCACGGAGATCTTCGGCGTACCCGGCGACTACAACCTGGCGTTCCTCGACCACATCGTGGCCCACCCCGAGCTGCGCTGGGTCGGCAACGCCAACGAGCTCAACGCCGGCTACGCCGCCGACGGGTACGGCAGGCTCCGCGGAATGTCCGCTGTGGTAACGACATTCGGCGTCGGCGAACTGTCAGCCACCAATGCGATCGCCGGCAGCTACGCCGAGCACGTGCCGGTCGTGCACATCGCGGGAGGACCGTCCAAGGATGCTCAGGCCACCCGCCGGGCGCTGCACCATTCGCTCGGCGACGGCGACTTCGAGCACTTCTTGCGTATCAGTCGTGAAATCACATGTGCGCAAGCCAATCTCATGCCCGCGACGGCCTGCCGCGAGATCGACCGGGTGCTCGAAGAAGTTCGGGAGCAAAAGCGTCCCGGATACATCCTGATGTCCACCGACGTCGCACGCTTTCCCACCGAACCGCCGACGGCTCCGTTGGCCCAATACACCGGCGGCACCAGTCCGCGGGCACTGGCCATGTTCGCCGAAGCCGCCGCCAAACTGATCGGCGACCACCAACTGACCGTGCTGGCCGATCTGCTGGTGCACCGACTGCACGCGGTCGACGAGCTCGAGGCGCTGTTGGCGGCAGATACGGTTCCGCATGCGACATTGATGTGGGGCAAGAGCCTGCTCGACGAGAGCTCCCCCAACTTCCTCGGTATCTACGCGGGTGCGGCCAGCGCGCAACGGGTTCGGACGGCCATCGAGGAGGCGCCGGTGCTGGTGACCGCCGGGGTGGTGTTCACCGACATGGTCAGCGGCTTCTTCAGCCAGCGCATCGACCCAGCCCGAACCATCGATGTCGGCCAGTATCAGAGCAGCGTGGGCGACGACGTGTTCGCCCCGCTGGAAATGGCCGCCGCCCTGCAGGCGCTGACCACGATCCTGACCGAGCGGGGCGTCAAGTCAGCGGCCGTGGTGGCGCCACCGACTCCGGCGCCGGCACCGACACCGGGACGCGACGAGCCGCTCACCCAACCGATGCTGTGGGACCGGTTGTGCTCCGCGCTCACCCCGGGCAACGTCGTGCTGGCCGATCAGGGGACGTGCTTCTACGGCATGGCCGACCACGTGCTGCCCCAGGGCGTCACCTTCATCGGTCAACCCCTGTGGGGTTCGATCGGTTACACGTTGCCCGCCGCCTTCGGGGCGGCGGTGGCGCATCCGGACCGCAGGACGGTGTTGCTGATCGGTGACGGTGCCGCGCAGTTGACCGTGCAGGAACTCGGCAGCTTCTCCCGGGAAGGCCTGTCCCCGGTGATCGTGGTGGTCAACAACGACGGGTACACCGTCGAACGCGCGATTCACGGCGAGACCGCCCCCTACAACGACATCGTGGCCTGGCGATGGACCGATGTCCCCAACACGTTGGGGGTGACCAATCATCTGACCTTCCGGGCGCACACCTACGGCGAACTCGACGACGCACTGACCGCGGCCGCCGAACACCAGGACCGCATGGTGTTCGTCGAAGTGGTGTTGCCGCGCCTGGAAATCCCGCCCCTGCTCGCCCAACTCGTCGGGCCGATGCAGCCTCAAGATCACTGAGCGAGACGATGGCGATCGCTGTTGGCCGACGCGATGATCGCGCGCACGGTGCGCCGGCAGCGTCCGCAGTCGGCGCCGGCGCCGCACGCGGCCGCGACCTCCTTGCTGGTCGATGCGCCCGACGTCACCGCTTCGGCGACCATCTGGCTGGTGATGCCGTTGCACAGGCACACATACATCGCGCCGGTCAGTCCGTCCCGATTCGCATCATGTCGAGATACCGGCCGACGAACAACGGCGGGTACGCACCGATCCCGACTCCGCTCAGCCACTGAGCCGCCGCATCCGGATGCTCGATCCATTCCCGGGCGCTGTCCTCGTCGGTGAACTCCTGCAGGATCAGCACCTCATGCGGGTCGTCGAAAGCTTGGAAGACCCAGGTCTTCCGGATCCCCGCCGCGGTGAACCGATCCATGGCGAGACCTACCTCGGTGTGCAGCGTCGTCACACTGTCCACCGACGCGAACGCGGCGACCACGACGCCCGGCGCCTTCGGGGCCACCGGCGGAGACTCCGGGACGAACCTGTCCACGATCTCGCCGGCGAAGACCGCCGGGATGTCGTCGACCCCGACGGCGTCGAACCATTCGAAAAACACCCGCGATCGCAGCAACTCTACGATCGGCTCACGGCTGTGCACGCCGATCATCACCAGCACGCGGCCGTGGTCGTGGGTTGAGGTGTACACCAGCACGTGGTGGGCACCGATGTCGGCCAGCGCCGCCTTGCGGCGCTCGAGCAACGGCCACACCTTGGCCGGGTCCGGAATCCGGTAGTCCGACGCGATCACCATCGAGTGAATGTCGCCCTCTGTCACTGACACTCCTCCTCATCGCCGCGTGCCGCGCAAGCCGGCGCGGGTATGGCCGACGTCTGCTCAGCCATCACGGCACATACTCCACGTTCGACATCTTGAGCTGCCCGCCCTCGCGGGTCATCGTCACGATCAGCCGGTCCTTTCGTGGATCCTGTTTGGCGCCAGCAACATTCGTGATTCTCGAGGTGCACGCCACCAGCACTACTGCGGAGTATTCGGTCATCGTGTCCAGTTCCACCGCGCTGGCCTGCACGGTTCCCTCCGATCTCAGCTGCGACTCTTCGAGGGTCTTGGTGAACTCGTCCGCCGTCTTCAGGAAGTCTGCCTTGAACGTACCGGTGGAGACGTCAAGGATGCGCTGCACGCCTTGCTTTGCGTGGCCGTAGTCGAGTGAGGTCAGTGTGACGACACCGTGCCGCGCGGCCGCGTCGAACTCCGCCACTTGCCGCCGCGTCCGGACCGCGTTCTGGTGTAGCACGGACATCTCGACGCTGGCCCCGATCGCGAAAAGGCTGACGAAGACGGCCGCCGCCGCGGCACCGGCCGACAGATTCGGCCGACGCAGACCGCCGGCTCGGCGCCGCGACGGTTCGCCCGTTGCTGTGGTTTCCGCCTCGGCCGCCTGGGCCGCGGAGCGCATTTTTGCCGTGGTATGCGACCTGCCGTTGTTCAGCGCAGGCAATTTCGTGCTGACGGCATCCCGGCGAATGCCGCCACCCCCCACTCGCCGGCTCGAGAACGAGATTGCTCGCTCAATCTGGCACTCCTCCACGGGTTGCCCGTCGGTGACAAGCAGGCTGTGAGCCACCGACCGTGTTGGGCAACCGCTCCAATCTGTCGCTCGACGCCGATTCCGTGCGGAATCCGCCAGGCTGGGACGGACGCCGGCTGTGGCCAAACCCTACTCGCCACGACGATCGCACGGGACCAGATGGGCAGCCGAGACCCCGACGAAGGTCAGCGGAGCAGGTCCTTGACCACCTTGCCGGTCGCGTTCATCGGCAGTGCGTCGATGAACTCCACCAAACGGGGCACCTTGAACCCCGCCATCCGGTCCCGGCACCACTCGATCAGCTCCTCGGCCTCGACGGGACCATTGCGCACCACGAACGCCTTGCCGACCTGTCCGAGCCGTTCGTCCGGGGCACCGATCACCGCAACCTGCGAAATCGCCGGGTGCTTGAGCAGGAACCCCTCGATCTCGGCCGGGTAGGCGTTGAACCCGCCCACGATGAACATGTCCTTCTTCCGGCCGACGATGCGCAGGCGGCCCGAGTCGTCGAAGTCGCCCAGATCTCCGGTGTGCAGCCACCCGTCGCCGTCGATGGCCTCTGCGGTGGCAACCGGATCGTCAAGGTAGCCCTGCATGACTCCGTACCCACGGACCAGAACCTCGCCGTCCTCGGCGATGCGCACCTCGACCCCGTCGCACGGCAGACCGGCGGTGGTGGCGACGGCCTCGAAGCAGTCGCCCGGCCGGGACAGCGTCACGTTACCGGCCTCGGTCAACCCGTAGCCGGTCATCAACGTCTCGAACGGCAGCTCGCCATGGATGCGCCGGACCAGTTCGACGGGGATGTCGGCGGCACCGGTTACACCCGCGCGCAGTGTCGACAACTTGGCTTTGTCTCCGACCGTCAAGAGCGAGTGGTACAGCGTCGGGGGTCCGGGCAGCATCGTGATCCGTTCCCGCGCAACGAGATCCACCACGGTGTCGATATTGAAAACCGGCACCGGCAGCATCGTTGCCCCGCGCAGGAAGGACGTGATGAGGCCGGCCTTCAGCCCGAACGTGTGGAAATACGGGTTGATCTGCAGGTAGCGATCGCCCTGGCGCAGGTCAGCGAGCGTCGCCCACTCCTCGTACATGCGCAGCGTCTGAGCGTGATTCATCATCGCGCCCTTCGGCCGGCCGGTTGTTCCGGAGGTGAAGATGATGTCGGAGATGTCGGTGCCGCTCACCGCTTGTTCGAACGGCGAACCGCTGGAAAGGAAATCGGAGCGCAGGTCGATGACCGGAATGCCTGCTGGCGCGGTGTAGTCCTGAGCCAGAAATCCCTTCTGCACCAGCACGGCCTTCACCCCGCTGCGAACGATGACGTCGCCGGCCTCCTCGGCTTTGAACCGCGTGTTGACCGGCACCAGCACGCCGCCGGCGGTCAGCAGTCCGAACGCCGCGATGATCCACTCGGCCGAGTTGGGCGCCCAGAGGGCGACCCGGTCGCCTTTGCCGATACCTAGATCAGCGAAAGCACCTGCAGCACAACGAATAAGCTGAACAAGTTCAGTGAAGGTGTAGCGCAGCGGACCGTCGACGACCGCTTCCGCATCGCCGAAGCGGTCCGCCGCGCTCAAGACCATCTCGGGGATGGTCTGCCAGTGTTGCGGGTCTGTCACACCGTGACGAGCCGGGCGAGGTTGCCGCCCATGATCTTCGCCTGGTCGTCTGACGACAGGTGCGACAGCGCCTCGATGTAGTAGGTCGGTTCCGCCAACCCCTCAGGATGGGGCCAGTCCGAGCCGTACAGAACCTGGTCCACACCAACAAGATTGACCAGATCGTCGATGCCGTCCTCGAAGAACGGGCTGACGTAGATCCGGTTTTTGACCATCTCCACCGGGTCGCTCGGGAAAGCCTCCGGCGCCTTTCGGAAGACCTCGGCCAGACCGTCCAACAACGGCGTCATCCACTTCGACCCTGCCTCGACGATCGCGACCTTCAGCTTCGGGTGGCGATAGAGCGCACCGTGGATCACCCACGATCCCACCGAATCCTGGATCGGCCGCCATTCGTTGAGGATGCCCATCGCGTTGGTCTGGAACGGCAGCATCTCGGCGCTGGCACCGTCCCATTCGGAGGTGTACCGGGAGTAGCCACTGTCGCTCGAGTGCATACCGACCAGCACGTCGTACTCGACGACTCGCTCCCAGAACGGGTCGAACTCGGGCAACGCGAACGACCGGGGCCCGCGGAAGCCGGGGACCGGCGCCGGGCGAACCAGGATGCAGCGGGCACCGCGCTTGACCGCCCACTCCAGCTCCTCGATCGCCTTCTCCACGATCGGCAGGGTGATCACCGGGGTGGTGAAGATGCGGTTCTGGTAGTTGAAGCCCCAGACTTCGTCGAGCCACTCATTGAGCGCATGGACCAGGACGTGGATGGCAACAGGGTCGTCCGACAGCCGCTCCTCGAGCAGGCTGGCCAGCGTCGGGAACATCAGGGTCTTGTCCAGACCCAGCTCGTTCATCACCTCCAGGCGCGGCGCCGGCTCGAAGAAGGCCGGGATGGCGCGCATCGGCTCGCCGAACAACTCGCGCTTCGTCTTGCCTTCGGGGTTGCCGTACTTGAAGTACTCCTCCCAGGCTCCTGGCTTGGCGACCACTTCGAAGGTCGGGTTGGGAATGTAGTTACTGATCTGGCCGCGGATCGCGATCTTGGTGCGCCCGTTGACCTGCACGTACTGGACGTGGTTCTTGTATTCCTTGGGCAGGAACTTGGTCAGCGCCTCCGGCGGCTCGTAGAGGTGGTTGTCCGCGTCAAAGATTGGAAACGGGACATCGACTCGATGCGACAACTGACCCATGAAATCCTCCTTCGCAATTAGTGAGAATCATATTCTCTCACCTCGTCATCCGCAACGAGCACCCGACCTCGTCAGGACGCGGTGCGGTCAGCACTTCACGTTGACCTTGAAGTCCGCAGTCGTCGGTTCGTTGGGTCGCGCGGTGGGAGCGCCAGCCGCAACGCCGGTGATCAGGTATGAACTGCCGTCGAAGCGAGTCGTTGCCGCGTCGCCGGTGCCTTGCGAATACATGCCCGTGAAGCCGCCCACGTCTTGGATGCGCACGGACTCCGCGACTGCCCGCGCCGCACGCCCATCCACGACGACGGTGGCCCCGGCGAGTTTGCCGCCGATATGTATCGTCCGGTACCACTGCACCTGAGTGCATTTGACGACGTCGAACTTCGCCTCGACCCCGTTAACCGTGACGGAGGCCTGGCCGACGAGCGGCGTTTGCGGCGACGACGAAGTGCAAGCGCTCAACGCGCCCGCGGCGAGCGCGGCAGCAGCAGCCACGACTGGGCGACGCATCCAATCACCTCCATCCTCCGCTGCGGAAAGATCTTCGGCCTGCAGCGATGATGTTATTCTCCCAAATAGAGAATGCCAATATCAGTCGTCTTGGGCCAAGGAGCTTTCGGCATGGTGGACCTGGAGGTCGACGAATCCGGCACCGGCGTTGCGGTCATCACTATCGATCGCCCGCACGCGCGCAACGCCATCGCGTTGGACACCATGCAGCAGTTGGAAACAGCGCTCGATGCGGCCGCGGGGGCTCGCGCCCTGGTCATCAAAGGCGCCGGTGACCGGGCATTCGTGTCGGGCGGCGACCTGAAGGAGCTCAGCGCGCTGCGGACCGAGGAGGACGCTTCGGCGATGGCCAAACGGATGCGGTCGATCTGCGATCAGATCGCGAGCTTCCCTGCCCCGGTCATCGCCGCGCTGAACGGCCACGCCTTCGGAGGCGGTGCCGAAGTGGCCGTCGCCGCCGACATCCGGGTGGCCGCCGACGACATCAAGATCGCCTTCAACCAGGTGGCGCTGGAAATCATGCCGGCCTGGGGCGGCGCCGAACGACTGGCCGCGCTCGTGGGAAAGGGCCGGGCGCTGCTGCTGGCGGGCGGCGGGGCTGCCCTCGACGCCGTCGAGGCCGAGCGGATCGGCCTAGTGGATCGAGTGCTGCCCCGCGCGTCGTTCGATGAGGGCTGGCGATCGATCGCGCAGTCGTTGGCCCGGCAACCGGCGACCGAAATAAAGCGCGTAATCAGCGGAGTTTCACCCGACGAGGCGATAGCATCCTTTGCGCGGCTTTGGGTTGCCGACGCACACTGGCGGGCCGCGGAGCAGGTAACGAATCGCACGGCCAGTCCGCGCCCCGAGGCTCGAGGAGCGACATGATGTACCGGTTGGTGTGCGTGGGCTCGGCGATCTTGGTCGGGATTGCGGGCTTGTCGGTGAGCACCGGACGGGCACTCGCCGACGACCCGATCATGCATCACGTCAAATACACCATCAACGCGAAGAATCCGATCTACGCCAACATCTATTACATCGACCAAGAACCGCCGACTTTCGCCGATTACAGCCACGATCCCTACCGCTTCACGCCGAATGTCCAGGTCGACATCGCTCCGGGCAAACCGTGGAGCTTCGAACTGAATCTCGCCAAGCCCGAGTACTGGGCGATGGTCGTCGTCAACACCGGCACCGAGCCCAGCACGCCGGAGTTTCACTGCGAGCTGTCGGTGGACGGGTCGGTCGTCGTGTCCAAGGACGGACCCAGAGGTGTGCTCTGCTCGATCCGGAGCTGGTGAACCACCCACGTCGGAGAAATCTCCGCAATCGGCTGAGGTTCCCCTTCCAACCGCCGTAGGTGATCCTCGACGAATTCGAGCGTCTCGAGGTGTCCGCCCGACATACCCATCGCCTGCTCGAGCACCAGGAAACGGGACAAGCTGGTCATCAGCACGGTGAACACCACCGGCGGAACGAAGTCGGTGTCCACCTCGTAACGTCGCAGGGCAGCCGCCACCACCTGACGTTGTTCCTCGCGGAAACGATCGGCGTAGTACGCGATTTCGGCTCGCATCTCCTTGCGGTGATTAGCCAGCGCCATGAACTCCATCGAGATGCGGGTGAAGGCGGGATCGGTGCCGAATCGCCACAGCGCCCACAACGGCTGCGGCAACCGCAGCAGCTGCGCCTGCGCTTGCAGCCCCTCCTCGGCGCGCCGCCGAAAGACGGCCAGGAACAGGTCGTCCATCTTGCGGAAGTAGTAGTGCACCAGTTGTGGCTTGAGTCCGGCCTTGTGAGCCAGCCGTCGCGACGTCACCGCGGCGTAGCCCTCTTCGATCATCAACTGTTCGGCCGCGTCGAGCAGCAAGCCGCGATTCTTCGCGTCCGGCGCCCCGATCCTGCGGGCCGATGTCATGCCGTTACCCCGTCTTCCGTGCGTCGAGCTGATCGTAGCGAGCGGGCCGCCCGGACCGGGCGTGTGAACCTTGACCGCGACAATACCGCCATGCTAAGCAGGTGCTCAGCATACTTGCTGAATTGGGCGGCGCCAGCTCTCGTCGCCGACTGACCATTTGGTGACGCGGTTGCGAGGCCGGCCCCGGGAGGAACGCATGACGAGCACGTACGACACCATCGACTTCTTCACCGACCCGTCGCTGGTCCCCGACCCGTACGCGTACTTCGACTATCTGCGCGACCAGAACCCGGTCCTGCGTCTTCCGCACTACGGGGTGGTCGCCGTCACCGGTTACGAGGAGGCGACGGCGGTCTACAAGGACACCGATTCCTTCTCGAACTGCGTGGCGCTCGGTGGGCCATTCCCGCCGCTGCCGTTTCAGCCCGACGGCGACGACATCAATCACCAGATCGACGAGCACCGGACGAGTTTTCCGATGTTCGAGCACATGGTCACTATGGATCCGCCCGAGCACAGCCGGGCGCGATCGATCTTGAGCAGGCTGCTGACCCCGAGCCGGCTCAAGCAGAACGAGGAGTTCATGTGGCGCCTCGCCGACCGGCAGCTCGACGAGTTCCTGGTCAACGGCAAGTGCGAATTCATCGGCGAGTACTCCAAGCCGTTCGCCACGTTGGTGATCGCCGACCTGCTCGGTGTTCCCGAGGAGGACCACAAGGAGTTCCGGGTCGTGCTGGGCGCTGATCGCCCGGGCCGGGTCGGAGCCTTGGACCACGAGTCAGTGGGCGTGAACCCGCTGGAATGGCTGGACGACAAGTTCTGCTCCTACATCGAGGATCGGCGCGCCAACCCCCGCGAGGACGTGCTGACCGCGCTGGCGACGGCCAAGTACCCCGACGGGTCCACGCCCGAGGTCATCGAGGTGGTCCGGTCGGCCACGTTCCTGTTCGCCGCCGGCCAGGAGACGACGGCCAAGCTGCTGAGCGCCGCGCTGCAGGTGATCGGCGACCGGCCGGACATCCAGCAGCAGCTCCGCGACGACCGCAGCCTCATTCCCGGATTCATCGAGGAATCGCTGCGGATGGAAAGCCCCGTCAAGAGCGACTCGCGACTGGCCCGCCGGTCCACTCGAATCGGCGGTGTGGACATTCCGGCCGGGACGGTGGTGATGGTGCTTCCGGGTGCGGCCAATCGTGATCCGCGCCGGTTCGAGAACCCGCACGAGTTCCGGCTGGACCGCAAGAACGTCCGCGAACACATGGCTTTCGCGCGCGGCGTGCACTCCTGCCCCGGTGGGCCGCTCGCCCGGGTGGAAGGTCGGGTCTCCATCGAACGCATCCTGGACCGGATGGCCGACATCCGCGCCGACGAGACCGAACACGGCCCTGCCGGGGCACGCCGCTGGTTGTACGAGCCCACCTACATCCTGCGCGGACTCAACAACCTGCACCTGACGTTCACGCCGCAGGACCCCCCGCCCGGGCGCCCGGTCAGTTGACCGCCAGGCCGACGAAGTAGCTGCCGAACAGTCCGGCCGCGACCAGCAGCACCCAGGCGTCGGTCAGCCGGCACAGCAGCGGTGGCGCGTGCCTGACCTCCATGAACTCGCGAAAGATGATGCGCACCTTGACAAGTGCGATGACGATGACGCTGGACGTCACGACCGCACTTGCGCCGGTCGCTGAGTGATCGACCAGTAGGTAGCCCAGCGTAAGGGCGGCCAGCCCCACCCAGACGATCAGCAACCTCTTGTCGAATTTCACCGGTCACCTCACCACGTACAGCATCGCGAAGATGAGCACCCAGAGGAAATCGACTGTGTGCCAATAGGTCGCGCAGGTTTCCACCAGAATCTGAGATTCCTGGGATCCGCGCCGCGCACCCCGGAGTCGGTAGACGATGACACCGAGAGCGACGAACCCGATCAGCAGGTGGATGAAATGGATGCCGGTGAGGAAGAAGAAATACGTGAAGAAGTCGTCGCTGTCCGGGCCGTGTCCCGCACTCACCAATCGCGCCCACTCAAACACCTTGCCGCCGAGGAAGAGCGCGGCGAAGGCGGCTGTGACGAAGACGTCCCGCAGGGCCTCGCGATAGCAACCGGCGCGGGAAGACTGAACGCACCGCGCCACCGACCAGGAACTCAGCAGCAAAACAAGGGTGTTGAAGACACCGATGCGGAGGTCCAGGTGCGCCTGGGAGTGCAGAAACAGCTCGGGGCTGCGGGTGCGGTAGAACAAATAGAAGCCGAAATACCCGGTGAAGACCAAGGTTTCGAACAATACGAACGCCCACATGTCCGGCTGACCCGGCACGAACGGCGTGCGCTCGTCCTTGTCGGTGATCTCGGTCATGACACACTCGTCCGTTTCGACGGCGAGTCAGGCAGTACCCCGGTACCGAAGTCTTCGCGCCGGATCATCTTGAACAGCATGACGACGAATGTGACCTGATAAATGCCGAATACGACCATGTCCAGCCACCACGCGATCTGGCCGTTCCAGGCCAGTACGCCACGCTGGAAGATCCAACAGGGCGCCACGACCACCTCGGTGAGCGCATTGCACAGGTTGAGATAGCCGAACCACTTCGGAAAGACCCGATTCTTGTCGATCAGAATCGCGACCATCCAGAGCAGCGAGCCAATCAGGAACACACCCATAGTCCCGTCGAAAGACAGGAAGGCGAAGTCGTAGAGCCAACCGATCGCCTCGGGATCCCGCTGGGGTCGCATCGTCCCGACGACCAGCGCGATGCAGAGCAACAGCAAGCCCGGTACCGCACTGAAGGAGTAGATGAGCAGATACGAATACCCGAAGATGCGGCTGACCGACATGCGACGCATCGAATACGCGATCAGCGCATTGTTCACCGCGGTCATGCCGGTGATGGCGAATACGACGCCCAAGCCGATCGGTATCCCGAGCTGGCGTTCGGAGAACCAGTGCACCTGCCCCGCGAGGTCCGAGGTCGGTTGCGGCGGGGGCTGGGCTCGTGCCACCACGAAGACCATCGGGAAGAACAGGTTGTAGAAGACGACGAGCGTCCACCAGGCCACCCACAACTCACGCTTGGGGTTGTGCCGCAGGTGCCAGGCGATCCGGCGATGCAACCCACCCGCGGGCGGCCCTGAAACTGGCCCCGAATCCGGTGGGGCCCCAGCGTCCGGCGACGTCGTCAGCATGTTCATGCGGATTCCAGTTCTGCTGTGGCACTCTGGATCTCACCGCGCTCCCGATACACCGCCCGCCCCAGCACGACGCCCATGACGACGACCCAGACACCGATGGCGATGTTTTTCAACCAGAAAGACAACAGGCCGTCCCATGCCAGCGGACCGGTCAACGACACGCCGACGAACGCCGCCGGCACGAGCGCTGCGGCAACCAGCAGGTTGAAGTGGGCCACCCAGCGGCCGAATACAGGACGGGGCTGGTCGTCGAAATAGATTGCCGCGGCGAGGATCACGCTTTGTCCGATCAGAAAGGGAACCACGACCGTGAAGGTGATCCAGGCGAAGTCGTTGAGCAACTGCGTCAGCTCAGGACTTCGTTCCGGGCGGAATGCGGCCAGCAGCCAGCAGACGTTGGCGATCAGGAACAGGGTGGGGCCGCCCGCGACGCAACCCAGCATCGCGTAGGAGAAGATCGGGGTGCGGTGCGCCATCCTCCGGATCTGCATCACGATCAGCATCAGGATCGGGACCAGGCATACGCCGAACCAGTTGAAAATGACCATGCTGTACCGGATTTGGGGGTTGTTCGCCGGATCGCGATAGAACGCGGCAACCTCGTCCGCGGGCATGGTCGGCGACATGGGCGGGTAGAACCCCGGGAACAAGAAGAATGCAGCGATCCAGATGATCACCGTCACAGGCAATGTCCACAGCAGGATCAGTTCACCGTCGAGTTTCCTCAATGAATCGCGCACCACGGCGGACTCGGACATCACTGACTCCCTCCCGCGGTGTGATCACTTGGCCCAGTGACCGAAAGTAGCCGATCGGCTAGGGGCCGGTCAATAGCCGATCGGCTAGGCTCTCGGTGTGGCGTCAGTGCAGGCCGGGAATCAGTCCCGCAGTGCGTTCCGTTTGATCGCACGTAGCGCCGCGCAGACGCGGGTCCTGGACGCGGCGCTGAAATTGATCGCTGAACATGGGGTCGGCGGAACGTCACTGCAGATGATCGCGGACGCGATCGGAGTCACGAAGGCGGCCGTCTACCACCAGTTCAAGACCAAGGAACAGATCGTCGTTGCCCTCACCGAACGCGAATTGGGCGGCCTGGAGGAGGCGCTGGAGGCCGCCGAGGCCCATGACGATTTTCCGCGGGCACGAGAGATGCTCCTGGGTGGGGTCATCGACATGGCCATCAAGCGTCGCGGCGCAGCCAGCACCCTGCAGTTCGATCCGGTCATCGTGCGACTGCTGGCCGAGCACGACCCATTTCAGCAATTCATCGCGCGGCTCTACGGCGTGCTGGTCGACGACACCTCCGAGGACGCGCGGGTGTCGGCGGCGGTGCTGTCGGGGGCTATCGCGGTCGGCGTCATGCACCCGCTGGTCGCGGACGTCGACGACGAGACGCTGCGTTCGCAGCTGCTGCGCGCCACCCACCGTCTGATCGGTGCCTCCGAGGCGGATGATGGCGCCAAATAGGGACTACGTATCGGCGCGCACCCAGGTCGTCACACCGTCATGGGCTATGCAGACCAGGAACAGGCCGTCGGGCGCCTGCGCGACGTAGTTCAAGTACTGGCGACACTCGGCGCCCTCTTCCTTGACGCCCGCCATCGGAGGTGACCGGAACCATCGTGGCTCGTACCTTCGCGGCGAGCCGCAGAACATCAGTCGCCCAGATTCCGGAGAGGTGGGCATGCTGTCGGTCCCGAAGGCGTAGTAGGTGGTGTTGTCACACGGCGTGCCCAGCACCTGATGCCCCATGATTCCCGGGGTGCACTCGGGGTAGTCGCACACAGTCGGTCCGGCGACGGACGGCGGTGCAGCCAGTACACCGCCACCCAGTAACGCAGCAAACAAAGCCACGACGGATCGCACGCCATAACTTTGCCACAGCTAGCTGGATCTGAAAAGCAAATCGTCCGGCTCGGACAACGTCGCGAACCAACCGCGGCGCGGGACGAGATTTCGCCTCGAGGACCTCGAAAGCAGCTGTCCGATCAGGGCATTGAGCCCATGACAGGGTGGTAAGCTGATTCTCCGTGCACGATCCGGAGAGCCCTGGCGACGAACCTGGTGACCACCCGGAGTGCGCGGTCGATCCCGACGAATCGCAGTCGTACTCAGGGCAAGACTCTGCCGGTGAGGCTCCCGTCCCGGCGGACGCAGAAGACGAAGTGGCGAAGGCTGAAGCGCGGGTCGAGGCAGCGCGGGTACGCGTCGCCAAGCTGCGCAAGGCAGCAGGCGCCCAGGATGCGGACGACGACGCAACCTCGCTCTCTCGAGAGGATGAGCGGAGCCGCACAAAGTCGAGGCGGGCACGGCTACCGGGGCTGCGGCGATCACGGCGGCTCCGCCGCCCGGGGCGCAAAGCGGTGGCAATCGGAGTGGGCGTCGCGCTCGTCGCGCCCTCCCTCGGCGCGATCGGTTACATGCTGCACCAGCACCACACCCTCATACACAAACGGCAGCTCTCCCAGGACTATGCCGCTGCGGCCAGGCAGGCAGTCACCACGCTCATGTCGATCGATGCCAACCACGCCAAGGACGACATCCAGCGAATCATCGACGCCACCACGGGCCCGCTCAAGGACCAGATCTCGGTGATGTCGAGCCTTATGCTCAAGCAGACGGAAGAATCGAAGACCACCACCAAGGTAAACGTGGAGGCGGTCGCCGTCTCGTCTGCGACCGACAGTTCCGCGGTCGCGCTTGTGGTGGCGAAATCCGATGTGACCGATGCTGATAACAAAAATCGGCCGCCGCAGCTGTGGCGGCTCACCATCGAGATCGTCCGCGACGGCAGTCAGTTCAAGTTGTCGAAAGTCGAATTCCTGTAATGGATGTAGGGCAGGACTCGTCGGTCGACACCGTGGCCGCGCAAGACGAAAGCACAGAAACCCCGGCTCCTCCGGAGACGGACGCATCCCAGGCGCGACGGAAGCCGGCACGCGCCAACGCATTCCGGGCTCTTGGTCGGTGGACTCGCCGACGTTTGGCCAACTGGCGTTCGATACTTGCGACGGCGTTGGTCGCTGCCACTGTCGGCACCGCCGCGGGCTTGTTCTTCGTTCAGTACCGTCCGGACCAGACGATGAGCGACGCCGCGTCGGACCGAGCACTCCAGGCGGCTTCGGACGGCGCCGTGGCGCTACTTTCCTACTCCTTCGACAGCCTCAACCGCGATTTCGCCGCGGCGAAGTCGCGTCTGACCGGCAATTTTCTGGCCTATTACAGCAAGTTCTCCGAACAGACCGCGGCCTTGGCCCTGCAGGGGCAATTGACGTCCACTGCCAAGGTGATTCGTGCCGCCATCTCGGATATACATCGCGATTCGGCCGTCGTGTTGGTGTTCGTCAACCAGACCACGACAAGCAAGCGAAAGCCGGAACCCGTCGAAGCCCACAGCAGCATCCTGGTCACGCTGACGAATATCGACGGTTCGTGGCTGATCGCGAAGTTCGACCCGGTTGACTGACCGCGACACCTTTCGGTTCCGATTGGCATTTTTTCGGGACCGAAGCGGTGTTAATCTCATTTCACGAAAGCCGGAATCGGCCTGACATTGTCGGTCATATATTGCGCGTCGAGGAGCACCTGATGCGTCCAGTCGGAACATTTTCCGCCGCAACCCTGGTCAGTGCCGTCGTATGCGGCGTGTTGGACCCGGCGGCCACGGCTGAAGCGACAACCATGGAAGACGTGGCCGTCAACGGGACCTTCCGCGCCACCTCGGTCGGCGACTATGCCAAAACCAACGACCAGTATTACGGCGAGCCGACGATCATCCAGACCTGGACGATCAGCTCGTCATGCGTGACATTTCAGGAATGCCACGGCACGGTGACAAGCGACCAAGGATGGAGCGCGCCGCTTTACATGGTCGACGGGATCATGTGGAAGGTCAAACGCGATGTGCCGAACTGGGAGCGGTGCGAGGACGGTAGCGCGTACACCGGACAGCAGACCTTCTACTTCTATCCGGTCGATACCAATGGTGAATTTAAACTGGGGTCGCCGGTGATGGCCGGAAAAGACAAAACGGTCGGCCCGAGCGGCGCCTGCGGCCAGAATCAATGGCTCGATATCGCGATGCCGTTGCGCCTGGACAGGCTAGCTTGATCGAGCGTTTGTAGCGGGTTCACGGCTGCGAGCCGTCCCGCCACGTGGCCCAGCCCTGCGCGCCGCGCCCGCCCACGATCGCCAATCAGGTGGTGGGGAGCATGTCCTGCCACGTCTTGGGCGCTTTCACGGGCGCAAGGTCCGACTGCTCGTACAACTTTCCGTCCGGACCGACATAACGGCCCGTATGTGGGTCGTAATGGGCAAACACGATCGCAGGCACGTGCTCGCCGGTCCCAGCACCGAACGAACTCGGCGCCGCCGACGGCCCCGAGCCGTTGGCCGCGGGAGGCGGTGCGGGTTCGGGAGCGGGCAACGCGGGCGCGGCGGCGGGTACGGGAAGTTCTTCCGGCGAAGGGATGTCGAGGGGCGCTATGGGCGAGATGTCAGCTGACATCGGCGACGTCAGTGCCAGTCGGGGTGGTGTGGACGGCACCGGCGGAACAGCCGCCCCCACCGTGCCCGGTGGTGCAGTTTCATCCCGCGGCCCCGGCGGTGTGCCCCGCGGCACCGCCCCGGGTGGCAGCGGAGTTCCCTCGACCGGACCGAAGATCCTGGCGTTGGGGTTGACCCGGTCATCGACCGGGATGCCCTGTGCCAGCAGGTTTGGATCCAGCGGGGAGGGACCGAGAACGTGCTGGCGCATCGCCAGCGGCATGAACGGCTTGTCGCTGTTGCAGATTTCCACGGTGGGCGCTCGCTTGCCCGGATGACCCATGCACGGATAATTACGGGCGCCGCGGACCGAGAGCGGGGAATCCTGCGGCAGTTTGCAATACAACCCGTCCGGTGTGTCGATATCGGTGAGATCGTCCGGGGAACGCCATTGGCTTGGTGGCATGAAACCGACCGTGCAAATAGGCGGGTCGTCGATCGTCAGCGCGAAGTCGCCTTGCGCCGAACCTTCCGGATGGGCGGTGGGTCCAGAAGCTTGCTCGATAGCCACAGCCGATGGCAGCAACACCAGCAACTGCTCCAGCGAGGGGTGGTAGGTGACGCCGATCTGCCCGATAGTGGTCAGGTTGGCCAGCAGCACCGGCAGCGTCGGCTTGATTTGATCAAGGAGCCGGGACGCCTCGTTGGCCGCGCCAGAACCATCGCGCAGTAGTCTGCGGATGCTTGCATCGTCGTTGGCCAACACGTCCGAAATCCCGGCGAGACTGCGCGACCACTTCCTGATCGAATCGGTGGTGCGGGCT
>NZ_JCALDY010000048.1:0-20401 GCF_059813095.1 Mycobacterium sp. NGS22
TCGCCGTGGCCACGCTGCAGCCACTGGCGATCTACTCGAAGGTCAACAACCCCGGAGTGCCCGACACCCACGCCCTCAACGGCGACGGCATCAGCGGCATCGTGCTGGTGGCACTGCTGGTGTGCCTCATCCCCACCACCATCGGGGCGCTGCTGTCGGCCATCGGTATCGCCGGCATGGACCGGCTCGTGCAACGCAACGTACTCGCCATGTCCGGGCGCGCGGTCGAGGCGGCCGGCGACGTCAACACCCTGCTGCTGGACAAGACCGGCACCATCACCCTCGGCAATCGCGAAGCGTCGGAATTCATTCCGATCGGCGTCACCCCGGCTGAACTGGCCGACGCGGCCCAGCTGTCCAGCCTGGCCGACGAGACCCCCGAGGGCCGCTCGGTCGTCGTCCACGCCAAGACGGCGTACGGGCTGCGCGCGCGGACACCCGGAGAACTCGCCGACGCATCCTGGGTCGAATTCACCGCCACGACAAGGATGTCGGGCGTCGACCTGGACGGACGGCAGTTGCGTAAGGGCGCGGCCGGCTCGGTGACACAGTGGATCCGCGCGCACGGCGGTGACGTTCCCGACGAGCTCGGCGTGATCGTCGACGGCATCTCCGCCGCTGGCGGCACCCCGCTGGTGGTGGGCTGCGTCACCCCGGCAGCGCCTCGGGTGCTGGGCGTCATCCACCTCAAAGACGTTGTCAAGCAAGGGATGCGGCACCGATTCGAGGCGATGCGGCTGATGGGCATCCGCACGGTGATGATCACCGGGGACAACCCGTTGACCGCCAAGGCGATCGCCGAGGAAGCCGGAGTCGACGACTTTTTGGCCGAGGCCACGCCCGAGGACAAGTTGATGCTGATCAAGCGCGAGCAGCAAGGCGGGCGACTGGTGGCCATGACCGGGGACGGCACCAACGACGCCCCGGCGCTCGCCCAGGCCGACGTCGGGGTCGCGATGAACACCGGCACATCGGCGGCCAAAGAGGCCGGAAACATGGTGGATCTGGACTCCGACCCCACCAAACTCATCGAAATCGTGGAGATCGGCAAACAGTTGCTGATCACCCGCGGAGCACTGACCACGTTCTCGATCGCCAACGACATCGCCAAGTATTTCGCGATCATCCCGGCGATGTTCGTCGCGTTGTTCCCCGGCCTGGACCTGCTCAACGTGATGCGGTTGCACAGCCCGCAATCGGCGATCCTGTCCGCCGTCATCTTCAACGCGCTCGTCATCGTCGCGCTCATCCCGCTGGCACTGCGCGGTGTTCGGTACACACCGAGCCAGGCCTCGAAGTTGTTGAGCCGCAACCTGTACCGCTACGGACTCGGCGGCATCATCGCACCGTTCGTCGGGATCAAACTCATCGACCTGCTCGTCCGACTTTTGCCCGGGATCGCCTGAGATGGACATCGCCTTTCGCCAACACCTGGCTGCGCTGCGGGCGCTGCTCGTGTTCACCGTGATACTCGGTATCGGCTACCCGGTACTCGTCTGGCTGGTGGCGTTCCTTCCGGGGTTGCACACCAACGCCGAAGGCTCGATCCTGCACGCCGGCGGCAGGACGGTCGGCAGCATGCTGATCGGCCAACGGTTCACCGACGCCGACGGCAACCCCATGCCGCGCTATTTCCAGACCCGCCCGTCGGCCGCCGGCGCCGGATACGACCCGATGTCGAGCGGTGGCAGCAACCTGGGACCGGAGAGCGTGGTCGACACCCTCGCAGACCCGGCCAAGCTGGCTGCCGGTGCCAGTGTGGCAGATGCCGGATTCAAGCCCAGTCTGCTCACCCTCGTGTGCTCGCGCAGTGCGGCCATAGGGCGACTCGAAGGCGTCGACGGGTCGCGCCCGTTCTGCACCGGCGCCGGAGTTGGTGCGGTGCTGGCCGTGCTGGGCCCCCGCGACGAGCGCGGTGACATCCTCCGGCCGACCCGCGTGGTCAGTGTCAACGAACCCTGCGCGACCACCAAACAGCCCTTCCTGGACAGCTACCGGGGTGCCCGGGTCGAGTGCGCCGTCTCCGGCGAGGACTACCGTACTGGCCTGATCGTGCCCATTCGCGGCGTCGCACCGAGCGCGCCGGCGATCCCCGCCGACGCCGTCACGGCCAGCGGCAGCGGCCTGGACCCGGACATCTCCCCGGCGTACGCCGAGCTCCAGGTGGCCCGGGTGGCCAGGGCGAGGAACGTGGGGCCGGACCAGATTCGCGCCGTCGTGCAGCAGTATCGCAGCGACCGCACGCTGGGCATCTTCGGTGAACCCACCGTCAACGTCGTCGGACTCAACCTTGCGCTGGACCGAAGGTATCCGGCCGCGAGCTAGCCGCGAAGGTGGATGATGTTGGGGTGAGCGAGCCGGAGCACCGTGCCAAGCGCGGTGAGTTGCGCATCTACCTCGGTGCCGCGCCCGGCGTGGGCAAGACGTTCGCGATGTTGGGCGAGGCGCACCGCCGTCTGGAACGCGGCACCGACGTGGTCGCCGCCGTCGTCGAAACCCACGGACGCGCGAAAACCGCTGAGCTGCTTGCCGACATCGAGATTATCGCGCCGCGCTACGTCGACTACCGCGGCGGCAGTTTCCCCGAGCTCGACGTGCCGGCGGTCCTCGAGCGCCGCCCGCAGGTGGTGCTGGTCGACGAACTCGCCCACACCAATACCCCCGGCAGCAAGAACGACAAGCGCTGGCAAGACGTCGAGGAGCTGCTCGACGCCGGGATCACCGTGATCTCCACCGTCAACATCCAGCATCTGGAGAGCCTCAACGACGTGGTCGCCCAGATCACCGGCATCGAACAGCAGGAGACGATACCGGACTCGATCGTGCGGCAGGCCGCCCAGGTGGAGCTGATCGACATCACCCCGGAAGCGTTGCGGCGCAGGATGTCTCACGGAAACGTCTACGCCTCGGAGAAGATCGACGCCGCGCTGTCGAACTATTTCCGGCGCGGAAACCTCACTGCGCTACGGGAATTGGCGCTGCTGTGGCTGGCCGACCAGGTCGACACCGCGCTGGCCAAGTATCGTGCAGAGAACAAGATCACCGACACGTGGGAGGCCCGCGAACGCGTGGTCGTCGCCGTCACCGGCGGCGCCGAATCAGAGACGTTGGTGCGACGCGCATCTCGGATCGCCTCCAAGTCCAGCGCCGAGCTGATGGTGGTGCACGTGTTGCGCGGTGACGGACTGGCCGGCCTGTCCGAGGCCCGGATGGGCAAGATCCGGGTACTGGCCAGCAGTCTGGACGCCTCGCTGCACACCGTGGTCGGCGACGACGTTGTCGACGCGCTGCTCGAGTTCGCCCGCGAGATCAACGCCACCCAACTGGTGATCGGCACGTCCCGCAGGTCGCGGTGGGCACGCCTGTTCGACGAGGGCATCGGCGCGGCGATCGTGCAGCGCTCCGGCAAGATCGACGTCCACATCGTCACGCACCAGGAAACCAAACGCGCTGCCCGACACTCGTTCTCGCCGCAGCAGCGACGGCCGGCCGCCTGGCTGGCGGCCGGACTCATCCCGTCGGCGATCTGCGCCGTGACCGTCACCGTGCTGGATCCCTATCTGGACACCGGCGGGGAGAGCGCGTTGTTCTTCGTCGGGGTGCTGTCGGTGGGCCTGTTGGGAGGCGTTGCCCCGGCGGTACTTTCGGCGGTGCTGTCCGGGGTGCTGCTGAACTACTTTCTGATCCCGCCGCGGCACAGCTTCACCATCGCCGAACCCAACAGCGCGGTAACCGAACTGGTGTTGCTACTGATCGCGGTGGCGGTCGCGGTGCTGGTCGACGGTGCGGCCAAACGGGCCCGCGAGGCCCGCCTCGCGTCCCAGGAGGCCGAACTGCTGACCCTGTTCGCCGGTTCGGTGCTGCGCGGGGCGGATCTGGAAACCCTGCTCGAACGAATACGCGAGACCTACTCCCAGCGCGCCGTCAGCATGCTGCGTGAACAATCCGAGCGCAGCCACGTCGTCGCCTCGGTCGGCAAAGACCCCTGCACCACAGTGGATTCCGCGGATACAGCGATCGAAATCGGCGACGACGAGTTCTGGATGCTGATGGCCGGCCGCAAGCTGGCGGCGCGGGATCGGCGGGTGCTGGGCGCGGTGGCCAAGCAGGCGGCCGGCCTGGTCCGTCAGCGTGAACTCACCGAAGAGGCCCGCCGCACCGAAGCCATCGTGCGGGCCGACGAACTGCGCCGCTCACTGCTCTCGGCGGTCAGCCACGACCTGCGCACCCCACTGGCGGCGGCCAAGGTCTCGGTGTCCAGCTTGCGTGCCGCCGACATCGCGTTCTCTCCCGAGGACACCGCCGAATTGCTGGCCACCATCGAGGAATCCATCGACCAGCTCACCGCACTGGTGGGCAACTTGCTGGACTCCTCGCGACTGGCCGCCGGGGTGGTGCGACCCGAGGTGCAGCGGGTTTATCTCGAGGAAGTGGTGCAGCGCGCACTGGTCAGCATCGGCAAGGGCGCCACCGGTTTCTACCGATCCGCCATCGACCGCGTCAAGGTCGACGTCGGCGACGCGGTGGCGCTGGCCGATGCCGGGCTGCTCGAGCGGGTGATGGCCAACCTGATCGACAACGCGCTGCGCTATGCACCGGACTGTGTGGTCCGGGTCAACGCGGGCCACGTCGGCGATCGGGTGCTGGTCAACGTCATCGACGAGGGCCCGGGTATCTCGGCGGGCGCCGAGGAGCAGATGTTCGAAGCGTTTCAGCGTCTCGGCGATCACGACAACACCACCGGCGTGGGCCTTGGCATGTCGGTCGCGCGCGGCTTCGTGGAGGCGATGGGCGGGGTGATCGCGGCCGGTGACACGCCCGGCGGCGGACTCACGGTCGTGGTGGACCTGCCGGCGCCGTCGGGGCCCGCCGCATGACCCGCGTGCTGGTGATCGACGACGAACCGCACATCCTGCGTGCGCTGCGCATCAACCTGACGGTGCGCGGATACGAGGTGATCACCGCGTCGACCGGTGCCGGCGCGCTGCGCGCCGCCGCCGAACATCCGCCCGACGTGGTGATCCTGGACCTCGGGCTGCCCGACATCTCCGGTATCGACGTGCTCGCCGGCCTGCGCGGCTGGCTCAACGCACCGGTCATCGTGCTCTCCGCGCGCACCGACTCGGCCGACAAGGTGCAAGCCCTCGATGCCGGCGCCGACGACTACGTCACCAAACCCTTTGGCATGGACGAGTTCCTGGCCAGACTGCGCGCGGCGGTGCGGCGCAACGCCGCGGCTTCGGAAGTCGAACAACCGGTGGTCGAGACCGACGCGTTCACCGTGGACCTGGCCGCCAAGAAGGTGACCAAGAACGGCGCCGAGGTGCACCTGACGCCGACCGAGTGGGGCATGCTCGAGGTGCTGGTGCGCAACCGGGGCAAGCTGGTAGGGCGCGAGGAACTGCTCAAGGAAGTGTGGGGCCCGGCGTATGCGACCGAAACCCATTACCTGCGGGTGTATCTGGCGCAGTTGCGGCGCAAGCTCGAGGACGACCCGTCGCACCCCAAGCACCTGTTGACCGAATCGGGCATGGGCTACCGCTTCGAGGCGTGACCGCGACCCGGGCGAACGGTCCGGCGGAATCGGTATTTACATAGTCGCCCCCCGAAGAGGGCCGGCGAGCTACCCCGGATGCAGTTCCGCACGGACCGCCCCGGCAGACCGTCGCGATGAGCCGAATCAGGTTGCCCACCGGTGGGGCGACCGAGTCGATTGAATCCTTTCGGTTGGACAACAATTCGCCAGTGCAGTCGGACATCGTCGCCGGCGCAAGTGGTCCGGCAGTTGCGGCCGAACCCCGTTATCTGCGTGGATATTTGGCGCAATCGCGGCGCCGGCCCGAGCACGACCCGTCGCAGCCCGAACACCTGCTGACCGAGTCGGGTACGGGTTACCGCGTCGAGGCCTGCGATGGGCGGTTCGCGGTCGACGAGCCGACGAGCACGTGCAGTCAGAATTCCCGTTAACAATTGCTGGCTGCGAACTAGGACCGACTGCTATCGTGCTTGCACGCAAGTCCTGGGCACTGCCGGCTGGGGGGATTCTTGAGCGCTTTCGTCGAACTGTCCGAGCGAGGTGGCGAACGTTCGGCCATCCGCGAGGTCATCGACTGGTTCCGCCGCTATCTCGTCAATCACCCACTGTTGTCGCTGAACACCGTCGGCAAACAGTTCGTGTTGGGGATTCGGGCCGTCCAGTATCTGTTCGTCGATCTGGTGACTCGCAAGTTTATGGTCGGAGAGTTCATCGAGCAGGCCTGGTTCATGACCAGCACGGCATTCACCCCCACTGTGCTGGTGACAATCCCGATCGGCGTCACCTTGTCGATCCAGTTCAGTTTGCTGGCCGGACAAGTCGGCGCGGCCTCGCTGTCCGGCGCCGCCGACGGGCTGGTGATCATCCGGCAGGGCGCGCCGCTCGTGGCGGCGCTGATCATGGCGGCTGCGGTGGGCTCCGCGGTCTGCGCGGACCTGGGCGCCAGGACCATGCGCGAAGAGATCGCGGCGATGGAGGTGATGGGCGTCTCGCCGCTGCGGCGCATGGTGGTTCCCCGACTGGCGGCGGTCATCCTGATCGGCATTGCGCTGACCGGTACGACGATGTTCGTCGGCTACCTCGCGGGCTACGTGTTCAACGTCTATATGCAGAACGGCGCCCCGGGCTCGTTCATCGCCACGTTCTCCTCGTTCGCCAGCGTCGAGGATCTGGTGTTGGCCATGCTCAAAGCGGTGGTCTACGGGGTGATCGTGGCAGTCGTCGCCTGCCAGAAGGGTCTCGACACCCGCGGCGGGCCCGCCGGCGTGGCGAACTCGGTGAACGCGGCGGTGGTCGAGTCGGTGCTGCTGCTGATGATCGTCAACGTCCTCATGAGCCAGCTGTGGCTGCTCATCTTCCCCAGACAGACCCTGTAGCGATGGCTGCGCCTGCGACGCACAAGGTCCCGCTCACCACCTCGCTGAAGCGGGCCGGCGGCGCAATGACCAGCGGGATCGGCCGGGCCGGCCACATGGTCTATTTCTTCGGCAAGATCCTGACCTCGATCCCGGGCACGATGAAGGACTTCCGGCGGGAGATGTTGCGACTGCTGGCCGACATCTCCTGGGGGAACGGATCGATCGTCGTCGGCGGCGGCACGGTCAATGTCGCGGCGGTGCTGGGAATTACGGCCGGTGCGCTGGTTGCCGTCGAAGGCTATAACGCGCTGAATCTGCTCGGTCTGGGACCCGCGACGGGACTGATCTCGTCGTTCGCCACCACGCGCGAACTCGCGCCGGTCATGATCGCCATGGCGTTCATCGCCCAGGCGGGATGCCGGTTCACCGCGCAACTGGGCGCGATGCGAATCAACGACGAAATCGACGCCATGGAGGTGCTCGGCCTGGACTCGGTGGGCTATCTGGTCGTCACCCGGGTCACCGCGTCCGTCATCGCGGTCATTCCGTTGTTCCTGACCGCCCTGGGTTTGACCTACCTGACCAGCCAGCTGGTCAGCATGGCCAACGGCCAAGCCCCCGGGTCATACCTGCACTATTTCTCGGTGGGCCTGAGCGGCCGCGACGTGATCTATGCGTCCATCAAGGCCGTCATCTTCGTCTTCATCTCCTCGACGATGCAGTGCTATTACGGCTACTTCGCCACCGGCGGTCCCGCCGGCGTCGGGATAGCCGCGGGTCGGGCCATGCGATCGAGTCTGACCGTCGTGATCATCGCGAACATGTTGCTGACCATGGCGCTGTGGGGCGTCGAGTCCGGGGCCAGGTTCGGGGGGTAGCGATGCCAAACTCCTACGACTTCGACCCCCGCAGCCCGTCCAACCGCAGCCTTGTCCTCGTCGGCGTGTGCATGACGATCGTCACGGCTCTGATCGCGGCGGCAATGGTGGCCAAGTCGAAAGGCACCTTCGACAACCTGGTGCGCGTGGACGTCGAGCTGGTCAACATCGGCGACGGGCTGCCGGAACGCTCCGACGTGAAGTTCCGCGGGGTGCTGGTCGGAATGGTGGCCGCCATCACCCCGTCCCGGAACGGAAAACCCAATATCGTCCACGTCGACCTCAAGCCGGGATACGCCTCCGGCATCCCCAACACCGTCACCGCACGGGTGGTGCCCGCCAACCTGTTCGCGGTGTCGGCGGTCCAACTCATCGACAACGGCAAGGGCTCGGCGTCGCTGCGGGACGGCTCGGTGGTGCGCGAGGACAAATCCCTGCCGACGGTGTTGTTCCAGAACGTGCTGGCAAAGCTGCACGACCTGCTGTTCGACGTCGCGCAGAACCCCAACGACCACACCGTCGGGATCCTGCAAGCACTGAGCGAGGCGACCCACGGCCGCGGCCAGCAACTGACCGACGCCGGACACGATCTGAACGAGATTCTGGCGGAGCTGAACACGGTGGTCACCGCCGACGCCGCAGCGCCATCCACGCTGTCGGCCTTGACCGCGGCCGCGGCAGGCCTGCGCCGCGCCTCCCCCGAACTCTTCGACGCGTTGGACAGCTCGATCCGGCCGATGCGGACCTTCGCCGAGAAGCGGGTGCAGTTGACCGACTTCCTTACCGGGGGTCTGGGCACCGTCGGCACGCTCGGCGATGCCTTCGATCATCAGACCGACCGGCTGATCACCATCAGCACCGAGCTGACCCCGGCAATCGGTGTGCTCGGCGATCACGCCACCGACTTCCACGGCATAGCCACCCGGATGAAAGTCTTCGCCAACAAGCTGTACGACGAGGGCTGGGACCCCGAGAGCAACTTGCTGACGGTCAAGGCCATCGTCGCGCTCACCCCGAGCCGGCGCTACGTCCGCGCCGACTGCCCCCGCTACGGGGCGCTTGCCGGCCCGAGCTGCTTCACGGCGCCGGAAGTCCCGACGGCGCCTGACCTGTCTCCGGCGTTGGGGTCGAGGGGCGCCACTCTCCCGCCAGGGGTGACCGAGAACCGCCCCAACGTGACCCCACCGCGCCACTCGATGCCGGGAGATCCGCAAGGGCCTCCGGCACCCGCACCGGGACCCCGGCAATTGCCGCCGCTGCCACCCGGTTCCGCACAGCTCGGCGGCGGTCCCGGCTCGCCGCCGGCCCCCGAAGCCCCGCCGCCGGCACCGGGTTTCCCCGCCGAGGGGGCGTCGCCGGCCTTCGGCGGCACTGTCGGCCCGGTCGGCAGCCGGCAGGAGAAGGATCAGCTGGGCCGCATCGTCGGGGGCGGACCGGCCAATGCGACCGTCGTGCTGTTGTTGGGCCCGGTGGCGCGCGACTCGACCGTCCACCTCACGTCGGATCTGCGAGGCGGCCAATGAGATACCGAAAGCCGTTGATAGGCACCGCGATCTTCCTGACCTTCGCAGTGACCGTGACCTGGATGGTGTTCGGCACCATGCGGCGCGAGGTGTCCGGTGACACGAACACCTACACGGCGATTTTCAACGATGTCTCCGGAATGCATGCCGGCGACGACGTCCGGGTGGCCGGCGTCCGGGTAGGCCGGGTGGACAAGCTCGATCTGGTCGGCAACTCGGCCAAGGTCACGTTCCGGGTGCAGCGCAATCAGGTCCTCTATACCGACACGATCGCGTCGGTGACCTACCAGAACATCATCGGGCAGCGCTACCTGGGGCTGTCACCGGGTCAGGACCGCAACCACAGGCCGCTGCGGGACGGCGGCCAGATTCCCCGGGAACACACCAACTCGTCATTGAACATCACCTACGTGCTCAACGGTTTCGAGCCGCTGTTCACCCAGTTGGATCCGAAGCAGGTGGACAACCTGACCAACGCGATTATCCAAGCGTTTCAAGGGGATTCGGGCTCGATCCTGACGTTGACCGTTCAGACCTCGACGCTGGCGGAAACGCTGGCCGGACCCGATCAGGTCCTCGGCGATCTGATCGGCAACCTCAACAGCCTCACGGACAGCCTGGCCGCGCAGAACACCAACCTCCAGACGATGATCCGCGAATCCCGCGGTGTGATGGCCGAATTGGCGGCCCGCCGCCAGGAACTGGTCGTGTCGGTCGGATCGGTCAACTCCACCACCGGCCGGCTGGCGACCATCGTCAACAACATCACTCCCGACCTGGAGGAATTCGTCAGCCGCGAACCGGGTCTGCTCGACTACAGCCTGCACGGTCCGGGGCATCAGCGGATGGCCTACATGGCGGCCAACATTCCGGCTCTGCTCAAGGCGCTTGCCCGCGGCACCCAGGCGGGCAGCTACATCAACGGCTATGCGTGCGACATCGATTTCAGCCTGTGGCGCGGCCTGTTCCACTGGTTCCGCGCATTCGTGGCCTCGGCTACCCCGGGCGACGGCGTTACCCCGGGTTACCTCAACAAGATCAAGCACTCACCGATATGCAGGTAGCCGCGATGTTCGATCGATTCAAACGGCCCATCGAGTCCTACAACAAGACCTGGCTGGGGGTGATCGGACTGACCGTTACCGCCATCCTGATGGGCGGGTTGGTGCTGTTCGGAGCCCTCGATGTGGGCAAGACCAGCTACCGGGGTGAGTTCGCCCAGTCCGCGCAGCTCGGCAAGGGCAATCAGGTCACCATCGCAGGCATCCAGGTCGGCACCGTCGAGGGTGTCAAACTCGCCGGCGACCACGTGGTGGTCACGTTCAACGTCCGCCACGACGTCCATCTGGGTGCCGACACGCAAGCCAGCATCAACATGACCACGATCCTGGGGTCGCGTTATCTTGCGCTGTCCCCGGCCGGCGCCGGCGAGCTGAGCGATCACACCATCCGGTTGGCCAACACCGAAGTTCCCTTCGATCTGCAGCGGACGCTGGAAGGCGCGACAAGCACCTTCGAGGCCCTGGACGCCGAGCGCGTCGTCGAATCGGTGAAGTCGCTCAACCAGAACCTGCAGGGACTGCCCGATGCCCTACCGGAGGCCCTGGAAAACCTGCAGTCGCTGGCCACCGTCATCTCCGACCGGCGCGATCAACTGGGCACCCTGCTGAGCAGCGCCGAGACGCTGACGACGATGCTGCGAAACCAGAAGGCCGATCTCGGGGTGCTGGTGTTGCAGGGCCGTGACCTGCTGGCCGAGATCGCCACTCGGCGCGCCGCGGTGCAGCGGTTGTTCGCCAGCGCCACCACCCTCGTCGACCGGGCAAAGACCATCCTGGCCGACGAACCGGCACTGAACCAGCTGATCGCCAATGCGCGCGAGTTCACCGCGATGATCAACAGCCACGACGCGTTGGTGCGCAACATCTTGCAGTCGATGCCCATCACCGTCCGCAACCTCGCCAACACCACTGGCAGCGGCAACGCCCTCGACCTCAACCTGCCGACCGGTGTGCTCGTCGACTCCTGGATGTGTGCGCTCAGCGGGCGCGCCCGGCAGTTCAGCCTGGTCGAGTACTTCAAGGACTGCGCATGAGCCGCCGGGTCAAGATCATCGTCGCCGCAACGGCAGCCGCGGTGGTGCTCGTAGCCGTCGTGGCGATCGCCGTGTTTCAACGCGTGGTGCACCCGCAGATGACGGTGACCGCGCACTTCGAGGACACGGTCGGGCTTTACGTCGGCAACGACGTCTCGGTCCTGGGGATGCCCGTGGGGAAGGTGACCAGCATCGCGGCCAAGGACAGCTACGTGCAGGTCGGACTCTCGATCGACCCGAGCATCGACATTCCGGCCGACGTGCAGGCGGTGACGCTGTCGAACTCGGTCCTGACCGACCGCCACGTCGAGCTCACCCCGCCCTACCGCGGCGGGCCGAAGCTGAAGAACGGCGACGTGCTGGGCCTGGGCCGCACCCGCACCCCGGTGGAAATCGACCGGACCCTGGCGATGATCGACAAACTGGGCAGCGCCCTGCGCGCGGACGACAACGGTCAGGGTCCGCTCGGGGACCTGGTCAACCTCGGCTCCCAGATCACCTCCCGCAACGGGGCCGACATCAAAGCGACCCTCGCGAAGTTGTCCCAGGCGCTGCGGGTGGGTGCCGACAAGGGCGCGCACAGCAAGAAGGACATTCAGGCGATCGTGAACAGCATGTCCGTGTTGGTTCAAGCGGCCGCCGACAACGACACCGCGATTCGCCAATTCGGGTCCAACCTGCACCAACTCAGCGACATTCTGGCCGAGGAGAACCTCGGCTCGGGCACCACCGGTGCGAAGCTCAACCAGATCCTCGCCGAAGCGACCCGACTGCTCGAGGGTCACCGCGAAGAACTCACGAGCACGTTCGTCGATATGCGGACCATCACCGGGACGATCAACGATCACCAGCGGGACCTGGCCGAAACCCTCGACGTCGGGCCGCTGACCGTCGACAACCTCTACAACATCATCGACCCCGTCGGGGGCAGCGCCCGCGTGCACGCATTGGCCGACAAGCTCGTGATCAACGGTCAGTTCGGTAAAGAGCTCTGCAACCTGCTGGGGCTCAAACAGCTGGGATGCGCCACCGGAACGCTGCGGGACTACTCGCCGGATTTCGGTCTGGGCAAGATGCTCGACCTGATGGGTGACGGGATCGTGGGTACGCCATGAGGTGCGCGACGGGTGTTCGCCGCAGCTGCCGGGTCGGCCTGCTTGTCGTGCTGGTGACGTTGTTGGCCGGGTGTGGCCTGGACCTGAGCGCACTGCCGTTGCCTGCCCCGACCGGTAGCGGCAAAAGCTATCGGCTGATGGCGGTCTTCTCCAATGCGCTGAACCTGCCGACCAAGGCAAAGGTGCGGCTGCTCGGCGCCGACATCGGTGAGGTCGAATCCATCGACGCCAAGGACTTCACCGCCCAGGTGCGCATGCGCATCAACGCCAATGTCCCGCTGAATGTCGGTGCCACCGCCGAACTGCGCCAGGCCACCCCCCTCGGCGATGTCTTCTTGCAGCTCAGACCCGGTCCGGACCAGGGGGCCAACGCACCCCGGCTACGCGACGGCGACACCATCGGGCTGACTGCCACCACCGCCGCCCCGACGGTGGAAGACCTGCTCAACTCGATGGCGTTGCTGGTCAACGGCGGCGCTGCGCGGCACCTGATGTCGATCGCCAACGGCGCGGGCAAAGCAGTGGGCGGGCGTGGCGAGAAGGTCCGTGCGCTGCTGGACCACAGCAAAACGCTGCTGTCCCGGTTGACGGCCCGCTCGGCGCAGCTGGATGCCGCGCTGCGCCGGACATCCGAGCTGGCCGCCACCGTGTCGGCGCGCCGGGCGACCATCGACACAGCGCTGGTGGCCGGCGCGCCGGCGCTGGCCGTCATCTCCGACAACACCACCCGGATCGCCGACCTGGCCGACGGCATGGCACGCATCACCCGTCAGCTGTCCCGGTTCCCGTCCATCCAGGGCACGGACACGCGCAGCCTGGTCGCGGACCTGAACGCACTGGCCGGCTCGTTCAACGACATCGCCGTCGACCCCGATCTGTCGCTGTATCCGTTCAACCGGCTGATCGGGGTGTTGATGCACTCCTTCAACTCACCTGCGCTACACGTCGACGCGCAGGTCGCGAAGCTGTCGTTGGCACCGTGGCCCGACCTGAACTATCCCGGTGACCCCGGATTCCGCTGGTCGGACGGCACCGACTGGCACCTGATGATCGGCAGCATTCGATACGAGTGGAACCTGCTGCTGGACAAGATCTACGGGCCGGAGCGGTGATGACGGTGATGACCAGGTCACGCAATCCGCTGGAGTGGTCCGCCCGACACGGGGTGGACCTGGTCAAAGCGGTGGCCAAACGGCGGATCGTGATGTCGATTGTCGGTCTGGGGCTCATCACCGTGATCGCGCTCGCCTACATCACGCTGGGCAGCCTGGGTGTCAACCCGGTGAGCCGGAAGATCTCGGTGCGGGTGTCGCTGCCGGAGTCGGGCGGCCTGCTCGTCAACCAGGACGTCACCCTGCGCGGCATTCCGATCGGCCGCGTCACCGCGATCAACCTCACCGAACACGGGGTGGAGGCGGTGGCCTCCATCGACGCCCACAACCGGATCCCGCGGGATTCTCTGGTGCGGGTATCGGGCCTGTCGGCCGCAGGTGAGCAATACCTGGACTTCCGCCCGCAACACGGTGGCGGACCGTTCCTGACCGACGGCGCAGTGATCGGCCGGCAGCAGACCGCGATCCCCGTCTCGCTGCCGCGCATCATCGACGACAGCCGGGGCGCACTGGCACAGCTGGAGCCCAAGCAGCTGCGGGCTCTCTTCGGCGAACTGCGAGTCAGCCCCGACGGGCCGAACAAGCTGGCGGCCATCTTCGACGGCGCCATCTTCTTGTCCTCCACCCTGGACGGCGTGCTGCCGCAGACCGTGAGCCTGCTACGCAACACCCAGCTGGTGTTCGGCACCCTCGGCGACGTCTCGCCGGGTCTGCGGGGAACCTCGGTCGACCTGCAGAACGTCCTGGGCGGTGTGAACAAGATGGACGGCGGGTTCCGGACACTCGTCGATCGGGGAGCGGGCCAGCTGGCCGACGTCGACAACCTGATCAACGACAACCGCCACACCGTGGTGCAGTTGCTGGGGAACCTGACCACGCTCTCGCAGCTGCTCTACCTCCGGGTCCCCGCGCTGCAGGATCTGTGGCGGCCCGACCACGAGTCCCTGCTCGAACGGCTGACCACCGTCGCGCACGACAAAGGGCTCTGGCTGATCGCAGACCTCTACCCCAAATACAGCTGCGACTACAACCTGCCCACCGGGGTGCTGTCACAACCCGACTTCCCCGAACCGTACCGCTACACCTACTGCAACAACCCGGATCCGTCGGTGCTGGTCCGAGGTGCCCGCAACGCGCCCCGCCCGCCCGGAGACGACACCGCCGGACCCCCACCGGGATACGATCCGACGGCAGTAACCGACGTCACTCCGGTCTATCCCCCGTACACCCTGCCCACCACATTCGGGGGGCCGTCCATGCCGGCATGGATACCGAACTAGAGCCATGTGGAGCCACGGTGCGTAAGCAAACCTCAACGAGAACGGTTTTCGACCAGCTTGCCGACGGGCTGGACGAACCGGATGAGCCGGTCGACCTCGTCAAGCCGGACAGCACATCACCCGGGACCGGGGACGACGGTGATGCTCCGGTCGCCGAGGACGGCGACGGCGATGCTTCGGTCGCCGACGGCGACGGCGATGCTTCGGTCGCCGAGGACGGCGACGAGTGCTCGAACGAGGAAGGCGAGGGGGCGGAGGACGGCGAGGACGGCGAGGACGGCGAGGACGGTGATCGGGCCGAAGCCGTCGCCGGTAAGGCGCCCGGACGTCGGCGCCGGCGCGTCATCGCCGCTCTGATCGGGGCCCTGCTGGTCGCGGCATTGGGGTGTTCGGGCTATCTGGGTTGGCGGGTCAAGCAACTCGACGACACCGCCGCCGCCGGTCAGGCGGCGCTCGAGGCCGCGCGCAATTACGCCGTCATCTTGACCACGCTGGACACGAAGGACATCGACAAGAGCTACCGACTGGCACTCGACGGCGCCACCGGCGAGTTCAAGGACCAATACAGCCAGGGGTCCGCGCAGCTGCGTCAGATACTCATCGACAACGGCGCGGCGGGCAAGGGCATCGTCGTCGACTCGGCGATCAAATCGGCGACCAAGACCAAAGTCGAGGTACTGCTGTTCGTCGATCAATCGGTCACCAACGCAACACGCCCCAGCCCGCGCATCGATCGCAACCGGGTGATGATGACCATGGAGTTGGTCGACAATCGTTGGCTGGCAAGCAAAGTCGAGATCATCTAGCAGACGACGTGAAGGTATGAGATCTGTGAAAGCCACGGTGGACACCGGCGTTGCCGACCCGGTCGATGAAGACGCGACCGAGGGACCCTCGTCGGAAGCATCGACCGACGCAGATGACGAATCGGCCACGCCGACAGGCAAGGCCGACGTCGAAGACCGAGACGACGACGAAGACGCTCGGTCCTCCGACGGTCGCAGCGGCGGACAGGAAAAGACGAGTCGGCGGCGCGCCGGCCGGGCAGCCTTCGCGCCGTTGCGCCGGGTGCGACTCCCCCGCGGGGCGGGCACCGGAACGCGCCAACGGATCAGAGCAGCGGTGCGCGGCATCGCCGCGGTCGTGCTCGGGGCCGTCCTGGCAGCGGCCGGCTACGCGGGCTGGCTGTTGTATCAGCAGCACCAAACCGACATCGACAGCGCACAGGCACTCGACGCGGCGAAGCAGTACGCCGTCATACTCACCAGCACCGACCCGAACGGGGTCGACAAGAATTTCAACGACATCCTCAACGGGGCCACCGGAGAATTCAAGGAGCAATACACCAGAGCCGGTTCGCTGCTGCGCAAGGCGATGATCGACAACAAGGTCGCGACACACGGCACCGTTCTGGAGTCCGCGGTGAAATCCGCGCGTCCGAACCGGGTCGAAGTCCTGTTGTTCGTCGAGCAGTCGGTCACCAACTCCACGACCCCCCAACCAGGAGTCGAGGTCAACGCCATCACGATCACCATGGAGAAGGTGGGCGACCGGTGGCTGGCCAGCAAAGTCGTACTACCCGGACAAAGGCGCTAGGGGCGGTGAGCGGCATGAAACTGATGGCCAGCCTGATGGCGGTGGCGACACTGGTGGTGACTGCGCCCGTAGCAACGGCGGCCGCCGACCAGTTCTGCGCCGAACTCAACGCGAACTGGGACGGGGCACGGTGCAACACCGTGGTCACCTCGCCGAACAAGGCGGAGCGGTTGATCTCCTTCGACTTGCCCGCACCGATGCTGGACAACCCCACCTCAGGTCCGGCAGTGCGCGGCTTCTACCACAAACTCATGGACGGCTGGCGCCACAGCGGCGCGGAGGCGCCGCGGGACAGCAGCGCGACCGCCGACTACGAACTTTTCGCCGGGCCGGGGTCGGTGCAGTCGTTGATCGTCCACGAGGTCCTCGCACCGTTCGGACTGCAGCCCAACAACGCCTACCGGTCGTTCGTTTTCGATATGGCACAAGGTCGTCGGCTGATGATTGCCGACCTGTTCAAACCGGGCGTCGACCCGTTGGCCGCCATACCGCCGGCCACCGAAGGGGTGCTACCGGCGGCGCTGGACGCCGCCGCGCCACCTCACCCGCCCAACAACTATCCATTCACCGTTGCGGAGTGGACACCCGGCCCCAACGGCCTCGGGTTCACCGGCGGCTACCAGTCTTTCGCGCTGACACCGGATGAGCTGATCCTGTACATGCCCGATGCGCCGATGGTGCAGGGAAATCCCCGCCCCGGCCGATCGTCGACGCTGAATCCGGCGTGGTCGATGGATGGCGGAGCCATCACCATCCACGTGCCGTTGTCTGCGCTCGCCGGTTCGCTGCGCCCGGAATACGGTGGTGCGTAGGCGGATTCAGCCGGTCGTGTAGGTCGACCATAGGCAGTACCGGCGCGCGGCCAACAGATGGCTCCTCGCCGTGTTGAGGTCGGCCGTCAACCAGAGCTCGTCGGAACCTTCCTGCAGGTAACGCCGATCGTGATCGAGTTTGGCGGCCAAGATGTCCGACCAGTTGCGCAGGTTCACCGCGGTAACGCCCGGCACCGTGTACAACGGCTGCGCGGCCTGACGGATCTGGCTTCCCAGGCCCGGCGGCGTATACCCTTGCGGCTCAACCTGATCGAACACCGCTTCGAGCTGATCGCCCGCCGGCATGATGGTGTCGCAGTCCGGGTCGTGCGCCGAGGCCAGCGGCGCCGTCAGTAGGCAGACCACCGTTGCAGCGACGGCCTGAGCCGAAAGCAGAAATCGTCCGGTTCTGCTGAACATGTCAATGACTCTATAAGCCCCGCGAGCAGACGCAAAAGCCCCTGAAATCAGGGATTTCTGGGGGCTTTTGTGTCTGCTCGCGCAAGCGGGAGGTCTGCTCGCGCAACGAGGGAGAGCACGATGCCGTCAAGGATGTCGTGCTCGCTGACGATCAACTCCGAGATGCCGGCCCGCTCCTGCAGTTCGCGCGCCAGCTCCCGCACTACGATCGCACCGCCGCCGATCACGTCCACCCGGCCCTCGTGCATGGGCCCCAGCGCAGCGCGTTGCGCGCGCGTCATACCGATCAGCCGGTCGCACACATCCACCAGCCTGCCGATCGGCACCCGCGAAAGATGAATGGCCGCAGCGTCATACACCGTCATCTCGTGGGCCAGCGCCGACAGCGTGGTAAAAGTACCGGCCAGCCCCACCCAGGTCCGGGCGCCCTCGACGGGCACCACACGCAGCGCGTCCTCGAGTCGCTCCCGCACCACATCCCGCGCCGCCGCCACCTCGGCCGGTGCAGGCGGGTCCGAGCGCAGGCAGCGTTCGGTCAGCCGGACGCAACCGATGTCCGCCGAGTAACCCGCCACGACCTCGTCGGCAGCCCTACCCAGCACGATCTCGGTCGATCCCCCGCCCAGATCCACGACCACGAAAGGTGCTCCGGCACTGTCCAATTCACCGACAGCGCCGCTAAATGACAGCGCAGCCTCCTCGGCGCCGGTGATGACCTCGGCGACCGAGCCCGGGATAACCGCGCCCAGCACGGCGGCCGTCATCGCGAAGAACACGTCGCGGTTGCCGGCGTCACGGGTGGCCGACGTCGCAACCATCCGCACCCGCTGCACATCGTGCTGCGCAAGCAATCCGGCGTAGTCGGACAGCGCCGCTTCGGTGCGGGCGATGGCCTCCGGTGCGAATTGACCGGTGGCGTCCACACCTTGACCCAGTCGCACGATCCGCATTTCGCGGTGCACGTCGCGCAGTCGTCCGTCAGCGACGTCGGCGATCAGCAGACGTATCGAGTTGGTACCGCAGTCGATCGCGGCAACACGCGTCATCCCCATTGTCTCCCAACCAAAGCGGCCGTGCCCGGCTCGGCGGCCAACAGCGCCAGGGCCTCGTCGCCGAACGGGTTGACACCGGGTCCCTTGGCCAGCGAATGCGCGATCAGCACGTGCAGGCACTTGACCCGGTCCGGCATACCGCCGCCGGAAAACGTGGTCCCCAACGGTTCGATGGCGTCCCGCTCGGTCAAATAGGACTCGTGTGCCCGACGGTACGCGGCCGCCAATTCCGCGTCGTGGCCCAGGCGCTCGGTCATCTCGCGCATGAGTCCGGTGGTCTCGAGTCTGCTCGCGGCTGCTGTCAGCGCCGGGTGCGTCAAGTAGTACAGCGTCGGAAAGGGCGTTCCGTCAGGCAATTTGGGCGCCGTTTTCACGACTCCCGGGGTGCCGTCGGGGCACCGGTAGGCGATCTCGAGCACTCCGCGCGGCTCGCGGCCCAGCTGTCGCGCTACCGCGTCCAGGTCCGCACGCTCAACCACCGGGGGCCGTCGGAGCGGGTTCGGGCGTCGGAGCAGCGGTCGGTGGCAGGTGCGGCGCGTCGGCGATGGTGTGCCACAGCGAGGTGTACCAGGGTTCGTTCTTGGCCTGCCCGCCCCCTTCGCTACCCGGTTGCGGCACCGCCCCCGCCGACGGTGGGAGCTGAACCTGGAACGGAATGTCGCCGGGTTTGACGAATCCGAGCCGTTCACGTGCCTGGGCCGCGATATAGGCCGGGTCGGACAGTTGGCCCTTGCGCTGCTCCAAATCCTTTATCTGACCGCGCAACGCGGCCTCGGTGGCCGACAGTTGCGCCATCTCGGTGCGCTGCGAGAAGTACGTGCGCACCGGCCCGGCGATGGTCAGCGTCAGCACACACACCACCGCGGCCAGGATCGCGGCACGCCGCGCGGTGAAACCGAGCCGCTGATCCGACCGCTGCTCGACGGACTCGGTGAACGACCGCTTGAGCGGCTCGACGACGTGCTCCTGCAGCGAGCGGGTGCTGCGGCTTTCGTCGGGCGCAGTCTGCGCGGGTTTGGAGACCGGCTTCGAAAGCGGCTTGCCGGTCTTGCTGGAGCTGGTGGAACGACGGCCCCGGCCCGAGTCGCCGGCCTTCCCCGGGCGCGATGCCGGGGAACGACGTTTCGGGTCGGACTTGGCGGCCAAGACTACTTCGGATCCACACCGAATCGCGGGAACGCCAGGTCACCGGCGTAGCGGGCGGCGTCACCCAACGCATCCTCGATGCGCAACAGCTGGTTGTACTTGGCGACGCGCTCGCTGCGGGCCGGCGCACCCGTCTTGATCTGTCCGCTGCCGACCGCCACCGCCAGGTCGGCGATCGTGGTGTCCTCGGTCTCGCCGCTGCGATGGCTCATCATCGTGCGGTATCCGCTGTGGTGGGCCAACGCGACCGCGTCCAGCGTCTCGGTGAGCGTGCCGATCTGATTCACCTTGACCAGCAACGCATTTGCCACGCCCCGCTCGATGCCTTCTTCGAGGCGTTCGGGATTGGTGACGAACAGGTCGTCGCCCACGATCTGCACCCGGTCCCCGATGCCTGCCGTCAGTGCGGTCCAGCCGTCCCAATCGTCCTCGGACAGCGGGTCTTCGATGGACACCAGCGGATAGCTGGCGAGCAGGT
>NZ_JCALDY010000049.1:0-19004 GCF_059813095.1 Mycobacterium sp. NGS22
TCGGGAGTGCGTTGAGTCTGCGCTGAGGGTGCCGCCTTCTCGTACTTTGTGCCCTGAACGCAGAGTCAGCGGACGGCGGGGGTCGGGAGTGCGTTGAGTCTGCGCTGAGGGTGCGTCCTTCTCGCACTTTTGCGCCCTGGACGCAGAGTCAACGGACGGCGGGGTCGGGAGTGCGTTGAGTCTGCGCTGAGGGTGCGTCCTTCTCGCACTTTTGCGCCCTGAACGCAGAGTCAACGGACGGCGGGGTCGGGAGTGCGTTGAGTCTGCGCTGAGGACGCCGCCTTCTCGCACTTTTGCGCCCTGAACGCAGAGTCAACGCCAAAGCAGCTATGACAGCCGCTCGATCACCATCGCCATACCCTGCCCGCCCCCGACACACATGGTCTCCACACCGAATGTCTTGTCGTGGGTCTGCAGGTTGTTCAGCAGGGTAGCGGTGATGCGCGCACCCGTCATGCCGAACGGGTGGCCCAGCGCGATCGCCCCGCCCGAGACGTTCAGCTTGTCCTCGTCGATGCCCAGCTCGCGCGCCGAGCCCAGCACCTGCACTGCGAACGCCTCGTTGATCTCGAACAAATCGATGTCGTTCACCGACATGCCCGCCCGCCCCAGCGCCTGCTTCACCGCCTCGATCGGGCCCAGGCCCATGATCTCCGGGGACAGCCCGCTCACACCCGTGGCCACGATGCGCGCCAACGGCGTCAGGCCGAGTTCCTTGGCTTTGGTGTCGCTGGTGATCACGACCGCGGCGGCGCCGTCGTTCAACGGGCAGGCGTTGCCCGCGGTGACCGTGCCGTTGGGCCGGAACACCGGCTTGAGCTCGCTGATCTTCTCGTAGGTGGTACCCGCGCGGGGGCCGTCGTCGGTGCTGACGGTGCTGCCGTCGGGCAGGGTGACCGGGCTGATCTCACGCTCGAAGAAGCCGTTCTTGATCGCCTCCTCGGCGCGGTTCTGGCTGCGTACTCCCCAGTGATCCTGGTCTTCGCGGCTGATGCCGGTCAGCGCGGCCACGTTCTCGGCGGTCTGACCCATCGCGATGTAGATGTCGGGCACGTTCCCGTCGGCGCGGGGGTCGTGCCATTCGTCGGCACCCGCGGCAGCGGCGGCCGTGCGCTGCTGGCCCTCGTCGAACAGCGGGTTCTTGGTGTCCGGCCAGGAGTCGGCGCTGCCCTTGGCGAACCGGGACACCGTCTCCACACCGGCCGAAATGAACGCGTCGCCCTCGCCGGCCTTGATCGCGTGGAACGCCATGCGGGTGGTCTGCAGCGACGACGAGCAGTATCGGTTGACGGTGGTGCCCGGCAGGAAGTCGTAGCCGAGCTGCACGGCGACCACGCGCGCGACGTTGAAACCGGACTCACCGGCCGGCTGGCCGCAACCCAGGATCAGGTCGTCGATCTGGTGCGGGTTCAGTGCCGGCACCTTGTCGAGTGCGGCGCGCACCATCTGGGTGGCCAGATCGTCGGGCCGCATGCCGACCAACGAACCCTTCATGGCGCGGCCGATCGGTGAACGGGCAGTTGAGACGATGACGGCTTCGGGCATGACGGCTCCCTCGGAGAGTGGCGCAGATGGGAACGCCCACCCGGCCCGGCTAGGACGAGACGCAATAAATCTAGTCGCTACCCGTCGACCGTCTCCGCGACGGGTGCTGCCTGGCGCCGCCACAGCCGCGACAAAATCGTGCGTCGCTGCTCGCTGCTGCCGCCGGCCAGAGCGGTGGATCGAGAAGGCAACGGCGGCAACGCAATTCCGGCCTTCTCACTCAGAGCTTGATGCATGGCCAGCAGTAACTCCTCGGCCGCCAGTGCGTAGGTGGTGGCCGACGGGTGGTACCGGTCCGCGGAGAACATCAACTCGGGAGTGCCGCTGCGGAAACGCGGTGCCAACAGCAATGCCAGCGGCACCGGCACACCGCCGGCAGCCCGCACGGCGGCGGCTTGGGCGCGGGCCAACTGCGAACCGCGGGTATGCGCCAGGTGGCGCAACGGCTGCGGGATGGCGGTGATGACACCGAAATCCGGGCAGGTGCCCACCACCACCACGACGCCCCGGTTGCGCAGCTTGCGCACACACGAGCCCAGCCGCTGCGCCGACGGGCCGACCCCGTTGAGTGCGGTGATGTCGTTGGCGCCCAGCATGATCACCGCCGCGTCCGGCGGCGGACCGGCCACGAACATCGCGTCGACCTGTCCCACCAGACCTTTGGAGGTGGCACCGACGATCGCCTTGGTGCTCAACCGGATCCGCATGCCGGTCTGCTCGGCCAGCTTGCGCGCGATCAGCACGCCCGGCACGTGCTCGGCGCTGCTGCATCCGTAGCCGGTGGCGGTCGAGTCGCCGAACATCATCAGGTGCAGATCGAACGGCGTTCCCCGCCGCCAGCGCTGCACCGGCGCACCGCCGGGCGCGTAGACGCCGTCGGCGCGCGGCGGCATGTCGAAGGATTTCGGGATCACGGTTCGCACATGCGTCGCCTGACCCACCAGCAGGTTGCGTGCGCCCAGATAGGCCGTGCCCGTCGAGGCGAGTGCACCCGCAGTGGCCAGAGCGATCGTGGAACGCCGTGGCACGCGCATGCTCACGGATCTAGTTTAGAACTGTTGTGCTCATTTCGTGGGTAGCTGAAGAACAAACCGGTTACGGTGTGAAACAAATGCGATATCGAACTGAATAAACGGATGTCGAGTGGGTAATCGGCTGCCAAGCTAAGTTTGCGAGCTCGGCACCATCGAACTCGTCACATGCTGTATCGGACTACAACGGCGTAGGAAGTGTTGAGCATGACCGCTCCAAGTAAGGTCTCCGGTTCACCCAGAGTCACGATTCGCCCGCGCGACGCGCTGAAGGCCCGTAGACTCGAAGCCCGCAGGTTTGCCATCAGTGACGGCGCACCCGTCGAGGTGGTCGAGGCCGGCCCAAGTGTCGCTGCGCGGTTAGCCACGCTTGCGACGCGCGTCACGATACGACCCGTTCTGGCTGCCGGTAGCTACGTCCCGCACCTGCCTTGGCCCTGGGGTTTGATCGATCATGCGGCCCGCGTGCTGCTGCCCGCGACCAACTGTGTACGAGCCGAGGTGAAGCTGCCAAATGCTTGCGCGCAACTGGTTCGGGCATCCGGTGTGCTGCCCGCCGACGGTACCCGACGGGTCGTGCTGTACCTGCACGGCGGCGCGTTCCTGACCTGTGGAGCAAATTCCCACGGCCGACTGGTCGAGACACTGTCGAAGTTTGCTGACGCGCCCGTTCTCGTCGTCAACTACCGGCTGATGCCCAAGCATTCCATCGGGATGGCTCTCGACGACTGCTACGACGGCTACTACTGGTTGCGCGAGCTGGGATACGACCCGGAGCAGATCGTGCTGGCCGGCGACTCCGCCGGCGGCTACCTGGCGCTGTCCCTCGCGCAGCGGCTGCTGCGTGAAGGCGAGGAGCCCGCGGCGCTGGTGGCGATCTCGCCGTTGCTGCAGCTGGCAAAGGAAGACAAGCAGGCCCATCCGAATATCAAAACGGACGCAATGTTTCCGTCCAGGGCTTTTGACGCGCTTGGTCAATTAGTTGCTAGCTGTGCGGCGAAGAACAAGAAATTCGGTCGTCCCGAAGATATCTACGAACCGCTCGAGCACATCGAACCCGGCCTGCCGCGGACGTTGATCCACGTGTCCGGCTCTGAGGTGTTGCTGCACGACGCACAGTTGGCGGCACGCAGGCTGGCCGCGGCGGGGGTGCCGGCCGAGGTGCGGGTCTGGCCGGGACAGGTGCACGACTTCCAGGTCGCCGGACCGGTACTGCCCGAGGCGGAACGCTCGTTGCGGCAGATCGGGGAGTACATCCGCGAGGCGACGGGTTAGCGGGCGAGGCCACGGGCTAGCGGGCGCGACGGGCCAGCAGGCGACGCGAGGGCCAGCGGTCGGCCCGAGTGCGGCGCCGCGCGAAACCGCCTGAGACCATAGGCGCATGCGAATCGCGCAGCACATCAGTGACCTCATCGGCGGTACCCCGCTGGTTCGGCTGAACTCCGTCGTCCCCCCAGGCGCGGGCGTAGTGGCCGCCAAAGTCGAGTACCTCAACCCCGGCGGCAGCTCCAAGGACCGGATCGCCGAGCGGATGATCGATGCCGCCGAGGCCAGCGGCGAACTGAAGCCAGGCGGCACCATCGTCGAGCCCACCTCGGGCAACACCGGTGTCGGACTGGCTCTGATCGCCCAGCGCCGCGGCTACAAATGTGTATTCGTCTGCCCCGACAAAGTCGGCGAGGACAAACGAAACGTGTTGCGCGCGTATGGAGCCGAGGTCGTGGTGTGCCCGACGGCGGTGCCGCCGGAGGATCCGGACAGTTACTACAGCGTGTCCGACCGACTGGTGCGCGAAACCGAGGGCGCGTGGAAACCCGACCAGTACTCCAACCCGGAGGGTCCGGCTAGCCATTACGCCACCACCGGCCCGGAGATCTGGGCCGACACCGACGGCAAGGTCACCCACTTCGTCGCCGGCATCGGGACCGGCGGCACCATCACCGGCGCGGGCCGCTACCTCAAAGAGGTCTCCGACGGGCGGGTGCGCATCATCGGCGCCGACCCGGAAGGCTCGGTGTACTCCGGTGGCACCGGCCGGCCCTACCTCGTCGAGGGCGTCGGCGAAGACTTCTGGCCCGCCGCCTACGACCCGGCGGTGCCCGACGAGATCATCGCCGTCTCGGACTCCGACTCATTCGACATGACCAGGCGATTGGCGCGTGAAGAAGCCATGCTGGTCGGCGGATCCTGCGGGATGGCCGTCGTGGCGGCGCTGAAAGTCGCCGAACAGGCTGGACCGGACAGCTTGGTCGTCGTCCTGCTGCCCGACGGCGGACGCGGCTACATGGCCAAGATCTTCAACGACGCCTGGATGTCGTCGTACGGGTTCCTGCGCAGCCGCCTCGACGGCTCGGCCGCGGAGGCAACGGTGGGGGATGTGTTGCGGCGCAAGTCCGGTGCGCTACCCGATCTGGTGCACACCCATCCGTCGGAGACCGTGCGCGACGCCATCGGCATCCTGCGCGAGTACGGGGTGTCGCAGATGCCGGTCGTCGGCGCCGAGCCTCCGGTGATGGCCGGTGAGGTCGCGGGCAGTGTCTCCGAACGCGAACTGTTGTCGGCGGTGTTCGAAGGTCGCGCCAAGCTGGCCGACGCGGTGTCGCAACATATGAGCCCGCCGTTGCGGCTGATCGGGGCAGGTGAACTGGCCAGCGCGGCAGGCAAGGCGTTGCGCGACTGGGACGCGCTGATGGTGGTGGAGGAGGGCAAGCCGGTCGGGGTGATCACCCGCTACGACCTGTTGGGCTTCCTGTCCGAGGGAACGCGACGACGCTAGTATCCCGCTAAGTTCAGCTAGTCCTCGTCGGAAGGTTGCCCATGACCGCTCAGCCGCCCCCCGGCGGGTCCTACCCACCCCCGCCTCCGCCGCCCGGGTCGTCCGGCGGCTCACCGTCGGGCGGGTTTCCGCCGCCGCCGAACGCCGGGGGCGGTGCCGGATTCAATCCGCCTGCGGTCGCCGGTGCGGCACCGCCACCGCCGCCGCCCGGTGGCTACCCGCCGCCGCCACCACCCACGGGTGCGGTCGCACCGCCGCCGCCCGGCCCGGCGATCAGGGAGCTGCCGACGGAGTCCTACACCCCGTGGGGAACCCGGGCGCTTGCATTCCTGATCGATTTCGCCCCGGTGCTGGTCATCGGTGCAATCACGACGGCGATAGCGCTGGTCGTGCCGGACGACTCGATCGTCGCCACGCTGCTGAATTTGGTGGCAAACGGGGCGATCGCTGCCTACGTGGTTTGGAACTACGGCTACAAGCAGGGCGTCACGGGGTCGAGCATCGGCAAGTCGATCATGAAGTTCAAGGTGGTCAGCGAGGTCAGCGGCGACCCGCTGGGATTCAGCATGTCGTTGGTGCGCCAGCTCGCGCACTTCGTCGACGCGATCATCTGCTATGTCGGGTTCCTGTTCCCGTTGTGGGATAAGACGCGTCAAACCCTAGCCGACAAGATCATGACAACGGTCTGCCTGCCACTCTGATCCGAATCGAGTCAATCGGACCGGATGCGGGTCCCGCGGCCGGACGAGAGTGAACACAGGGCTTTGAAAGTGCAAGCAGGGCGGGAGAATTCGCGATTTCCCGCCCTGGCTTCACCCTGGAAGCCATAGCTTCACGCTCAAGGCCGTAGGCGCACACTCAATGCCCGAGCGGCGCTGGACGCGATTAGGCTGGCCCTCGATGAGCGATGAACACGTCTTCACCGGCCTGGCCACCAAGGCGATCCATGCCGGCTATCGCCCGGATCCCGCGACCGGCGTCGTCAACCCCCCGATCTACGCCAGCAGCACCTTCGCCCAGGACGGGGTCGGCGGCCTGCGCGGCGGGTTCGAGTACGCGCGCACCGGCAACCCGACCCGGTCGGCGTTGGAGGCCGCGCTGGCCGCGATCGAGGACGGCAGGTTCGGGCGCGCATTCAGTTCCGGCATGGCCGCGACCGACTGTGTGCTGCGCGCCGTGTTGCGACCCGGGGACCACGTGGTCATTCCCGACGACGCCTACGGCGGCACCTTCCGGCTGATCGACAAGGTCTTCACGCAATGGGGCGTCGCCTACACCCCGGTGGCGCTGTCAGACCTGGACGCGGTGCGGGCAGCCATCACTTCGCAGACGCGGTTGATCTGGGTGGAGACGCCGACCAACCCGCTGCTGTCCATCGCCGACATCGCCGGTATCGCCCAGTTGGGAGCCGAGACGTCGGCGAAAGTGTTGGTGGACAATACCTTTGCCTCACCCGCGCTGCAGCGCCCGCTGACGTTGGGCGCCGACATCGTGCTGCACTCGACCACCAAGTACATCGGTGGTCACTCCGACGTCGTGGGCGGCGCGCTGGTCACCGACGACGAAGAACTCGACCAGGCGTTCGCGTTCCTGCAGAACGGCGCGGGCGCGGTGCCGGGCCCGTTCGACGCGTACCTGACCATCCGGGGAATCAAGACTCTGGTGTTGCGGATGCAGCGGCACAGCGAGAACGCCGCAGCCGTCGCGCAATTCCTGGCCGAACATCCGGCGGTGAGCGCCGTGCTGTACCCCGGCCTGCCCGACCACCCCGGTCACCAGGTCGCCGCGCGGCAGATGTCCGGTTTCGGCGGCATGGTGTCGGTGCGGATGCGCGCCGGACGGCAGGCGGCCGAGCAGCTGTGTGCCGGCACCAAGATCTTCATCCTCGCCGAATCGCTGGGCGGGGTGGAATCGCTGATCGAACACCCCAGCGCCATGACGCACGCGTCCACTGCCGGGTCACAGCTGGAAGTTCCTGACGACCTGGTGCGACTCTCGGTGGGTATCGAAGACGTCGCCGACCTGCTCGGTGATCTCGAACAGGCGCTGGCCTGACTTCCCGCCGGTCTGCGTCTCCGCCGAGCGTGAAACTGACGACGCGACACCCCGCTCAGGCGTCGCGCGCTTCACTCTCGGCGCCCTAAGCAGGACTCAGGAGTGGTAGGGCTCCGCGCTGACGAGCGTCACCTCGACCGTGTTGCCGCTGGGCACCTTGTAGCTGCGGGTTTCGCCGACCTTGGCGTCGATCAGCGCGCCACCCAGCGGTGAATTCGGCGAGTAGACCTCAAGCTTGCCGTCGTTGACGCCCTCTTGGCGGGTGGCGATCAGGAAGGTCTCGCTGTCGGACTTGTCGCCGTTGTAGTAGACCTTCACCACCGAACCGGGCAGCGCGACACCGGACTGCTTGGGCGCCTCGCCAACCTTGGCGTTGTTGAGCAGATCCTGCAGCTGCCGGATGCGGGCTTCCTGCTGGCCCTGCTCCTCGCGGGCGGCGTGATATCCGCCGTTCTCCCGCAGGTCCCCCTCTTCGCGGCGGTCGTTGATTTCAGCGGCGATGACCGGACGATTGGCGATCAGCTGATCGAGCTCGGCCTTGAGTCGGTCATGTGACTCCTGGGTCAACCAGGTCACCTGAGTGTCCGTCATCTCGTGGCGCTCCTTGCTTTGTCGTTCCGCGTATTCGCGTGAATACTGATCCCGCTTCGGGGCCAGTCCCCCCGCCCCTAATGCAGCAATACACGGTCCCAAGCAGGACCGTGCACTCGACTACGTTACCACCGCGCTAACCGATGATGACTGACATATCCGCAGTTCGGCGTTTGTCGGGCGGTCACGGCGAGCGCAGATAGGCGGGTATGTCTGTGCCGCAGCCGTATACGTCCGCGATCACCGGCGGCTTGCTGGATTTCAGGGTCGCGGTGACCTGCACCGTGGCCTGCTCGGCCGGCGGCACCAGCACCTCGCGCCGGCCGGTCTCGCTGCCGTCCTTGGACCGCACCCGCACGATGCAGTCCACCGGGCGCGACGGGTCCTTGCGGGTGACGCTGATGATCACCGAGGCCGTCTCGTCGTCGATCACTTGATAGCCCGCCAGCGTCCCGGTGACCGGGGCAGTGCCGATCCGCTGGTAGCCGACGACTGCGATGGCGATGCCCGCCGCCAGGGCCGCCGCGGTCAGACCGAGGATCACCCAACGCCGTGATTTCCGGGAGAGGCGGGTGCGGCCGTAGCGTGCCTCGGGACGCTCGAGCGAATCGTCAGTCATGCCCTGGGGAGTTGTGGGGTACAGGAGAACTGGAATTATAGGTGGCACTCGACAGAGCCGGACGAACACTAGGGAGCACGTGAGCAAGCTGCGGTTGATGGCGGTACATGCCCACCCCGACGACGAATCCAGCAAGGGCGCCGCGACCCTCGCCCGGTACGCCGATGAGGGTCACCAAGTGCTGGTGGTGACGTTGACCGGTGGTGAACGCGGCGACATCCTCAACCCCGCGATGGACCTGCCCGACGTACACGGACACATCCACGAGATCCGCCGCGACGAGATGGCCAAAGCGGCCGAGATCCTGGGCGTGGAGCACACCTGGCTGGGCTTCGTCGACTCCGGCCTACCCAAAGGAGACCCGCCGCCGCCGCTACCCGAAGGCTGCTTCGCGCTGGCGCCGCTGGAGACGTGCACCGAGGCGCTGGTGCGGGTGGTCCGGGAGTTCCGACCGCACGTGATGATCACCTACGACGAGAACGGCGGTTACCCGCACCCTGATCACATCCGCTGCCATCAGGTTTCCGTCGCCGCCTACGAGGCGGGCAGTGACCACCGGCGGTTCGCCGATGCCGGCGAACCCTGGACGGTGTCCAAGCTCTACTACGTGCACGGTTTCCTGCGGGCCCGGATGCAGCTGTTGCAGGACGAGTTCGAGAAGCACGGCCAAAAGGGGCCGTTCGACAAATGGCTCAAGCACTGGTTGCCCGAGCACGACCACTTCGAGAAACGGGTGACCACCCGCGTGGAGTGCTCGGCGTATTTCGGCCAGCGTGACGATGCGCTGCTCGCGCACGCCACCCAGATCGACCCGAACGCCGAGTTCTTCGCCGCCCCGATCTCGTGGCAGGAGCGGCTGTGGCCGACCGAGGAATTCGAGCTGGCCCGCTCGCGGGTCCCGGTGGCACTGCCCGAGACCGACCTGTTCGCCGGAATCGAGCCGGACCAGTGAACGCCCTTCTGCTCACCGTGATTGCAGACGGCGGCACCCGCAACCCCGGCCCCGACTTCGGCAAGGCCAGCCCGCTGGGCTTGTTGATCGTCGTGCTGCTGGTCGTCGCCACGGTCTTCCTGGTGCGCTCGATGAACCGGCAGCTCAAGAAGGTCCCCGAATCGTTCGACCGGCAGCACCCGGAACCGGACCAGGCCGCCGACGACGGCACCGACACGGTCGACCGCGCCGACCCGGGGTCCGACGGCGACGGACCCGCGCGGCCGGCCGCTCATGACCCCGGCTGACGGCGCGGGCACCAACACCCTCGCGCAGGCCACCAGCCCCTACCTGCGCCAGCACGCCGACAACCCGGTGCACTGGCAGCAGTGGACGCCGCAGGCGCTGGCCGACGCCGCCGCGCGCGACGTGCCGATTCTGTTGTCGATCGGGTACGCCGCCTGCCACTGGTGTCACGTGATGGCGCACGAGTCGTTCGAGGACGACGACGTCGCGGCGGCGATGAACGCGGACTTCGTCTGCATCAAGGTCGATCGCGAAGAGCGGCCCGACATCGACTCCGTCTACATGAACGCCACCGTCGCGTTGACCGGGCAGGGCGGCTGGCCGATGACGTGCTTTCTGACCCCGGACGGCCGGCCGTTCTTCTGCGGCACCTACTACCCCAAAGACAGCTTCTTGCAACTGCTTTCGGCGATCAGCGACACCTGGCGGGAACGTCGCGGTGAGGTCGAGGAAGCTTCGGACCACATCGCCGGGGAGCTGCGCTCGATGAGTTCCGGTCTACTCGGTAGCGGTCCCGACGTGGCCCCGGAACTGTGCGACCATGCCGTCGCCGTCGTACTGGGCGAACAGGACACCGTCCACGGCGGCTTCGGCCACGCCCCCAAATTCCCGCCGTCGGCGTTGCTGGAGGCACTGCTGCGCAACTACGAGCGCACCGGGTCGCCCGCCGCGCTCCAGGCGGTGACCCGCACCGGCAACGCGATGGCCCGCGGCGGCATCTACGACCAACTGGCCGGCGGCTTCGCCCGCTACAGCGTCGACAGCGCCTGGGTGATACCGCATTTCGAGAAAATGCTGTACGACAACGCGCTGCTACTGCGGGTTTACGCGCACTGGGCGCGGCGGACCGGGGACCCGCTGGCGCGCCGGATCACGGCGCAGACCGCTCGGTTCCTGCTCGACGACCTCGTCGCGGACGACATGTTCGTCTCTTCGCTGGACGCCGATGCCGACGGCCGCGAAGGGTCGACCTATGTGTGGACGCCCGCGCAACTGACCCAGGTGCTGGGCGCCGATGACGGTCGTTGGGCGGCAAGGGTTTTCAATGTCACCGAGTCGGGCACCTTCGAGCACGGCACCTCGGTGCTGCAATTGCTCAGCGACCCCGACGACCTGGCGCGACTGGAGACCGTCCGGGCCCGGTTGCTGGCCGCCCAGCATACCCGGGTGCAGCCCGGGCGCGATGACAAGGTGGTGACCGCCTGGAACGGACTGGTGATCACCGCACTCGTTGAAGCCGGCGTCGCGCTCGGCGACCCGGAGCTGGTCCACGCGGCCCGGCGCTGCGCGAGCGCGCTACTCGAACTGCACGTGGTCCACGGCCGGCTGCGGCGCGCCAGCCTGGGTGGAGTGGTGGGCGAGAGTGCGGCGATCCTCGAGGACCACGCCATGCTGGCTGTCGGGCTCACGGCGCTCTACCAAGCCACGGCCGACGGGCGATGGCTTGTCTCGGCCACCGGGCTGCTGGACGCGGCGGTGCAGCATTTCGGTGATCCGCAGCGGCCCGGCCGGTGGTTCGACACCGCCGACGACGCCGAGCAGCTGGTGCTGCGGCCGACCGACCCGCTGGACGGCGCCACCCCGTCCGGCGCGTCGTCGATCGCTGAGGCGCTGCTGATCGCGGCGCATCTGGTGGACGGGCCACGCGCCGAGCGTTATCTGCAAGTCGCGGGCGCGACCCTGGGTGCCCACTCGGTCTTGCTGGCGCGCGCGCCCAGCTCAGCCGGACATTGGCTGGCCGTCGCCGAAGCGGCCGTCCGCGGACCGCTGCAGATCGCGGTGTCCTGCGCCGAACCGTCGTCGTTGTTGGCCGAAGCCCGCCGGCTCGCCCCCGGCGGAGCGATCGTCGCCGGCGGCCCGGTGGACTCGTCGCCGCTGCTGGTCGGACGCGACCGGGTCAACGGCGCCGACGCCGCCTATGTGTGCCGCGGTCGGGTCTGCGATCTGCCGGTCACCGGCGCCGACCAACTCGCGTCGGCCCTCGGCGTGCCCGGGTAGTAGCGTGCGTCCCATGCCGAACGCCGCCGACCGTGTCCAGCTGATCACCGACACGGTGCACCGCTACATCAAGACCGTGAGCGACGGCAGCGCCGCGGATCTGACCGCGTTCTACGCCGACGACGCCACGCTGGAGGATCCGGTCGGCGGCGAAGTGCACATCGGCACCCGCGCCATCCAGGGTTTTTACTCGGTAGTGACAGGCGCACAACGTGAATGCGAACTGGTGACGCTGCGAGTCTGCGGCAACGAAGCGGCGTTCCACTTCCGGCTCACGGTCACCATCGGCGACCACACGATGCGCATCGAGCCCATCGAGACGATGGTGTTCGACGACAGCGGCAAGGTCACCGCGATGAAGGCTTACTGGTCAGCGGCCGACATGACCCAGCTCTAGAACGCGATCTAGAAGACGACGAACCACATCGCGATGTAGTGGCAGATCGCCGCGACCGCGGTGCAGGCATGGAAGAACTCGTGGTAGCCGAAGGTGCTCGGCCACGGGTCCGGCCACTTCACCGCGTAGAGGACGCCGCCGATGCTGTAGAGCGCGCCGCCGACGAAGAGCAGCACCATGGCCGCGACTCCGGCGTTGTGCAGGATCGTCCCGGTGTACCAGACCGCGACCCAGCCCAGCAGGATGTACAGCGGCACCCCCACCCAGCGCGGCGCCGAGGGCCACAGCATCTTCAGCGTGACTCCGGCCAGCGCACCGCCCCAGACGATGGCCAGCACCACGTGGCCGTCGTGGCCCGGTAGGGCAAGCAGCGCGAACGGTGTGTAGCTGCCCGCGATGAAGACGAAGATCATCGAGTGGTCTGCGCGCTTCATCCAGGTCCGCGCGGTGGCAGACTTCCAGTTCACCCGGTGATAGGTGGCGCTGACGGTGAACATGATGATGGTGGCGAAGGTGTAGAGCATCGTCGCCAGGCCGGCTTTGGTGGAATCCACCGCCCAGGACACCGCCACCAGCGAGGCGCCCGCGGCGACCGCCGTGCCGGCCGAGTAGACGTGGATCCAGCCGCGGAAACGGGGCTTGGTCAGGACCTTGGCGACGCCCTCGACGATCTGGTGCGCTGCGCCTTCGACTGCATCCTGGGCGGTCTGCACCGGCGAGGATTCGTCCTTTTCCTGCTCAGCGTTGGTGAGCGTGCTGGTTTGGCTGCTCATCTGTCCTCGTCTGTGATCTACCGATGGGGTCATATCAGGTTAGCGAAATCAGCTGAGTAGAACCTGATGGACATTCAGTGATATAGCCGGAATTCGACCCGAGAAACTGGCGCACGTCACAGTAGGGTGATCCTCGTGGAGATCGTCCCGCCGCGGCTCAAGGAGCCGTTGTACCGGCTGTACGAGCTGCGGCTGCGGCAGGGTCTGGCCGCGACGAGATCCGAGTTGCCGCGTCACATCGCGGTCTTGTGCGATGGGAATCGCCGCTGGGCGCGCAGCTTGGGCTACGACGACGTCAGCGTCGGTTACCGCATGGGGGCAGTCAAGATCGCCGAGATGCTGCGGTGGTGCCAGGAAGCCGGGATCGAGATGACCACCGTCTACCTGCTGTCCACCGAGAACCTGCAGCGCGACGCCGACGAGCTCACCGCCCTGATCGAGATCATCACCGATGTCGTCGAGGAGATCTGCGCGCCGGCCAACCGCTGGAGCGTGCGTACCGTCGGCGATCTTGCGCTGCTCGGCGAAGAGCCGGCGCGTCGACTGCGCGACGCGGTGGACTCCACTCCGCAGAACGCCACCTTTCACGTCAACGTCGCGGTGGGCTACGGGGGACGGCAGGAAATCGTCGGCGCGGTTCGGGCCCTGTTGAGCAAGCAACTCGCCAACGGCGCCAGCGCCGAGGAGCTTATCGAGGCGGTCACTGTCGAGGGCATCTCGGAGAACCTCTACACCTCCGGGCAGCCCGACCCGGACCTGGTGATCCGCACCTCGGGGGAGCAGCGTCTGTCCGGATTCCTGCTGTGGCAGAGCGCCTATTCGGAGATGTGGTTCACCGAGGCGCACTGGCCGGCGTTTCGGCGCGTGGACTTCCTGCGCGCCCTGCGCGACTACACCATGCGGCATCGTCGGTACGGCAAGTAGCCGATCCGGTTCGATAGCGTCCCGGCGTTAGCTGGCAGACCGCTCTGTCTACCCCCGAAGGGGTCTGTCGGCGTGGGCGGCGGCGTGCCGTCGTTCGTGACATCCGCGACCGCAACTGTCACGCGCACAACGTCGCCGCGCAGCCGCAACTACGCCCTCTAGCAAACTTTAATACCGCGGGTTGCCCGCTTGCGACAAGGCTGTTTCATCCACGATTCCGAGCACCGAAAGCATTTCGTATTCAACTTGCGTCAGTACCGGGCCCTATGTTTCGAGGTATCTGACAGATTGTCAAACACGTTGCAGCACAACTAATTCTGAATAACATGCCCGGCTGTCTGAGAAGACCTCGATGAGTCAGCAGTGGATGATTATGAATTCAAACACTGTCCGGCAAACATTCGGTGATGGGCCCGCGGCGGGCGTCCGGGCGGATGCCGGATAAGCCCTCCAGAAAAATCTGAAAATTCCTGTTTCAACTTCTGGCATTTCGTTGTCGAGAGCATGTACATTCCCCATTCGAGTGACCTCGTCAGCTATGAACCACAGGAGTTTCAGCGATGTCGTATTTGGTGGCTGCCCCGGATCTGTTCGCCTCGGCCGCGGCGAACTTGGAGATCTTGGGAACGTCGATCACCGAGGCCCACGGCGCATGGTCGGCACCCATCGCGTCGTTGTTACCGGCAGCCCGCGACGAGGTGTCGGCGGCCATCGCCGCGTTGTTCGGCACGCACGCGCAGGGCTATCAGGCGCTGAGCCTGGAAGCCCAGACGTTTCACCAGCAGTTCGTGCAGGCCTTGAGTTCGGCGGGTGGTGCCTACTCGGCCGCCGAGGTCGCCAACGTCAACCCGTTGCAAGCCGCGACGGATCTGATCAACGCGCCCACACAGGCGCTGTTCCAGCGCCCGCTGATCGGCAACGGCGCCAACGGCGCGGCGGGGACCGGCGCCGCCGGCGGTGCCGGCGGCCTGTTGTGGGGCAACGGTGGGGCAGGCGGATCCGGCGCGGCCGGTCAGGTCGGCGGTGCCGGCGGCGCCGCCGGGTTGTTCGGTAGCGGTGGCGTCGGCGGTGCGGGCGGCGTGGGGGCCAACGGTGGCGTCGGTGGCGCCGCCGGATGGTTCGGCAACGGCGGCGTCGGCGGCGTGGGCGGTGCCGGTGCCAACGGCGGTATGGGCGGTTCGGGCGGGATGCTGTACGGCAACGGCGGTACCGGCGGCGCCGGCGGCATCGGTGCCGGTCCCGGTCTGACCGGCGGTGTGGGCGGCACTGGCGGAAACGCCGGCATGTTCGGCGCCGGCGGTGTGGGCGGTGCCGGCGGGGCCGGCGGGACCGGTGACCCGTCGTCGCTCATCGCCGGTGGTACCGGTGGGGCGGGCGGTGCCGGTGGTAACGGCGGAACGCTGTTCAGCACGGCCGGTGCCGGTGGTGCCGGCGGCGCAGGTGGATACGGCGGTGACGGCGCGGACGCCACCGTCGCGGGTGCGACGGGCAGCGCCGGTGGTCAGGGCGGTAACGGTGGCGCCGGCGGCGCGGCCGGTGGCACCGGCCTGTTGGGGGCCGGCGGAGTGGGCGGTGCCGGTGGTGCGGCCGGGCTTGGCGGTAACGGCGGCGTCGGCGGCGCCGGCGACATCGGCACTCCCGATGGCGGTGCCGGTGGTCAGGGCGGTAACGCCGGCGTCGGTGGCGCGGGCGGTGCGGGCTCGCTTGGTGCGGCAAACGGCGCCGCGGGTGCCGCGGCCACCGGCGGTGGCAACGGTGGTACCGGCGGGGCGGGTCTCACCGCCGCAGGTGGCTCGAATGCGGCCGGCGGTAACGGTGGTGTCGGCGGTAACGCCGGATCGGCCGGTAACGGTGGCACCGGCGGTGCAGGCGGTAACGGCGACGGCAGTGCCGCCGGAGGCAAGGGCGGTGACGGCGGTGTCGGCGTGGTCGGCGGGACCGGTGGTGCCGGCGGCGACGGCGGCGTGACCGGCAACGGCGGCGCCGGTGGTAAGGGTGGCGCCGGCGTGGCCGGCGCGGCGGGCGTGAACGCGGTCCTTCCCGGTGGTGCGGGTGGTACCGGAGTGACCGGCGGCACCGGCGGTGTCGGTGGGGCTGGTGGCCACGGCGGCGCGATATCGGGCGACGGCGGCGCCGGAGGCGCCGGCGGTGCCGGAGGTCTCGGCGGAGCCGGCGGCAGCGGCGCCACGGGTGCTGACGCGACCGTGGCAGGTGCCACCGGTGGAACCGGTGGTGTGGGCGGCGCCGGCGGCCTTGGCGGTCAGGGTGGCGCCGGCGGCGTCGGGGGCACCGCGCTGGGTTCCGGCACCGGTGGCGCTACCGGTGCCGGTGGAGTCGGCGGTAACGGCGGCGCTGCGGGACTCGGCGGTAACGGTGGGATCGGCGGTGCCGGTAACTCCACCGTCCGCAACGGTGGCGTCGGTGGCCAGGGCGGAAATCCCGGCAGCGTCGGGGCTGGCGGAGCCGGCGGATTGAACGGCACCGGAACCAGCGCAGCTGCGAGTGGTGCCGCGGGCGCCGCGGCGCTGACTGGCGGCAACGGCGGCGCCGGCGGCGCGGGCTGGAACGCTGTCACGCCGGGCGCCAATGGCGGTAACGGTGGTCGCGGCGGTGCCGGTGGCCTGGTGGGCAACGGCGGTGCGGGCGGTGCCGGCGGCAACGGCGCCATCGGCGCAACCGGCACCGACCCGACCCAAACCGGTGGTGCCGGTGGGACCGGCGGCAACGGCGGTACCGGTGGTGCCGGCGGTGACGCCGGGACGAAGGCGGGCTCTGGCGGGACCGGCGGCCAGGGTGGCATTGGCGGGCAGGGCGGCACCGGCGCAGTCGGCGCCTACGCAGCTGACCCGTCCCAGATCGGCGGTACCGGCGGGGTGGGCGGCGCCGGTGGCCAAGGCGGCGGCGGCGGTCGTGGCGGCCTCGCACAGAACCCGCTCGGCAACCTGGGCGTCGGCGGTGTCGGCGGTGCCGGCGGTAACGCCGGACTCGGCGGTGACGGCGGCCACGGCGGAAACGGCACCATCACCAGCATCCATGGCAGCGCAGGCGGGATCGGCGGTAACGCCGGCACCGTCGGGGCCGGCGGGGCCGGCGGATTGAACGGCAACGGGACCGTCGCTGCCGCGAATGGCGCCGCGGGCGCCGCGGCCACCAGTGGAGGCAACGGCGGTGCCGGCGGCGACGGGTACAACGCCGCCGCGGGCAACGTGACCGGCGCAGCGGGCGGTAACGGCGGCGCCGGCGGTAAGGGCGGTTCGGTCGGCAACGGTGGCGCCGGTGGCGCCGGTGGTAGCGGCGCAGTGGGTGCGCAGGGCGCGACCGGCGGCACCGGTCTGCAGGGTGACACCGGCCAGGCCGGAGGTATCGGCGGCCACGGCGGTGCCGGCGGCGCGGCCGGCTCGCTGGCAGGCAACGGTGGCGCCGGTGGCGCGGGCGGTGCCGGTGGCGTCGGTGGCGTGGGCGGCACCGGTGGTGTCGGTGAGACCGGCCTGGATGGCGGCGGAAGCGGTGGCGTCGGCGGTCAAGGCGGTAACGGTGGCGTCGGCGGTGTCGGCGGTAACGGCGGCGCCGGCGGTGCGGCGGCGAAGGGCGTTGCGGGCGCAGTCGGCGCCGGTGGCGCCGGTGGTAACGGTGGTGCGGCCGGCATCGGCGGCACCGGTGGTGTCGGTGGCGACGGCAACTCCGGCAACATCAACGGCGGTACCGGTGGTCAGGGTGGCGCCGCGGGCACCGGCGGGGCCGGTGCGGCGAAGGGTACTGGCGGGCCCGGCGGCGGTCCGAACGGCGTTACCGGCGCTGCGGCCACCGAGGGTGGCGACGGCGGTGTCGGCGGCAAGGGCTACGCCGCCGAGGCGGGCTCGAACGCAGCCGGAGGTGTCGGCGGCAACGGTGGGGCCGGCGGTGTGCTCGGCAACGGTGGTGCCGGTGGCGTGGGTGGTGCCGGCGACGGCACCGGTGCCGGTGGCGCCGGCGGTGAGGGTGGTGTCAGCGGAGCGCAGGCCGGCAACGGTGGCGCCGGCGGTGAAGGTGGCGCCGGCGGCGAGACGGGTACTGGTGGCATCGGCGGTGCGGGCGGCCTCGGCCAGTCACCGTTGGGTGTCGGTGGTGCCGGCGGTCACGGCGGCACCGGCGGTGCGACGTCTGGTGACGGCGGCGCCGGTGGTGCTGGCGGTATCGGTCAGGCCGGCGGTGGTGCCGGCGGTCACGGTGGCGACGCCGGGGAGGCCGGCAACGGCGGTCACGGCGGCGCCGGTGGTGCGGGTCTGCAGGGCAAGGCCGGTGCGGCCGGGGTCGGCTCGGGTGGCAACGGCGGCGCCGGGGTTGCCGGCGGCTTCGGTGGTGTCGGCGGCAACGGTGGCGCCGGCGGCACGGTGTCCGGTGACGGCGGTGCCGGCGGTACCGGCGGCGCAGGCGCACAAGGCGGTAACGGCGGTCTAGGCGCCAACTCCACGAACCCGACCACGGCCGGCGGCTTCGGTGGAGCTGGTGGCGCCGGCGGTAACGGTGGCGCAGGCGGTAACGGTGGCGCTGCCACCGCAGGCACCGTGGGTGCTGCCGGAGACGGCGGCGCCGGTGGTGGAGCGGGCCTCGGCGGGAACGGCGGCCGCGGCGCCGACGGCACTGCGGGCAACATCAACGCCAGCAATGGCGGCAAGGGCGGCGACGCAGGCGCGGTCGGGACCGGCGGCACGGCGGGCACCGGCTCGACCGTCGGCAACAACGGCACTAACGGCGCCGGGGCGATCAACAGCGGCAACGGCGGCGACGGCGGTAACGGCTTCAACGCCGGCGCGCTCACCAATGGCTCGGCCGGTGGTAAGGGCGGCAACGGTGGTGCCGGCGGTTCGTACGGTGACGGCGGTCACGGCGGTAGCGGTGGCAATGGCGCGACCGGCACCACCGGTGGCGCCAGCGCCGCCGGCGGCACCGGTGGCCAGGGCGGCAACGGTGGAGCGGGTGGCGCCGGCGGATCTGTCTCCGGTGACGCAGGTAACGGCGGCAGCGCCGGAAACGGCGGCCAGGGCGGCCAGGGCGGTAGCGGTGCTGCCGGCTCCACCT
>NZ_JCALDY010000005.1:0-268484 GCF_059813095.1 Mycobacterium sp. NGS22
AGGACCAGACTTTCCGCCTGTTCCGCCGTCGCCGCCTTGACCGCCCTGGCCGCCAGATGCGCCGGCCACCGCTAGCGGGTCGGTGCCCGCGTCATAGCCCGCACCGCCGCTTCCACCACTCCCGCCGATGCCACCGTTGCCGGAGTTACCGGCGCTGCCGGTATTACCGCCGCTGCCAGCCACTCCCGCGGTACCGGCGTTACCGCCCGCCCCGCCGTTGCCGCCGATGCCGCCCGTGGTCACCACCGCCGTACCTGCCGCGCCGGCGGCGCCGTTGCCGCCGCCACCCCCAGCACCAGAGTTGCCGCCGGCGCCCGCCGTGCCGCCGGTTCCGGAATTTCCGCCGGTTCCTCCGTTGCCGCCTTGACCACCCTGGCCGCCAGATGCGCCGGGCACCGCTAGCGGGTCGGTGCCCGCGTCATAGCCCGCACCGCCGCTTCCACCACTACCGCCGCTACCGCCGTTACCGGCGGCCCCGTGCGCCCCGTGCGCCCCGAAGAATCCGCCGCTCCCACCCGCACCGCCGGCGCCAGCGGCGCCGCCGCCCCCGCCATCACCACCAATGCCTCCGCTTACGGCGCCGCTGGCACCGCTACCTCCGACGCCCCCGCCCCCGCCGGTCCCGCCGCTACCGCCGACACCGCCGGCACCACCGTGGCTGAACAATCCGAAGCCACTACCGCCGGCTCCGCCAACCCCACCAAGGCCACCGGCGGTTCCGCTCCCGCCTGTCCCACCGGCGCTTGAGGCGATGTTGCCGGCCATACCAGCGCCGCCGGCTCCACCAGCGCCGCCCGCCCCGCCAGCCCACAACAGCGGCGCCCGCGAAGTGCCACCTGCGCCACCAATGCCTCCGGTTCCCGCAGCAATCAGAGGTCCCGCTGCGCCGCCGACACCGCCGGCCCCACCTGCCCCACCGAAGCCGCCCAACCATCCGCCTGAGCCACCTCGACCGCCGGCACCGCCAGTACCGCCGAGGGTTTCAGCTGATCCGCCGGCCCCGCCCGCTCCGCCGTTTCCGAACAGCCCGGCGTTGCCGCCGACCCCGCCGGTGGCTCCCGCTGCACCTGACCCACCGCGGCCGCCGCTGCCGAATAAGATGCCGCCGGCCCCGCCGGCCTGCCCGGTCCCTGCCGCGCCGTTGGTGCCGTCACCGATCAGCGGGCGCCCGAAAATCGCATAGGAAGGAGCGTTGACCAACGACAGGAAAGCCTGCTCCAACGACTGAAAGGGTGTGGCGTTGGCTGCCTCTGCGGCCGCATATAGCCATGCGTTCGATGTCAGCGTCCCCACGAACCGCTCGTGGAACAGCTTCGCTTGACCAGCGGCAGCCTGATAATCCTGAGCGTGGGCGCCAAACAACGCAGAGATGGCCGCCGACACCTCGTCCTGAGCCGCAGCCGCTATGTGAAGAGTTGATCTCGCCGCCGCTGCGTTGGCTGCGCCGATCGCCGACTCGACGCCAGCCAAATTCTGCGACGCTGCGACGACGGCGTCCGGGGTGAGGAATACGAAAGATGCCATTCAAGGCTCCCAACTCAGCTCAGCGTGCTAGCGCGAAACAGCTTCCGAAGCTGCGTCTTCGGGCCGAACTGTACGGCTCAAGAAGCTTGCTTGCAGTCGCATTGGCAGTTTTATTGCGGCGGAGAAAAGCCTTGTTGTGAGGCTCACCCGCTGCAAAGACCTCCACGGCACGATAGTGCTGTGGATCAGCCGCGGGCCAACTACTCGGGCAACCCTTTTCTCGATGAGCGAGTTCAGCTTCCGCAGGTGCACCGACTTCGCGATCCGAAGCAGAGGGCCGCCTCGTCCGGACGAATACCACAACCTGCTAGTTCGACAGCAATGTCTGGACGCTGACCATCGCTGAGCCGGATCCATTTGATTACTAAAGACTCATCGTCCCCAAGACCGTTCAGTTGTGCTTCAGCCCACCGCTTGCTGAGTCCTGCGGCCTTCTTCAATTCCGACACGAAGTATCCACTCGTCGGTGCGGCGAGATGTTCTGGCCGCTGGGGAACGACGACGTCGTCGAGTAGCGCCTGCAGGATCGGTGGATGCCATCGTGCAACCTTGTTCTGGCCCTTGGCCTTCGATTGCGTTCGAGCCTTCGCAAGTTCATCAGCGAATTCTGTGCCGTCTTCGGTAGTCGCGGGCTCCGCCGAGTGGCCATACATCTCCGGGCTGAGCTTCGCGTCCGCGTCTTGTCCTGTGCTGACGGTCCCAAACTACCGCCGAAGGGTGCGGACGACCGGTGCCTCTAACTGGCTAGCTGCCGACTTCACGAACTCGCCGCGCCGACACAACTCGGCGAGCAACTGCCGAGACGTCCAGCCCAGTTCGCGGGCTAGTTCGTGCACTCGGAGCTTTCGCCGAGGCGGCGGATTTAGTTTCACCGGCTAACCAACTTGTTAAACAACTAGGTGTCGTTTGTTAATTTCCGTTGCATCTCGACACCGTTCGCTTTCTACCTCGCCATATTCGAAAATCGCGACAGGTGCAATTGGTGAGCCACCGTCACCGTCTTGGTCGGGCCATTGCGATGTTTAGCGAGAATGAAATCCGCTTCTCCCCCGCGTGGGTCGTCACGTTCAAATGCGTCCGGACGATTTAGCAAAATAACCATATCCGCATCTTGTTCGAGCGAGCCTGACTCGCGAAGGTCAGACAGCATCGGCTTCTTATCGGTGCGCTGCTCGGGACCGCGATTGAGCTGACTTATTGCCACCACAGGAACTTCGAGCTCTTTGGCGAGAAGCTTAAGATGCCTTGAAAATTCGGACACTTCGATCTGCCTTGACTCGACCTTCTTGCCCGAGGTCATCAACTGCAGGTAGTCGACCACAACAAGTTTCAAGTTGGCTTTTTGCCGTAGTCGGCGCGCTTTGGCACGAATCTCCATCATGGTCAAATTCGGCGAGTCATCGATATACAGTGGCGCCTCGCTGATTTCGCTCATCCGCCGCGCCAATCGTGTCCAGTCGTCGTCGTTCATACGTCCCGAACGCATATCAGCGAGTTTGATTTTCGCTTCCGCCGACAGCAGTCGCATCACGATCTCGGACTTACTCATTTCTAGCGAGAAGATAACGCTGGCCATGCGGTGTTTGATCGAGCACGATCGCATGAAATCCAGACCCAATGTCGACTTCCCCACGCCCGGCCTCGCCGCCACGATGATCATCTGCCCCGGATGCAGCCCGTTGGTGACCTCGTCGAGCTCGGTGAATCCCGTCGGCACGCCGCGTGAGATGCCGCCGTTGGAGGCGATCGCATCGATCTCGTCCATCGTCGGCTGCAGCAGATCCTCGAGCGGCACAAAGTCTTCCGACGTCCGCCGGTCGGCCACCTCGTAGATCTCGGCCTGGGCGCGGTCGACGATCTCGGCGACGTCCGCACCGTCGGCACCGGCATAGCCGTACTGCACCACGCGGGTGCCGGCCTCCACCAGCCGGCGCAGCAGCGCCTTCTCGGCGACGATGGTCGCGTAGTAGCCCGCGTTGGCCGCCGTCGGCACCGTCGAGATCAGGGTGTGCAGATAGAGCGCACCGCCGATGCGGCGCAACAGCCCGCGCCGATCGAGCTCGGCGGCCACCGTCACCGCGTCGGCCGGTTCACCACGGCCGTACAGGTCCAAGATCGCGTCGTAGACGTTCTGGTGCGCCGGGCGGTAGAAATCGCCAGGCCGCAACCGCTCCAGGACGTCGGCTATCGCATCCTTGCTCAGCAGCATCCCGCCCAACACCGACTGCTCGGCCACGAGATCCTGCGGAGGTTGGCGTCCGTAATCCTCACTGGGCGTTGGAGAATCCATACCGGGATGCGGCAGGTCATCGACGACAGCCACGGGCCCTCACCCTCTCCGCTCAACTACCGAACACACATTCGAAAGCCGTACATCCAGAGCGTAAGTCACGGCACTGACACCCACCCCCGTCCCACCTCATGGCCTGCTTGGCCAAGGCGCCGGGATGAACGTAAACGTTGCTGGCGACCTGTCAAAGAGAGCTTGTTCATCAAGCTGTGCATCGTGTGTGCATATACGTCGACGCCGATGTTGAGCGGACTGTGGAGAACCTGTGGATCAATGTGGCTTATTGCGACATCACTGCTGCTAACCGCCATACAACGCTGACGAAATCGTGTGGACAACAATCTCATCGGCGTGTCGGGGCAGGTTATCGCGCCGGGCGTGTTGGTTTTCAGTCAGATTTTCGCTGAGTAAATGGCCGGTTACGCCCCCGGCCGGCGAATGGCTTCGGATTTGTTCGCCAGCGCGACAACCGACGAAGCCGCGCGGGGAATTTCGGGCGCAGCGCAAAACCCGGCATGGCCTCGCAGAGCCACGCCGGGCAGGCTACGGAATTAGCTGTCGGCGACGACGTCGACGGAGACCTCGACGTCGACCTCGGGGTGGAGGTGCACCACAACCGGGTGCGTACCGACGGACTTGATGTGCGCCTTGGGCAGCCGCACGATCCGCTTGTCGAGGTTAGGGCCGCCGGCTTTCTTGATGGCGGTCACGATGTCGCCGGCGGTGACCGAGCCGAACAGCTTGCCGCTGTCGCCGGCGGTCTTCACCGGCAACGCCACCGGGCCCAGGGCCTGGATGGCGGTCTTGAGTTCGTCGGCGTGCTCACGGTCGCGGACCGTTTTGGTCTCGCGCGCCCGACGGATGTCGTCGGCCTGTCGCTGCGCACCCCGCGAGGCGACGATTGCCAGGCCACGCGGCAGCAGGAAGTTGCGGCCGTACCCGTCCTTGACTTCGACTGTGTCGCCGACGCCACCGAGGTGGTCGACGTCAGCCGTGAGAATCAGCTTCATCGTTGGCGTTCTTTCGTTGCAGGCGCGGTGTCTACCGCGTCGAGGAGGTGAAGGGCAGCAACGCGACCTCGCGGGCGTTCTTCACCGCGATCGCGATGTCGCGCTGGTGCTGGACGCAGTTGCCGGTGACCCGCCGGGCCCGGATCTTGCCGCGCTCGCTGATGTAGGTCCGCAGCAGCGCGGTGTCCTTGTAGTCGATCGCTTGGTCCTTCTTGGCGCAGAACACGCACTTGCGTGCCTTGATCGGCTTTTCCGGAGCCGGGCGCCGTTTGGTGGACTTGGCCATGAGTGTTGTTCTTTCCGTTCTCGTGCTTCGAAGTTCTCTGGATCAGAAGGGTGGTTCGTCGTCGCCGCCGCCGAACGAACCCGAGGCCGGGGCGCTGCCCCACGGGTCGTCACCGGAGCCACCGGACTGGGCGGGCGCCGACTGCCGCGATCCGCCGCCACCGCCGCTGTAACCGCCGCCGCCGCTGCGGCTGGCCTTGTTGACCTTGGCGGTGGCGTACTTGAGCGAAGGCCCGATCTCGTCGACCTCGACCTCGACCACGGTGCGCTTCTCGCCCTCACGGGTCTCGAAGGACCGCTGCTTGAGCCGCCCGGTCACGATCACGCGCGACCCGCGGGTCAGGCTTTCGGCGACGTTCTCCGCGGCCTCGCGCCAGATGTTGCAGCGGAGGAACAGCGCTTCGCCGTCCTTCCACTCCCCGCTCTGCCGGTCGTAGATCCGCGGTGTCGACGCGACGGTGAAGTTGGCCACGGCAGCACCCGACGGCGTGAACCGCAGCTCGGGATCAGCGGTCAGGTTTCCGACGACGGTAATGGTGGTGTCACCAGCCATGATTTCCTCCTGAGTCCGCCCGGCAAGTAGTCATAGTGACTGTACGCAGCAGATCCGACAGTTAGTGCTTGTCGGTGCGCATCACCTTGGTGCGCAGCACCGACTCGTTCAGGCTCAACTGCCGGTCCAGCTCGGAGACCGTGGCGGGGGCGGCCTTCAGGTCGATGACGACGTAGATGCCTTCGGCGTGCTTGGCGATCTCGTACGCCAGCCGCCGCCGGCCCCAGATGTCGACCTTCTCGACCGTGCCGCCGTCTTTGCGGACGACGTTGAGAAACGTCTCCAGCGACGGGGCGACGGTGCGTTCGTCGAGCGTGGGGTCGAGGATGACCATGATTTCGTATGGACGCATAGGGACCTCATCACCTCCTCTGGTCTGCGCGGCCACGGACGTTCCGTGGCAGGAGGGTCGCCTGCGTCGGCAACCGCCCCAGGCTACCGGATCACCGGCTCGGCTGGAAATTCACTTCCGGGACCGCAGGAACTCCGCCACCCGGCCTCTGGTCCCCTCGTCGGCCTTGGCCAGCGAACCGGAGTCGAACGGCGGCTGCGGGTCGTACTCGATCAGCAGTTGCGCGGCCTGCGCGGCCTCCCGGTCCACCAGCAACTCCACCAACCGCAGCGCCATGTCGATCCCGCTGGACACCCCGGCTGCGGTGATGATGCGTTGGGGCAGGTGCTCGACGACCCGGTCGGGCACGTAGCTCGCCCCCAGCGCATTCAGTTCCTCGGCCGCGCGCCAATGCGTCGTCGCGGTCAATCCGTCCAGCAGGCCCGCACCGGCCAGCAGCAGCGCACCGGTGCACACCGAGGTGGTGAACTCGGTGCCTGGATGCACCGATTGCAGCCAGCCGCAGAGTGTTTCGTCGCCGACGAGTGTTCGGGTGCCGATGCCGCCGGGCACCACGACGACATCGGGGGCCTTCACTTCGTCGAAGGTTGCGTCGCAGGTGACGCCGAGCAAGCCGTTCTCGGTGCGGATCTCCCCGCGCGTGTGCCCGAGGAAGACCACCTCGATCGACGGGATGCGTTGCAGCACTTCATAGGGACCCACCGCATCCAGCGCCGTGAACCGGGGGAACACCGGAATGGCGACCTGCATCAGGCCTTCCCGACGGCCACGGCGAGTTCGGCGTCGTCTTCGCGTGCAACCGCCGGCCGATGAAAAGGCTTGGGGCACAACCAGTTCGGCAACCAGCTGGGCGCCGCATCAGGCGCCAAGTCGTATATCCCGCCCGCCGGGTCGTCGACTCTGCCCTGCCAGCGCACCAAATCCTCGTCGGGACGGTAGATCTGCCGAATGACCAGGACACACAGACCCAGCACCGCGATATCACGCAACAGCACGGTCGTGGTGAACCACTGCTCGGGCAGCGACCGACTCGGGTTGCCGTAGAGGTAATACATCCGCGGCACCCAGACCAGCGCATCGATGGTCATCCACGCCAACAGGATCCGGCGGTGCGGCAGCGCCAGCACCGCCAACGGAACCAGCCACAACGAGAACTGCGGACTCCACACCTTGTTGGTCAACAGAAACGCCGCCACCACCAGAAATGCCAGCTGCGCCAACCGCGGCCGCTGCGGCGCGGTGAACGCGATGTATGTGATTGCCGCGCAGCACGATAGGAACAACACGGTCACCACCGCGTTGAGCACCGTCGGCGGTTCCCAGAAGCCCAGCGACGAATCGAAGCCGCGCCAGCCCGTGAACGACTTCACGACGTTGTACAGCGAGTCCATGTCGTCGCCGCGACGGGTGTTGAGCCGGAAGAACTCCGACCAGCCGCGCGGAAACAGCACTGCCACCGGCAGATTCACCGCTACCCAGGTCACTACCGCGCCTGCGGCGGTGCGCGCTACCCCACCGAGACGTCCGGACCGGATTCCCAGCACCAGCAGCGGTCCCAGCAGTAGCAGCGGATACAGCTTGGCCGCCGCACCGAGGCCGATCAGCAGACCGGCCAGCCACGGTTTTCGGCGGGCCCACGCCAGCAGGCCGCCCATCGCGAAAGCCGTTGCGAGAGCGTCGAAATTGGTGAAGATCTGGAAGATCAACAACGGCGAAGCCGCCACCAGTGCCGCGTCCCAGACCCGGCGCCCCGCCAAGCCTGAGGTTGCCCAGACGGTGGCCAGCCAGGCCATCGCCAGCCCGACGGCCGCGAAGTTGAAGAACATCACCACCTCGGCGACCACCGGGACCAGACCCAGCTTGCTCACCGTGGTGTAGGTCTTGGCCAGCGCCATCGACAGGTACTGATACAGGCCGGTCAGCACCGGATATTCCATGTAGCGGACGGCGACCTGGCCGTCGTAGCGGATCTGGGGTGCGCCGTTGCCGTCGGTCTCGATCCAGCTGGACTTGTACGGAAACTTGCCCTGGCTCAATAACTCTGCCCCGTACAGCGGGACGGTGTCGGAATAACACAGCTCGTAGTAGGCGCGCTGGTTGTCCCAGTTCGCCACCCGCTGATCGCCGGTGCCGGTTCCGGTGCTTTGCAGGCAGGCCGCCTTCGTCGACCAACCCAACGCCAGGAACACCAGCGCGAAGACGATCATCACCCGCAGCGGAGTCATGAACCGGGTCCGTCCGATCAGCGCGTGCCTGCCTACCGGCCCCCCGACCACGCCCGCCAGCGCAGCGCCGAGAACGTCGTTGCGGCTGGGGCAATCACGACTGTCGGCGCTTCGCCGGTCGGCGGCCAGCGGTTGCGGCGATATGTCGGCGCGCTCGGTCCGTGCCCCGGTCACCGGGGGTGTCACGGCACCGGTTGGGGCACGTCAGCGGGTGGGCCTGGCGCGGGCAGGCCTGGCGCCGGCAGGCCCGGCGCGGGCGGCCCCGGTGGCGCCACGGTGATGGTCTGGGGTGGACCAACCGGAATGGTGATACCCGGCGCGACCTCGACCGTCGGTTGGATCACCGTCTGCGACGGCGGTGCCGGGGGCGGCGGCGGCGGGGCGGGCACGCCGGCGTAACCGCCGATCTCCGAAGGCTTGGGGAAGGTCTCGTTCTGGGTGCCCTTCAGGGCGCCGTCCATCGTCGACTTCCAGATGTCCGACGGCAGACCCGACCCGTAGACCGCGCCGCCCGAGGCAGTCACCAGCGGCTCGTCGCCCTTGACGGTGCCGACCCAGACGGCGGTGGACAGCGACGGGGTGTAACCGACCATCCAGGCGTCTTTGTTGGAGGTGGTGTCACCCAACTGGGTGGTTCCGGTCTTGGCCGCCGAGGCCCGCCCCCCGGCCAGGTTGTGGCCACGCGAATAGCCGGCGATCGGTTGCATGGCCGCGGTGACGTTGTCGGCCACCGCCTTGGGTATGCGCTGGTTGCCGCTGTCCTCGGCGGTGCCGGCGTCGAAGAGGACCTGCCCCTCGGCGTTCACCACCTTCTGCACGAAGTGCGGCCGGTGGTAGATACCCGAGGCGGCCAGAGTGGCGTACGCCGAGGCCATGTCGATGACCCGAGTTTGATACTGCCCCAACACGATTCCGTTGTTGGGTGGACCACCCTTGCCGTCCTCGGACAGTGTGTGCGCCACACCCGGGAAGCTGTCGGCGACGCCGGCCTGATGCGCCGCGTCGGCGACGGCCTGGGGCCCGCCCTTGAGCTTGAGCATCAGCCGGTAGTACGAGGTGTTCAGCGACATCTTCAGCGCCTCGGCCAGGTTGCAGGTCCCGCAACTCTCGCCTTCGACGTTGCCGATCTTGATGCCGTCGACGGTCAACGGCGAACTGTCCACCTGGTAGCCCAGACCGATGCCCTGCTCGAGTGCGGCGACCAAGGCGAACACCTTGAACGACGACCCGGTCTGCAGGCCCGCCTGGGCGAAATCGAAGCCCTGGGCGTTGGATCCGCCGTAGTAGGCCTTGACCGCCCCGCTGCGCGGATCGATCGACACCACCGCGGACCGCATGTCCGGGTCCTGGCCGTCGAGATACTTCGAGACCGCCTTCTCGGCGGCCTGCTGCGCCACCGGGTCGATCGTGGTCGTCACCTGCAGGCCTTGGGTGTTGAGGGTCTGTTCGTCGATGTTGAACAGCTCCATCAGTTCCCTGGTGACCTGCCGTTCGATGAGCCCGTTCGGTCCGGTGGTCTGGTTGGCCGCCCGTGCCTGTTCGGGTGGCACAGTCGGCGGGAACACCTGTTTCGCGCGGTCATCCGAGGACAGCGCGTTGGTCTCGACCATGCCGTCCAGCACCCAGTTCCAGCGCGCCAACGCGCCGTCGGGGTCCACGGCGGGGTCCAGGGTGGAGGGCCGCCGGATCAGCGCGGCCAGCAGCGCGCCCTCGGACACCGACAGCTGCTCGACCGGTTTGTCGAAGTAGGCCTTGGACGCCGCCGAGATTCCGTAGGCCCCCCGACCGAAATAGATGATGTTCAGATACGCCTGCAGCACATCGTCTTTCGACCACTCCCCCGCCATCTTGGTCGCGATGACCAGTTCCTTGGCCTTGCGCATCACGCCACTGAGCCCCTGTTGCGCCGAACCGACCAGAGCGTTCTTGACGTACTGCTGGGTGATCGTGGAACCACCCTGCAGGTCGCCGCCGAACAGGTTGTTCTTGGCCGCCCTGGCGAACCCGCTGAAGGAAAACCCGGGGTTGGAGTAGAAGCCGCGATCCTCGGCGGCGATCACCGCCTGGCGCACGTGCACCGGGACCTGGTTGAGGTTGACGTCCACCCGGTTGCCTTCGGGCGGAACGATTCTGGCGATCTCGGTACCGTCACTGGCCAGGATCGTGGAGACCTGGTTGGTGCGGATGTCGCCCGGCCGCGGCACGTCGACGATGAAGTAGGCCATCGTGAAGGTGACGATCGGCAGCAGGATCAGCACCGCCGCGCTCAGATACAGCGAGCGCTTCACCCAGCGCCAGTTGATCTGCTCGGTCCACGTCGGCTTCGACCGGTGCGCCCGCGCGCCCGAGGGCGCCGTCGGACCCGACGGCGGGGGTCCGCCGGCACGGCGCGGTCCGCCGCTCAGCTGGTCCCGCCGGGGCCGCGGCGACGGGGCGTCCAACGCCGCCTTGACCTGGTCGAGGTGGTCGCGTTCGGGCGGCGGACTGTCGAGGGCCGCCTTGACCTCGTCGACGGGATCGACGTGCCGGGACGGGCGCTCGCCGGGCACCGCCGGTATCACCGTGGTCAATCGGTCGTCGGGAGGCACCGGAGTGCTGGAATGCCGCCCGCTCTGCGCCGTCGACTCGTCCGGGGTGTCGCTGGACGACTGGTGATGGCGCCCTTCGCTATTCACTGGCCGTGCGGGCGCCGTTGCGCGCCGTCCGTGTGCCACCGGACTTTCGCGGCGGCTGCGCCGGGCGTGGCGCACCGAGCACGTACGACTTCACCAGGTGATTCCAGCTGCAGGTGCGGCACACCTCGACCACGTGCACAGCAAACTCGGAGAACCGCGTGGCCAGAAGTACCAACTCCTCGGCGGTGCGTGCCGAGCCGGAGACTGCACCCAGATGCTCGCCGAACACCCAGGACACCAGGGTGAGCTGCTCCTTTCGGCAGATCGGGCACATCACCTGGCTTTGTTTCCCGTGAAACTTCGCCGCACGCAGCAAATAAGGGTTGGCGTCGCAGACTTCGGACACCCCGGTGCGTCCCGAGTAGACCTCGGCCAGCAGTGAGCGCCGCCGAAGCGCGTATTCCACCACCTGTCGCTGCAATCGCACGCTGACCAGAGTACGTCGCGATCCCCCGCACCGATATGCAGCCAAGGCTGTTGCGGGTGCTGGTGATCGAGCGCGTCTCGACTTCTACGATCGTCCCCGTGGCGAAAGTCGGTCGAGCAGGGTCAACGACAACCCGAGCCAAGGACAGGGATCGACAACAGACGTGTCGGATCCTGGACAACGCCCTCAGTGACGGCGAGCTCTCCATGGAAGAGCACCGCGACCGGGTCAGCCTGGCGACCTCGGCGGTGACACTCGGGGACCTGCGCGACTTGGTGGTGGATCTGCAGGCCGCCGAGAGCGCTCCCGCCCCGCAGCCGCCGGCACCGAAGCGGCCCCGCGTGAAGCGCGACGGGTTGGGCCTGTCGCTGGCCGCGCTGGGGGTGTCGGTGCTGTTCGGCATCGCGATCGGTTGGGGTCTGTACGGCAACACCACCTCCCCGCTGGACTTCACCTCGGATCCGGGCGCCAAATCCGACGGCATCGGCGCGGTGGTACTGACGCCACCCCGGCAACTGCACTCCCTGGGCGGACTGACCGGCCTGCTGGAGCAGACCCGCAAGCGGTTCGGTGACACCAACGGCTATCGCTTCGTGATCTACCCCACCTACGCGTCGATCGACCGCGAGGACCCCACCGACGAGCGCCGCGTACTGGACTACACCTACCGCGGCGGCTGGGGTGACCCCACCAGTTCGGCCCGCAACAGCAGCACCGACACCGCACTGGTCGACCTGGGCAAATTCGACATCAAGGCCGTGGTGGGGGTGCTGCGTGGGGCGCCGGAAACCGTCGGTATCAAACCGCAAGACGTCAAGTCCATGTACCTGATCGTCGAGCCGGCGAAGGATCCCACCACACCGGGTGCGCTGGCGCTTTCCATCCACGTGTCCAGCGACTACGGCGGCGGCTCCATCCAGTTGGCCGCCGACGGCACCCCTAGGAAGGTCAGTTACGCCGGGGGCTGAGGCGCGTGTCGGCTGTGACCAACGGCGCACCAACACCCGGTGGTGTTGTCGCTAATATATCGGGACGATACGATGACGCGAGGCGTCAAATCGTTCTAATCAGCCATGCAAAAGGAGGTGACTCGATGCTGGAATTGGCCATTCTGGGCCTGCTGATCGAGTCCCCCATGCACGGCTACGAGCTGCGCAAGCGGCTGACCGGCCTACTCGGCGCCTTCCGCGCCTTCTCCTACGGCTCGCTGTACCCCGCGCTGCGGCGCATGCAGGCCGACGGGTTGATCGCCGAGAATGCGGCCCCGGCCGGGACGCCGGTGCGGCGCGCCCGTCGCGTCTATCAACTCACCGACAAGGGCCGCCAGCGTTTCGGCGAACTGGTCGCCGACACCGGGCCGCACAACTACACCGACGATGGCTTCGGGGTGCACCTGGCTTTTTTCAACCGCACTCCGGCCGAAGCGCGGATGCGCATTCTGGAGGGCCGCCGCCGTCAGGTCGAAGAGCGTCGGGAAGGTCTGCGCGAAGCAGTGGCGCGGGCCAGCAGCTCGTTCGATCGCTACACCCGTCAACTGCATCAGCTCGGGCTCGAGTCAAGTGAGCGTGAAGTCAAGTGGCTCAACGAGCTCATCGCCGCGGAACGGGCGGCGCCCAATCACGTCGAACAGACGTGATTCACCCGTTCGAATTTGGACAAACCGGTTGGACATCAGAGTTACGAGGTTAGGAGAACGCCAGATGAGTGAGCAGAACGCGCCGCAGGCGTCCGAGGTACGAGTCGCCATTGTCGGCGTCGGCAACTGCGCGTCCTCGCTGGTGCAGGGCGTTGAGTATTACTACAACGCCGACGACACATCCACGGTCCCCGGCTTGATGCACGTACGGTTCGGTCCGTACCACGTCCGCGACGTCAAGTTCGTGGCCGCGTTCGACGTCGACGCGAAGAAGGTCGGCTTCGACCTGTCCGACGCGATCTTCGCCTCGGAGAACAACACCATCAAGATCGCCGACGTCGCCCCCACCAATGTGCTGGTGCAGCGCGGACCGACGCTGGACGGCATCGGCAAGTACTACGCCGACACCATCGAGCTGTCCGATTCCGAGCCGGTGGACGTCGTCCAGGTGCTCAAGGACGCCGAGGTCGACGTGCTGGTCTCCTACCTGCCGGTGGGTTCGGAAGAGGCCGACAAGTTCTACGCGCAGTGCGCGATCGACGCCGGTGTCGCGTTCGTCAACGCGCTGCCGGTGTTCATCGCCTCGGACCCGGTGTGGGCCAAGAAGTTCGCCGACGCCGGCGTGCCGATCGTCGGAGACGACATCAAGAGCCAGGTCGGTGCCACCATCACCCACCGCGTGATGGCCAAGCTGTTCGAGGACCGCGGCGTGCAACTGGACCGCACCATGCAGCTCAACGTCGGCGGCAACATGGACTTCCTGAACATGCTGGAGCGCGAGCGCCTGGAGTCCAAGAAGATCTCCAAGACCCAGGCGGTGACCTCCAACGTCCAGCGTGAGTTCAACTCCAAGGACGTCCACATCGGGCCGTCCGACCACGTCGGCTGGCTGGACGATCGCAAGTGGGCCTACGTGCGCCTGGAAGGCCGCGCCTTCGGCGACGTGCCGCTGAACCTGGAGTACAAGCTCGAGGTGTGGGACTCGCCGAACTCGGCCGGCGTCATCATCGACGCGGTGCGTGCGGCGAAGATCGCCAAGGACCGCGGCATCGGCGGCCCGGTGATCCCGGCGTCGGCGTACCTGATGAAGAGCCCGCCCGAGCAGCTGCCCGACGACGTCGCGCGCGCGCAGCTCGAAGAGTTCATCATCGAGGGCTGAGCCTTTACGCGGTGCGCGGTGCGCGGTGCGTCGAGCGTCACGCTAGCGTGACATCCGGCGCCGAGCGTCACGCTAGCGTGACTTGCCGGGCTCGCCTCGTAAAGTGCGAGGCGTGACCGACACCGCTGACGACGACCTGGCTGGGCTCTCCGAGTTCGACCTGCTGCCCGAGAACGCCGAACAAGCCGGCGTCACCGGTCCCCTCCCCCACGTCGAACGGGTGGACGCCGGCCAGATCAGCGCGCTGCGCTGGGGCGGCTCGGACCCGCGGGTGATCTTCCTGCACGGCGGCGGGCAGAACGCGCACACCTGGGACACGGTGATTGTCGGCCTCGGCGAACCCGCGCTGGCGGTGGACCTTCCCGGCCACGGGCATTCCGCGTGGCGGGAGGACGGCGACTACTCGCCGCAGAACAACGCCGACACCCTGGCGCCCGTGCTGCGCGAGCTGGCCCCGGGCGCGCAATTCGTGGTGGGTATGTCGCTGGGCGGGCTGACCGGCATCCGGCTCGGCGCGCTGGCGCCGGAGCTGGTCGACGAACTCGTGCTGATCGACGTCACCCCGTCGGCACTGGCGCGGCACTCGGAGATGACCAAGGAGCAGCGCGGCACCGTGGAGTTGATGGCCGGCGAACGGGAGTTTCCCAGCTTCCAGGCCATGCTCGATCTCACCGTCGCCGCGGCTCCGCACCGCGAAGTGAAGGCGTTGCGGCGCGGGGTGTTTCACAACTCCCGCCGGCTGGACAACGGCAACTGGACGTGGCGTTACGACAGCATCCGGAAATTCCCCGAGTTCGGCGCCCTGTGGGACGACGTCGACGAATTGACCGCCCCGGTCACTCTGGTGCGGGGTGGCACGTCGGGTTTCGTCAACGACGACGATGTCGCCGAACTACAAAGGCGCGCAAAGCATTTCCGCGCGGCACACGTCGTGCAGAACTCGGGCCACTCGGTGCAGAGCGACCAACCGCGCGCGCTGATCGACCTCGTCCGCACAGTCGTCGACGCTCGCTGAGGCATACGGTGGTCACTATGACCTCCCCCGTGCTTCCCGACTTTCCCGTCCGCATCGGCGTGCAGCTGCAGCCCCAACACGCACCGCAATACCAGCAGATCCGCGACGCGGTGCGCCGCTGCGAAGACATCGGTGTCGACGTGGCGTTCAACTGGGACCACTTCTTCCCGCTCTACGGCGACCCGGACGGCGCCCACTTCGAATGCTGGACGATGCTCGCGGCTTGGGCCGAGCAGACGTCGCGCATCCAGATCGGCGCGCTGGTGACCTGCAATTCCTACCGCAACCCCGAACTGCTGGCCGACATGTCCCGCACCGTCGACCACATCTCCGACGGTCGCCTCATCCTGGGCATCGGCTCGGGATGGAAGCAGAAGGACTACGACGAGTACGGCTACGAATTCGGCACCGCGGGCAGCCGACTCGACGACCTGGCCGACGCACTCCCCCGGATCAAGTCCCGGCTGGCCAAGCTCAACCCGGCACCCACCCGCGACATCCCCGTCCTGATCGGCGGCGGCGGCGAACGCAAGACCCTGCGCCTGGTCGCCGAGCACGCCGACATCTGGCACAGCTTCGCCGACGCCGACGAGTTCCCCGGCAAGGCGGCCGTGCTGGCCAAGCACTGCGAGACCGTCGGGCGGGACCCGGCCAGCATCGAACGCTCGGCGTCAGCGGGCAGCGGGGAGGAGGTGATCCCCAACGCCGAGGCGCTCAGCGGACTCGGCGTCACGCTGCTCACGGTGGGCGTCAACGGTCCGGACTACGACCTCACCGACGCCGAGGCGCTGTGCCGATGGCGCGACAGCGAACGTAGCTAGTTCGCGTTTCATTTCAAATTCATTTCTTCGTAAGCCTCGAGCTGTGAGAAACTTGCCGCGCAATGGCCTTTCGGGGGGCCGGAAGAAATGGCGAATGAATGCCCAAACGGTACGGGATCAAAGAAAAGGACCAGGTTGTCACTCACGTTCTCAACTTGGTATTGACCGGGAAACTGCGCAGCGGCGATCGAGTCGATCGCAACGAGATCGCGCACGGCCTGGGTATCAGCCGGGTTCCGATCCAGGAGGCACTGGTCCAGCTCGAGCACGACGGCGTCGTGTCGACGCGCTATCACCGCGGCGCGTTCGTCGAACGGTTCGACGAGGCCACCGTGTACGAGCACCACGAACTTGACGGCCTGCTCAATGGCATCGCCTCCGGCCGGGCCGCCGCCAATCCCACTCCCCGCATCCTGACCGAACTCGATGCGCTGTTGCGGTCGCTGCGGACGGCGCGGGACTCCCGGACCTTCGCCGAACGCGCCGGCGATTACCGGCGCACGGTCAACGACGAGTACGCCGGGCCTCGCCTGCACGCCACCATCCGCGCTTCGCAGAATTTGATCCCCCGCGTGTTCTGGATGACCTATCAACACAGTCAAGACGACCTGCTGCCGTTCTACGAAGACGAGCATGCCGCCATGCACCGGCGCGACCCGGAATCCGCGCGAGCCGCGTGCCTGCGGCGATCTGAGTTGATGGCCAGGACGATGGTCGCCGAACTGTGCCGTCGCGGAGTGTTCCCACCGGGCACCGACCACGTGGATGCGGACGTAGTCCTGCCGGTCTTGGTAGAGGTAGAAGCGATCCCCCAGTCGGCAGCGTTGGTGCTCTGAACGATCCTGCTCCGCTCGACCGGACGCCGAGGGTTTTTCCGATCACGGCAAATCTGCGGAGTTCGGCACCCCCGGGACCAGCACGCCCGGCCGCCGGGACGCAGCGACACCAGCAACTCCTCGTCGAGGGGCTTTGAGCAGGGCAGGCGCACCATCCCAGACAGGCTCTTCCGCCCCGCGCGGGTCGGGTTAGACTGCCGGTTTATGTCGGACAGCGAACCCACGTCCCCGGAGCTGGCGGACCTGGCAGAGGGGCTGCACCGATCGCTATCCAAGCTGTCGGCGATCCTGCGTCGCGGCGACCCGACCACGGGTGCGGTCGCCAGCGACCTCACCCTGGCACAGCTTTCGATACTGATCACCCTGCTCGACCGCGGACCCATCCGGATGACGGATTTGGCCGCGCACGAACGGGTGCGGACGCCCACCACGACGGTCGCCATTCGCCGGCTGGAGAAGGTCGGTCTGGTGAAGCGCTCACGTGACCCGTCCGATCTGCGGGCCGTGTTGGTCGATATCACCCCACAGGGCCGGGCGGTGCACGCCGAGTCTTTGGCCAGCCGGCACGCCTCGCTGGCCGCGATGCTCAGCCAACTCCCCCACTCCGACCTGGAGGTCCTGATGAAGGCGTTGGCGCCGCTGGACCGGCTCGCCTCCGGTGAACCGGCCGCCAGCACCACCGGGACGGCAGCGGCTTCGCCGTTGCCCAACTGAGTACGACGGCGTGCCCACCGCACTGATCACCGGCGCCAGCGGCGGCATCGGCTCGGCCATCGCTGCGGCGTTGGCGCCCACCCATACGCTGCTGTTGGCAGGCCGGCCGTCGCGACGCCTGGACGAGGTCGCCGAACGGTTGGGCGCGACCACCTTTCCGTTGGATCTGGCCGATACCGACTCGATCGAGGCCAGCTGCGAAGTCATCGATGAACTCGACGTGCTGGTGCACAACGCCGGGGTATCCGTCCCGGGTCACGTCGGGGAGTCACACGTCGATGAGTGGCGCGCCACCTTCAGCGTCAATGTGTTCGGGGCGGTGGCCCTTACGTTGACGCTGTTGCCTGCGCTGCAGGCGACGCGCGGGCAGGTGGTGTTCATCAACTCCGGTTCGGGGCGCAACGTCTCGTCCGGCATGGCCGCCTATTCGGCCAGCAAGTTCGCTCTGAGGGCTTTCGCCGACTCGTTACGCGCCGACGAGCCGTCGCTGACGGTCACCTCCGTTTATCCCGGTCGTGTCGACACCGACATGCAACGCGAGCTCGTCGCCTACGAGGGCGGTGAGTACGACCCGGCGAAGTTCCTGCGGCCGGAAACCGTCGCCGAGGTGGTGGCCAACGTGGTGGCTACGCCTCGGGACGGTCATGTCCACGAAGTGGTGATCCGGCAGCGTTGACGCGACGGCTTCTCAAACCACCAGATTGACCATCCGGCCGGGCACCACGATCACCTTGCGTGGCGCGGCACCGGCCAGGAATGCCTGCACCTTCTCGTCGCCCAGGGCCGCGGCCTGCACCGCTTCCTTGTCCGCGTCGGCGGCCACCAGCACCCGGCCGCGCACCTTGCCGTTGACCTGCACCGGGTACTCGACGGTGTCGTCGACCAGATAGGCCGGGTCGACGGCCGGGAAAGGGCCGTGCGCCAACGATTCTGAGTGACCCAGCCGTGACCACAACTCCTCGGCCAGGTGCGGGGCCAGCGGCGCCAGCATCAGCACCAGCGGTTCGACGGCGGCGCGCGGAACCCCGTCGCGGTGGGCTTTGGTCAGGTGGTTGGTGTACTCGATCAGCTTGGCGGCGGCGGTGTTGTTGCGCAGGGCCGCATAGTCGTCGGACACTCCGGCGATGGTGCGGTGCAGCGCGCGCAGCGTCTCGGCGTCCAATTCGCCGTCCACCACCCGCACTTCGCCGGTGTCCTCATCGATCACCAACCGCCAGACGCGCTGCAGGAACCGGTGCGCGCCGACGACATCCTTGGTGGCCCACGGGCGCGACGCTTCCAGCGGACCCATCGACATCTCGTACACCCGCAGGGTGTCGGCGCCGTAGGCGTCGCAGATCTCGTCGGGCGACACCGAGTTCTTCAGGCTCTTACCGATTTTGCCGAACTCCTGGAAAACCTCGATCTCGCCGTCCGGCCCGGGATAGCAGAACCTGCCGTCCCGTTCGATGACCTCGGCGGCCGGCACGTAGGACCCGCGCGCATCGGTGTAGGCGAAGGCCTGGATGTAGCCCTGGTTGACCAGGCGGCGGTAGGGCTCACGAGAACTGACGTGGCCCAGGTCGTACAGCACCTTGTGCCAGAAACGGCAATACAGCAGGTGCAGCACCGCGTGCTCGGCGCCACCGACGTAGAGGTCCACCCCGCCGGGGTCGCCGGGACCGTGCTCGGCCGGACGAGGACCCATCCAGTAGGCCTCGTTCTCCTTGTCGCAGAACCGATCCGCGTTGAGCGGGTCGGTGTAGCGCAGCTCATACCAGGAGCTGGCGGCCCATTGCGGCATCACGTTGGTGTCGCGCGTGTAGGGCTGCAGGCCGTCACCGAGATCCAGCTCGACGTGCACCCATTCGGTGGCCTTCGCCAACGGCGGCGACGGTTCGCTGTCGGCATCGTCAGGGTCGAACAGCACCGGCGAATAGTCCGGCACGTCGGGCAGTTCGACGGGCAGCGAGGCTTCGTCAAGTGCGTGCGGGCGCCCGTCGCGGTCGAAGACGATCGGGAACGGCTCGCCCCAATACCGCTGCCGCGCGAAAAGCCAATCACGAAGCTTGAATTCGACGCGCGCGCGGCCCCGTCCCTCGGATTCCAGGCGGGCGGTAATGGCCTGTTTGGCCTCATCGACGCTGAGCCCGTCCAGGTAGTCGGAGTTGACCAGGACGCCGTCGCCGGAATGCGCTGCTTGCGAAATGTCGCCGCCGGCAATGACTTCGACGATCGGCAGACCCATGGCGCGGGCGAAGTCCCAGTCTCGCTGGTCGTGGCCTGGCACGGCCATGATCGCTCCGGTCCCGTATCCGGCCAGCACGTAGTCGGCGATGAAGACCGGCACCGGCCGGTCGTTGGCCGGGTTGACGGCGTAGGCGCCGAGGAAGACGCCTGTCTTCTCCCGGCTCTCCTGGCGCTCAAGGTCGGACTTGGCCGCGATGGCGCGCCGGTAGGACGCGACGGCCTCGACGGGTGTCGGGGCGCCGTACGTCCAGGTTCTGTCGGTGCCGTCCGGCCAGACCGGTGCGACCAGCGCGTCGACCAGGTCGTGCTCGGGGGCCAACACCAGATAGGTGGCACCGAACAGGGTGTCGGGCCGGGTGGTGAAGACCTCGATGTCGCGTACGGTCCCGTCGGCTCCGGTCGCCGAGAACAGCGCCGCCGCACCGGTCGAGCGTCCGATCCAGTTGCGCTGCATGGTCTTGACCTTCTCGGGCCAGTCCAGGGAATCCAGGTCGTCGAGCAACCGGTCGGAATAGGCGGTGATCCGCATGTTCCACTGCCGCAACCGTTTCCGGAATACCGGGAAGTTGCCGCGGTCGCTGCGGCCGTCGGCGGTGACCTCCTCGTTGGCCAGTACCGTGCCCAGGCCAGGGCACCAGTTGACCAGCGAGTCGGAGCGATAAACCAGCCGGTGACCGTCGATCACGTCGGACCGCTCCCCCGCCGACAGCGTCGCCCAATCGCGGCCGTCCGCCAGACTCCTTGCCCCGGAATCGTATTCGGCGATCAGGTCTGCGATCGGGCGGGCCTTGTCGGCAGCGGAGTCGAACCAGGCGTTATAGATCTGCAGGAAGATCCACTGCGTCCACTTGTAGAACTCGACATCGGTGGTGGAGAAGCTGCGCCGACTGTCGTGACCGAGTCCCAGCCGACCCAACTGTCGCCGGAAGTTCACCACGTTGGCTTCGGTCCGGGTGCGTGGGTGGGTGCCGGTCTGCACCGCGTATTGCTCGGCCGGCAATCCGAACGCGTCGAAACCCAACGCGTGCAACACATTACGTCCGCGCATCCGGTAGTAGCGGGCGTAGACGTCGGTGGCGATGTAGCCCAGCGGGTGGCCGACGTGCAGCCCATCCCCCGACGGGTAGGGAAACATGTCCTGCACGAAGAGTTTGTCGTCGGGCACGCCCGCACCGTCGGCAGGTGCCAGCGCGCCGACCGGGTTGGGCACATGGAACGTCCCCCAGCTGGCCCAGTTGTCCTGCCAGGTGCGTTCGAGCCCGGCCGCAAGCTCGGCGGTGTAGCGGTACCGCGGCGCGTCGGCGTCGTTGGCGCCGGGCGGGTCGACGGATGCGGCGGGCGGCGATTCGGTCACGCCCAACAGGGTATAAGGGCGGGTCGCGCAGACCGGCGCCCGATTGGGCGGCCACGGGTTGGTCTCGGTTGCGTTGCACGCCGATCAGAGGTTCATCCCAGGTGTGTTGCGGGCATGGTCGGTGCTCTTGAGCAGTGGTTACATTCAGGCTCGTGGCGGGCTTCGACACGCACCAACGCCCGCGCTACCGCGGAGGGACCGAGGCGAAATGATTCAGATCGCGCGCACCTGGCGAACGTTCGCAGGTGGTATGGCCGCCGGCGTCTTGGGCGTCGTGATGGTTGCCGGTGGGACGGCCTCGGCCGAGCCGCTGGTCCCCCAGCCGGTCGTCCCGGGCCAGGTCCCGACGCAGCAGGCGACCACACCCGGCGCCGTGTTCCCGGGGGGCGTCAACAGCAACCGGTTCGCTCCGGCTCCGGCGCAGGGGCCCGTCGCGGTTCCGGCTCCCGTCGCGGTTCCGGCGCAGGCGCCCGTCGCTGCTCCGGCGCCCGTCGCGGTTCCGGCGCAGGCTCCCGTCGCGGCGCCCGTCGCGGCTCCGGCGCAGGCGCCCGTCGCGGCTCCGGTTCCGGCCGCGGCGCCGGCCTCGGGTACGCCGGCCGTGACCGGGACGCTGCGCGAATATCTGGAAAGCAAAGGCGTCAAACTCGAAGCGCAGCGTCCGCTCGGGTTCAAGGCGCTCGACATCACCGTGCCGATGCCGCCGCGCTGGACTCAGGTACCCGACCCCAACGTGCCGGACGCGTTCGTGGTGATCGCCGACCGGGTCGGCGGCAACAGCGTGTACACGTCGAACGCGCAGGTGGTCGTCTACAAGCTGGTCGGTGACTTCGACCCCGCGGAAGCGATCTCGCACGGATTCGTCGACAGCCAGCGGTTGCTGGCCTGGCAGACGACCAATGCCTCGCAGGCCAACCTCGGCAACTTCCCGTCGGGCGTCATCGAAGGCACTTATCGAGAGAACGACATGACGCTCAACACCTCGCGTCGCCACGTCATCGCCACCTCGGGGTCCGAGCGGTATCTGGTGTCGATGTCGGTGACCACCGCCGCGTCGCAGGCGGTCAGCGACGGGCCCGCGACCGATGCGATCATCAGCGGCTTTCGGGTGACAGCGCCGGGGGCGGCCGCCCCGGCACCCGCAGCGCAGGCACCCGCAGCGCAGGCACCCGCAGCTCCCGTCGCTGTGCCGGTCGCTCCAGCAGCGCAGGTACCCGCAGCTCCCGTCGCTGTACCGGCCGCCCCAGCAGCGCAGGCACCCGCAGCGCAGGCACCCGCGCGAGGGGTGCAGTCGCTCCCGCCGTTGGTCAACGTCGCCCCGTCGCGCTGACCCCGCGACGAAGCCCGCCGCGCGGGCACATCGGCGGGATCGTATTGTGAGCGCATGCTTATCGCGGGCGTGCTCTGCGTGTGTGCGGCGGTAGCGGCTGCCGCGTTCGGGATCTGGTTGCTGAGCCACCCGTCCACGGCGGACCCCACCCAGTTAGCGTTGCGGGCGATGGCGCCGACCCAGCTGGCGGCCGCGGTGATGCTCGCCGCCGGGGGAGTGGTGGCGCTGGCGGCATCTCCACACACCGCGCTGGTGGTGGTGATCATCTGTGTCGCCGGCGCGCTGGGCACCCTGGCCACCGGTTCGGTGCAGAGCGCGCGCTATGCGTTACGTAGTGAGGTCACCGCCGAGGCCGGCTGCACCGGTAGCTGCGGTGGGTGCGCGCTGTCCTGCGACTCGGTCTGAGGGCGAGCGCCGCGACTCAGTTGCGGCTGAGGTCGATCGGATGGGTGGCCAGCAACGAAAGCGGCAACGGCTGGCGGCGTAACACTTGCCCCCAGAGATCAGCCCGGGGCGGCACAAGAACGTCAGATGGCAACGCCGACAACACAATCCAGTCGTCGCGCTCGATTTCGCCTTCGAGTTGGCCGATGGTCCAGCCGGAGTAGCCCGCAAAGATGCGCACCCCTTCGACCGCGGGTGCGATCAGGTCCGGTTCGGCGTCCAGATCGACCATCACCATGCGGCCGGCCACATGGCGCAGGCCCGGCACGCCGTCGGGTTCGGCGCCGATGCGCAGCACCGCCAGACACAGCGCGGCGTCGCGCTTAACCGGCCCGCCGATGAACATCGTCTTCGGCTTGGCGGCGAGTTTGGCCCACTGCGGCAACACGTTGTACACCGCCGTCTCGCTGGACCGGTTGAGCACCACCCCAAGGGTGCCGCCCTCGTTGTGCTCGACGATGTAAATGACGCTGCGGCGGAAAGTCGGCTCCAACAAATCGGTGTTGGCCAGCAGCAAGGTACCCGCGCGGACCCGCTGGGCAGCCGGAGCGACCGAGTCGTCGGGGTCTTCGTACTGAGCCACCACAACATCATCGCACCCGCAGTGGCTTCACCGGTGCAAACAACCGTGCCCGGCGAAGATTTGTACTGTATTGAGACGGCGCCAGGCCGTCCGTTGCCGCTTGTGGAAGTGGGTTCAGTGAATCGCAGCCGGTTGCAGGCAAGCGCGCCCGTCGAACTGTGGCGGTCGGTGCGCGCGCTGCCCGACTTCTGGCGACTTCTGCAGTTGCGCATGGCAAGTCAGTTCGGCGACGGCCTGTTCCAGGCGGGCCTGGCCGGAGCGTTGCTGTTCAACCCGGACCGGGCCGCCGATCCGATGGCGATCGCACGTGCCTTCGCCGTGCTGTTCCTGCCGTATTCGTTGCTGGGGCCGTTCGCGGGTGCGCTGATGGACCGCTGGGACCGGCGGCTGGTGCTCATCGGCGCCAACACCGCGCGGCTGTGCTTCATCGTTGCGATCGGCACGATTCTGGCCGTGCGCGCCAGCGATCTGGTTCTGTTGTGTACCGCGCTGCTGGCCAACGGTCTGGCCCGGTTCGTGGCGGCCTGCCTGTCGGCCTCGTTGCCGCACGTGGTGCCGCGCGAGCGGGTGGTCACGATGAACTCGGTGGCCACCGCGTCGGGCGCCGTGGCGGCTTTCCTGGGAGCTAACTTCATGTTCCTGCTCAGTTGGCTCGGCGGCGCCGGAGATGAAGGGTCTGCGGTGGTCATCTACACCGCGCTGATTCCGGTGTCGCTGGCGTTGCTGCTGTCCCGGCGGTTCGCGCCGGGGGTGCTCGGACCCGACGACACCAAGCGCGCGATCCACGGGTCGGCCGTCTATGCGGTGGTCACCGGCTGGCTGCACGGTGTCCGGACCGTCTTCCAGCGCCCGACGGTCGCCGCCGCCCTGTCCGGGTTGGCCGCGCACAGAATGGTCGTCGGCATCAACTCGCTGGTGATCCTGCTGCTGGTCCACCATATGAAAGACGCCGACACCGAAGGCCTCGGGACCGCGCTGTTGTTCTTCGCCGCCACCGGCTTGGGCGCGTTCCTGTCCAACGTGCTGACCCCGGCTCTGGTGCGGCGGTGGGGTCGTTACGCGACGGCCAACACCGCGCTGGTAGCGGCGGCGGTCATCCAGTTGGCGGGCGCCACGTTGGTGTTGCCGGTCATGGTGACGTGCGGGTTCCTGCTCGGAATGGCCGGACAGGTGGTCAAGCTGTGCGCCGACTCAGCCATGCAGATCGACGTCGACGACGCGTTGCGCGGCCACGTGTTCGCCGTGCAGGACGCGCTGTTCTGGGTGTCGTTCATCTTTGCTGTGACGGTGGCGGCGGCGTTCATCCCCGACGACGGGCATGCCCCCACGTTCGTGTTGTGCGGCTCGGCGGTTTATCTGGTCGGGCTGCTGGTGCACAGTGTTGTCGGTCGGCGACGCGCGACCGTCGGCAGTTAGTCGAGGAGGAACTTATGGCAGGTCCAGGTCCATTCGTCGTCGATCTGCGGGCGGAGAGCGACGAGCTCGACGCCCTGGTGGCGCCGCTTGCGCCGGAGCGCTGGGCGGAGCCGACACCCGCGCCGGGCTGGACCATCGCGCACCAGATCGGACATCTGCTGTGGACCGATCGGGTGTCGTTGCTCTCGATCACCGACGAGGACGGGTTCGCCGAGGTGCTGGCCGGCGCGGCGACCGACCCGCTCGGGTTCGTCGACGCGGGAGCCGAGGAGCTGGCCGTGATGCCAGCTTCCGATCTGCTCGCCGACTGGCGCGACACCCGCGAGAGGCTGCACGAGGCGCTGCTGACGGTTCCCGACGGCCGCAAGCTGCCCTGGTTCGGGCCGCCGATGAGTGCCACGTCGATGGCCACCGCCCGGCTGATGGAGACCTGGGCGCACGGACTCGACGTCGCCGACACCCTCGGTGTCACCCGGCCGGCCACCGACCGGCTGCGTTCGATCGCCCATATCGGGGTGCGGGCGCGTGACTACGCCTACGCCGTCAACAACCTGACTCCGCCGGCCGAGCCGTTCTACGTCGAGCTGCGCGCTCCCGGCGGCGACACCTGGTCCTGGGGCCCGTCGGACGCTGCCCAGCGCGTCACCGGTTCGGCCGAAGACTTCTGCTGCCTGGTGACCCAGCGACGGCCGCTGGCGTCGCTGGACGTGACGGCGGTGGGGGAGGACGCGCAGCGCTGGCTGGGGATCGCGCAGGCGTTCGCCGGGCCGCCCGGCCCCGGGCGATGAGCGCCCGCGGGCGCGTCTTGATCTGTTTCGCGAGCGTGTAGCCACTGCGAGTTTCGGCGCTGAATTTCGCAGTGGCTACACGCTCGGCGATGATGCGTGGGCTACCGGTGGCCGGTGCGGTCACCGTCGACGACGACGCGAGCGCGCGTCACCTCGTCCTTGTCCGACGCCGAACCACGCGCCAGCATCCCGGCCGGGGTCATCGGCATCGGTGCACCGCCCATGCCGCCTGACGCCGTGGGTCCGCGGACCTCGGCGGCGTTCAACATCCCGGCGCGCAGGCTGGTCGGCCTACCACCTTCGGGCTCGAAGCTGCTGGTGGGACGGGTGTAGCTGGTCAAACCGGAACCGGGAAAACCACCGCCACCTGCACCGCCGCCACCCGCCGAGGCCGCACCGCCGGCCATTACCACTGGTTCGGCGGCGGCGACCGCCGCATTCGGCGCCCCAGTCGAGGGGAACATGCCGCCGAATCCCTGCATCATGCTCATCGGCATGCTGGTGAACCCTTGCATCGCCTGCATCGGAGCCTGCGCCAGATCCTTCAGCGGCGCGGTCATGCTCGACACCATCTGCATCGGTTCCTGCATGAGCGAACTGAGCTGACCGGTCGACTGTCCGGGCGCAGAAGCCGTCTGCCCCGCGACCTGCGTCGATGCCTGAACCGCGTTGTGCATGCCGGTCTGGGCCGCAGCCTGGGCGACCGCTTGCGCGGCCGTCGCCGGGGCAGCGGGTGACGCACCCATCGGCGCGACCGGCGGGGGGACGGCCAGCGTCGCAATCAGACCGGTCAGCGCCGCCGAATACGTCCAGCCCACGCTCGAGTTGTGCGGCCAGTGCTCACCAAAGTACTCGGTGTCGCGCTCGACGATCCCCGGGGTGTTCTGACCGAAGAAATTGGTGGCATTCAGCACGGTCCACTCGTCGCGGTTGGTCTGCGAGAGCACCGAGGGGATCACCGAGGACCGCGCCAGCATAAAAGCCTCGACCGCGGCCTGGGTCACCGTGATCTTCTCGGCTGTCCAGCCCACCAGCGTCTGCAACCCGGCGTTGAGGCCGGTGGCGGCCACCGTAGACGCGACGGCTCCCACGCCCTGCCACTGCGCGGCGGTGACCAGCGTATTGATCTCCGAAAGGCCCGCCGACAGCTCGCCGTTCGCGGTCTCGGTAACCCACACGACGTTGTTGGCGAGTGTCGACGCAGGGGATCCCGCCTCGAAGATCGCCGCTACGACTTCGGGGGGACCTGTCCACCGGGGATCGCCCATGCTGCCTAGAGCCCGACAGCGCCCGCGCTGGCCCCCTCGGCGGCGACGGCGGTGGTCGATGCCAGGCCCTGCGCGCCGGAGAAGGCGGCCCGTTGACCGACGTGCTCGCCCGCGGTCGCGAGGTAGGCGGCACCGGCGGCATTGAGAGCGGCGGCGAACTCGATGGAGTCGGCGTCGGTGGCCATCGGCATCACCCCGGTCAGCGCGGCCGATCCAGCAGCCGTGGTAGCGGCCATCTCCTCGCTGATCCCGGCCTCGGCCGCGGCCGACAAGTCCACCGCGCCCGGCACCATCCCGAACAGGCCACCACCCATATCCGCCTCCTAGATTGCTCGCGTCCGGCGAGAAGTTGCGCTGAGTCTAGGTTGACTCCCCGGCCCTGTCGATTCACCTGTGCGGCTCACCGACCAGCACTCCTTCCATGACGCCGTCGCTGGTCACCAACAGACCCCGCCCGGGCGGCAGTTGTTTCGCACTGGTCCTGCCGAACACCTTCACCGCCGCCGGGTCGTTGTCCATGAACAGCGTCGGAGCCCTCGAGCCCGTCATCTTCTGCAGGAACGGGCTGGTGACCGACACGCCCGCCCAGTTGCCGGGCAACCGGGACGCGATGACATGCAGGCCGATCTCGCGGGCGCGTTCGATCAATCCCCACAGCGGCGCGGTCGCGGCGGGTTTGCCGATAACGCCGTGCGGCCGCAGTTCCTGCTCGTCGTCGATCAAGACGAAATGGTGCGGTCCGTCCCAGGTGCGTCGGCTCAGCAACTCCTCCTGGCTCAATCCCGACGGCGGCAGCCGATCACGCAGCGACTGCGCCAGTTCAGCGAGTGCCGTGTCGATGTCCTCGGAGGTGTAGGCGTAGGCGCGTACGTGGTCACCCTGGATCTTGCCGATCAGCGACGTCTTCGGATCGATGATGGTGATCTGTGCCTGCTCGGGTGTGCACCGTCCGACGATCATCTGCCCGATCGCGGCCAATGTCGTTGTCTTGCCGCATGATTGACGACCTACCACCAGCAGGTTGGGCACCACGCGGGCGGGCAGCACCGCGGGCTGCAGGGCAGTCTCGCCGATGCCGAACGGGATGTTGAGCGGATCGGCATGTCCGGCGGTGGCGGCGAACACCTCGGCCACCTCGATCAGCGGAATACGGTCTGGCAGGCGCGCCAGGCTCTCCACCCGCCCGGCACCGGTCAGCTGCGCGATGAGCGGCCCGATGTCGCGGGTCGCCACCCGTGCCCCAGCGGCGCCGATGACTTCCGGCACGCCGATCAACAGTTCGTGGGCGTCGCGGGTCAGCCCGAAGCCCGGCCGGTCCAACGTGTTGCGGGCGGCCTTCTTCCGCTCGAATCCCTCGCCCATCTGAGTTTCGTCGGGGTTGCTCAGCCGCAGCTGGATGCGGGCATTGGAGACATTGACCAGTTGCTGCTTTTGACCCACCAGCCACGCCGTCGCCGTGGTCATGATGTGCACGCCGTAGGACAGCCCTTGGCGAGCTATCGCGATGGCCCGCTCACCCATCGCGCTGTCCTTGTCGTAGAGGTCACTGAAGTTGTCGATGACGAGGAAGACGTCGCCGAACTTGTCCTCGGGGTCGGTGTTGGTGGCCCCGGCGACGGTATCGCCGTCGAACCCGAAGCGCCGCTCCCGGAATTCGGAGATGTCGATCTGGTACCTCTTGAACGAGGCTTCGCGTGCCAGGATCAGTCCCTCGATGGACGCGATGGTCCGGGACACTCCTTCGCCGTCGGTCGGGCTGACTACCGATGCCACGTGCGGCAGCGACTCGACCGGGAACAGCGAGGCCCCGATGCAGAAGAACGTCACCCGCTCGGGCCGATACATCAGCGCCGCGGACGTCATCAGCGTCATCAACGTGGTGGACTTGCCCCGCTGGGCGGTCGCCACGACCATGACGTTGTCCATTTCCACGTTGATCGCGTGCACCCGTTGGGCGTGTTCCTCGGGAATGTCCACGATGCCGATCGGGAACACCAGCCCGGCGTTCTGGCCGTAGGCCACGTCCCATCGCCGCCCGCGCCAGCGTGCCACCAGCGTGTCGACGGTCTCGCTGACTTCCAGTGGCGGCAGCCAGATTTGATGGGGCGGGCGGGCTGGATGCGACACCAGCGACTCGCGGATCACGTCGACGAGTTTCTTCTTACGGAAGCCATCGGCGTGGAACAGGAATTCGTCCGGCTCGTCGGGTTCGTCGGCGACGGCCAACGCTGCGCTGTCGGCCTCGCTGAGGGGTTGGTACGCCGCGGAATAGGCCCGCGGCTGGGAAAAGCTCATAGCCACGGTCGTGTTCACGTCGACCACCCGCTTGGGCACCACGAACGGGGCCGACACATAGAAGCAGCGGAACTGTTCCAGGTCGCGCGGGCCGACTTTCAGTAAGCCGTAACCGTTTTCCTGCGACGGCAGATGCAACGCGGCGTCACTGCCGATCACGTCGCGGGAATCCTCGGCGGTCTCCGCGCGCAACGCGACCCGAAAAGCGATGTTGCTCTTGACTTTACTCAATGACGACAGATCCAACCGTTGCCCACCGAGGGTGAAGAAGACGTTGCAGCCGCGGCCTTCCTGTCCGATGTGGATCACCAAGTCGATCCATTCCGGGTGGTGGATGAACAACTCCAGGTACTCGTCGATGATCACCAGCAGGATCGGCACCGGCTCCAGGTCGCGCCCGGCGAGGCGCATTTCCTCGTACTCGTTGGCGTCCCGTGCACCGGCATCCTTGAAAAGCCGGTAACGACGGGCGATCTCGCCGTTGATGGCTTTGCGCATCCGTTCGGCGAGGTGACGATCGTCCTTGCCCAGGTTGGACAGCGACCCGGCGACGTGCGGAAACCCTTGCAGGTCCTGGGCCGCCGACTCGAACTTCATGTCGACGAAGATCACGACGAAGGTGTCCGGTGAGTGGGTCAGCGCGATGCCGCTGCACAACGACAGGAAGTATTCGGACTTACCCGATCCGGACGTGCCGATCACCACCGAGTGGAAGCCGTAGCCACCGAAGTCCTTGGCGCGCAGGATGACGAATTGCAACTCCCCGCCCTGCTTGACGCCGACGGGCACCATCGCCCACTTCGGATCGCCGCGGCCCCGGCTCTCCGCCCACAGCCTGTCGACGTCGAGTTCTCGCGGATCGGTGATACCCAAGGCGCGCAACAGTTCTCCGCCCTGGCTGTCGGTCTCAGACAGGTCGCCCGGACTCATCGGTGACCAGCGGGCCAAGGCACGGGCGTACCGGCTGGCGGTACTGTCGGCGAGCACATCGGCCGCGGCGTAGAACGTATCCCGGTGGATGATCCTGCCGTCGCGCAACGAAAACCGTTGTTCGGCTTCGGTAAACCCGACGCCGACTCCGACCCGCGTCGCCAGCCGCAGCACGGTGATGCCGGCCATGCCCTTCTGTCCGGTGACACCTTCCCATTGCTCGGGGGTGCCGACGTTGTCGTCCACGATCACCCAGTGCGGCCCCAACGACGGCCCGGTCGTCGACTCGATCGGCGACGGCATGGAGGTCGGACTGCTTCCGACCGGCGGCGTCCACGGCCCGCGACCCTTACGGTGCAGCTCGGCATCGAGGGCGTCTTCCAATTCCGTCGGCGACGCGAACACCAGCCGGCGCAGTCCGCAGGCGTCGAACATCTCGTCGTGCTGGTTGTGCGGCAGCCACACCAGCCAGTGCCACAGCTCGGGATGACGGGTGACGACCATCAGTTTGACGTCGTGCGGGCTGTGGTAGACCGCCAGCGAGCACAGCAAGGCGCGCGCCAGAGCGTGCAGGTCCCCGGGATCGTCGGCGACGAAACTGAACCCGGGTTTGGAACGCAGGTTCAGCACCTTGCCGATGCCCCGGATCTTGCTCTGCTCCAGGATGAAATCCCGTAGTGCGCCGCCGGTTACGGGTTCGAGTTCTTCCCCGACCGGGACGTCCGGCCACTGCAACGAGACCGCTGATTCGCTGGCCTGTTGTACGCCGATGCCCAGCCGGACATCGAGGAAGTCCGGGTCGCTGGGACGGCGTTCCCACATGCGCGGACCGCCGATCACCGTGTCGAGGTGCTGGGGATCGCCGTGCACGAACAATTGGCCGCGCCGTTGCTCTCCGGCCGCGCGCTGCACTTCTTCGCGGTCTTCGTCGAGTTGGCGCAAATAGCTTCGCCGCTGCTTTTCCTGTTCCCCCCAACTGATCCGGCGGCCGCGTCCGAAGCGCCCGCCGAACATCAGCGCGCCGAATCCGACCAGGCCGATCATCGGGAAGAACCCCGACTGCAGCGACCGGACACCGGATGCGTACATCACCACCAGGGTGCCGACGATCCCGACCAGCAGCGCCGGCAGTGCGATCATCAGCAGGATGTTGCGCGGCTCGCGCTCGGGCAAAGCCAACGGCGCGGCCACCGCCACCCGCACCGGCGGGATATTCGGTGGGGGCGTGCGCTTTCCGCGGACGAACCCTCGTTTGGACATGGCTAACCCCCGGCTTCGCTGGAGTCGGGAAGCGGTGCGAGTACACCACCTGCAGGTACGGCGTCGCGGGCGACGAGAGCTGCATCGCGACTGATCGCCGGCCCGGGCGCGAAGGTCCGTATCAGCGGCCAGGGGGCCTGCACCGCCAGTCGGGGGTCCAGTCCCAGCGCCTGCACGGTCCGTTGGTCGGATTGGATGCCGTACCGGACGCCTTGGGGCGACAGCCAATACAGACTTTCCCGGCTGCCCGCGGTCGCGACGCCGCTCGTCGTGGCCACGAAGTTCGCAGCGCCCGGCATCATCAACGTCTGATGTGCCTCGGTCGAGTCGGGGGTGCGGTCGTCACGCACCAGGTGCACCAGGCGGGAGTCCAGACCGGCCGGTACCGGCAACCCCGGCCCGGTGTAGATCGTGATACGCGCCTGCGGGTCGCTCGACTGTTTCTCCCAGCCGACACATGTCACCGGATTCGCTGCCGTGTCAACGAAGTTGAACTTGCCCGACGGGTAGTAGTCGACGTTGAGGACGTCGACGACCGGGATCTGGATCAGCTTGTCCGGGGCGACCAGGATCGGCGACGTGGATCCCTGCGAGTCGCCGGTGCGTAACAGGTCGGCGACGAATCCGGTGATCTTCTGCACGCCGTCCGGCAGCAGCACATAGAAGCCCGTGACGGCTCCGCCGGCGTCGCGCGATTCCAGGACGCTTCCCACCTTCGCCCCGGACAACCACCGCGAGGCGGCACCCGCTTCCGGGATCGAGGGCAGCACCAGCGGTTCCGTCGACGGCATGGCGTCGAACAGTGCGCCGGAGATCTCGACCGGATAGGTCACCCCGGGATCGAGACCCAGGTTGAACGTCACCGATCGGTCGGCCAGGTCGATTCGGGACCGTTGGCCGCCCCAGATCACATAGGTCGCCCCCTTGAGGGTCGCCAGGACGGCCTGCGCCGGACCCATCGCCGCGGCCCTGCCCAGCGGGGCCAGTGCGCCGGCGATGGCGGTGACCGTCGGGGGCGTCGCGCTGCCGCGCGCGGCTGCGCCGGATTGCACGGTGTCGCAGACCGTCCACGCCGAGACGGCACCGGCCGTCACGGGCAGGCTGTCCGGCAATCCCGGTAGTCCGATCATCGGCCCGGTCGGGTACTTGGCGATCTCCGCCGCGGTGACCCAGGTGGGTGCGGCGGCGTTGCCGACCGCCAGCCGGGCCGAGGTCAGATTCAACGCGGGATAGAGGCGGCCGTTGATCTTGGCGTAGATCGCCCCGGTGTCCCGGTTTCCGATCACGGCCGCGGCGGCGACGAGTCCGGCGGGTTTCATGACGTGCAGCAGGGCCATCCAACCCACGCCGAGCAGGACGAGCACGACCGACAGCACGACCGCGGCTTGCTGTTTGCGGTCGTCGTGCTTCATCCGCACGGAGAACCGGGTGATGGCCGCGCGCAGTCGCCGGTTGTAGAACAGGTGTCCCGAATTCTGGTCCCGGTTGGACAGGTTGAGCGGCACTGTTCATTCTCCTTCCGGCGGTCGGTACTGATCCGTGTTGGCGTACCGTCGCCGCCGTCACTGCAGGCGGCCGTACCGTGCCTGGTTCTCGGTCTCGGCCTCTTCGCGCAGCGCTGCGATCGCGAGGTTCAGTCGGTCGGCCAGTTCGCTGTGCGCGTAGCCGGCCATCACCTCGGGGTGCAACCTCAACTCGAGCAAACGTCCGTCCGAATTCGCCACAGCGAAGACGTCGCCCAGGTCGACGCTGTAGGTGACGGTCTCGGCCTGCGCGACCAGCGCTTCCCACTTGTCAGCGGCCTCGCTCAGTTCACGCAGCACCGATTCGACGAGAGCCTCGTCGTCTTCGGCACCGAGACCACCGCTGACACTTCGGTCACCGAGTTCGCCGCGACGACCCGACCCCGACACCAGGACAGTATGTCGACGGCCCCGACCTGCGTCAATTCAGGATTCAGGCAGTTCGGCGGGCGTCAGGTCCTGCAGTTTCTGAAACCAGGCGAAGTGGTAGTTCGCCGAAATGTTGTCACCGGTGACGCTGCTTTCGGTGGCAGCCAACAGCATGCAGTTGAGCAGCAGGGCGGGTTCGACGTCCGGATACTGGGCCAGCACCCGGTAGCGGCAGGTGTCGAGGTGCACGCGTAGCAAATCGAGTTCTTGGTCGACGACGCCGGCTCCGGCGGCGACGGCCTTGGCCAGCGTGTTCACCATCCGCGGCAGCCCCTCGCGCCAGTGGGTGGCGACGCCCAGTTCCCAGCCCAGGTCTGCGACCGCCGGCAGTTCCCGCGGGTGCGGCGATGTCGCGGTGCCACGGGTGTCCGCGGAGAGTTTCGACGAGTCGCCGGGCGCGTAGCTCACCTCCCGCTTCGTGCTACCCAGCAACTCCGATGCTTTACCGGTCCGGTGACCGGGTTCGAGCAGCCGCACACCATCCGGAATCGCGATGCCAGGTGGAACCCATCCGTGCGCGAGATCGGTGACCAGCACCGTCGTGCCGTCCGTGTGCTCGCCGACCGCCCAGTTCAACCGCGGTTCCTGCCGTGCCACGAAGGCCAGCAGAAGCCGCAACCGCTGCTCGCCGTCGGCGGCCTGCGGAGCCTCCCGCACCGCGGGTAAGACCTGGGTCTTGTCCATGTCTGCAGCCGGCGGATCGTCTCGCACCGCCGGCAGCAATTGCGTTTCCCGGTTGTCGACTTCAGGCGGCTCGTCCCGCACGGCGGGCAGGATCTGCGTCTTGTCCAGGTCCGGACGGACTGCGGCGCGTGCCGTCGTCTCGCGCAGCTGACGCAGTGTCGACTCGACTCGCCGCACCGCCCGCGCACGGGCCTCGTCGATCACCCGGGCCTCGGCGGCGCGCCGCGCGGAATATGCCATGCCGGCTTGACCGATGGCTTTGAGCTCGTCGTTGGCGGTCGTCGCAATCCGGTGCAGGTCGGCTCTCAGATATTTTGCGAGCGTTGCGGTTTCGGGTCTGGTGAGCGACAGTTCGGCGGGCCACAAGCCGCCGGTCACCCAGGGGGAACAATCGAGCGGCGCGCTGAAAGTGGGGATCGAGAGCGACTCTTCGGTTGCCTTACGCAGGCGCTGGCGCGCCGTCACCCGACCGAAGATTCCCACCGGGTAAGGGTAACGGTTTACCGCGCAGCGTCCGTTCCCGTTATGCAGACCTCTCGCGTAACCGTGGTGAATTGTGCGGTTCGCGTGACCTGAGTAGCCTACTGCCATGGCCGATTCCGGGTTGCAGCAGCAACTCGACGAGGTGCGTGCGTTGCTGAGTCGAGCGCGAGAGTTGTTCGGCCCCAACCCGATTGAGCCGCCGGTCGACATCGCGCCGGATCCCGACAGCGCCAGGACCTGGTTGCTCTAACTGGTCGCCTGTCGTCGGCGCAACCGATGCGCCAACAGTCGTTCGATCGCCATGTCGAGGTCACCGGTCGTGGGAACCTCCGCGGAGGGAGTGTGGCCGGCGGCGATGATCTCGTCGCGCACCTCCAGCAACGCTTTGAGGCACGACACATCGGCGGTCAGCAGAATCCCCTCGGCCAGGGCGTGGGCGTCCGCCTCCATCGCCGATTCGCTCAACGCGACGCTGTGCAGGTATCCGCCGCGACAGGATCGGACCAGGATGTGCCCACTGGGGTGCACGGTGTCGAAGGCGGGATTGGCGTCGGTCATGGATTCTGCTGGACCTCAGCTGTCCCCGTCGACGACGCCGCCGAGCCGGCCCGCCGCCTCGTGTTCGTGCCGCTCCCACATCGCCGCCGATGTCACGAGGTGCTCCGCGATGTCGGCGTGGTCGTCGGCCTGCTGCTCGTAACACCGCCGCCTGGCCTCGAGCAGTTCGCGGCCGGCCTCCCGGAGCTCACTGAATACCGGGCCCAGCGAATCCAGGCTCTCCTGGATAGCGGCGTGGGTAGACGGGATGGTCCGCAGATGTTCAGAGGTCTGTTGATGGCGGGCAGCGACTTCGCGTAAATGCGCCGGCACCACATGGATTCGATCGGCCATCTGCTGTCTCCTTGTCGTACGCCGGCGCTGCGACCGCCGGACTCCCTGTTGCGAATCACGGCTAACCGCTCAGCACTGCCTCCGGCCGGGTGGGTGCCGGCGGCTGGATGGTGGGCGGTGCTGCCGCCAGCACCGGCGTCGGCGGGTGTTCCCAGCCTAGGAAGCTGGGCCCGCTGACGGTGGAGATCTGTTGGATCTGCCCGTCGAGCAGCGCCTTGCTGTGGCCCAGGGCCAATGCGTGTCGGTCGGTGAAGATGCCGATGTCACCCGGACTGACCTGTGCGGGGTCCAGCGGATTGGTGACAGCGGTACCTGGCGGCGGGATGGTCATGCCCTGTTGTTGGAAAGCGTCGGCGATCTGGGTGCCGTTCGCGGCGGCTTTGATCGCCGCGGCGAGTTGAGGGCTGGCGGCAGTCACCGTCTCTCCGTTTGGGAGGGTGACGGTCGTCGGGCCCGACGGCAGCGGTTCCGGTTTACCCGGCTCCGGTTCGCGTTGCGTCTCCTCCTGGTGATCCTCGTCGTGCTTGTCGTCGTCGGTCGGCTCGCGTTCGCGCGGATCCGACTCGTCGTCGAACAGCTCGTCGCCGAGGGATCGGGAGTCCCGTCCGGAACCGCCGGCCGGCAGGCTCGGCAGCGAAAGCCCACTGGGTGCACCCCAACTCGGCATGCCGCCGCTGCTGCCCGGGGTGGCGCCGGCCGGGCTGGCGGAGGTCGGCGGCATCGCGGCGGCCACAGGTTGCTGCGCCGGTGCCCCCGACAGTGCGGGATCGTCGAGCAACAACGAGTCGAGCAGCGGATCCGATCCGGTGGCGGCCGCGGCCGGCGCGGTTTGCGCCGGCGCGGATGCTCGGCCACCGCCACTGGCGGGTTCCCCGGTTGCCGGCCGCCGTTGGTCGGGGGCGGGACCGCTGTCCTTCGACGCGTTGTAGAGCGAGGTCCAGGCGGCCATCAGTGCCGACTTGGACGTGTCGTCGAGACCGGCGGTCGCGACCACCGCGCGGATGTCCCTGAGCTTGCCGATCAAGTAGCGCTGGAAATCCCGCGCACCGGCCGGGGTATCCAGATCCGACCGTGTCGCCAGGGCGGTCTCTATCTCCCGCTGCAACTGGTCAAGCGCCGCTTTGCCCTCGACGGTTGTCAGGTGAGCGTTGAGGATGGCCGAGACCACCTGCAGGTCCAGCTGAGAACTCGCCGAATTCTGGTGCGCCAAGGCCGCTTCCGCGTCGGCGATCGCTTTGGCGGCGTCGCCCGCTGCGCGGTCGTGCGGAGCCTGCGGTGCCGGACCGAACAAGTCGGGATGGCTTTGGCGGATCTTGGTCAGGATCGCGTCGAGTTGTTGGCCGGTCGTCGTCGTGGTGACCACGTCGACCACCTCTTGCGAGGTCAAACCCGCCTGCCAACCCGTCGGGTCGCCGGTGCGCTCGGCGATCAACCGCATGATGTCCAAGACATCCTGCTCGGTCGCCATGCCGCCGGACAGTACCCACCAGATGGGGCCGGGGACAATTCACCCTGTCTGCCCTAACCGGAATACCGCTCCCGCAATCCTTGCAGCACAGCAGTTTTCGCCTGGCTCACCGCTCTTGCATCCGCCACGACCCCGGCGATCTCGCGCTGTTTGGCCACCAGGAACCTCTCGAACTCGCGTGCACCCAACGGGGTATCGACGGCAAGCTCGGCATGTGGCGGCAGGGCGTGGTCAATCTCGGCGGAGATCGCCTCGAGCCGGAGCGCACTGTCACGCGCGGCCTGATGAGCGCCGGCGAGGGCTTCGGCCAGCGCCCGGTCGGCGTCGGCGATCGCGCTGTGTCTGCGGGCCAGCGCGGCCTGCCGTTGCTGGATGGCCGCTACCGAAGTTCCGGCTTGTTCCGACATGGCATCAACCTTCTCATCCTGTCCGGCCTGCCGAGCGGCTGCCGGTTCTCACAGTGGCCGCCGGATCGCGACGTTGCTGCCCAAGGTGCTGATGCGGACCGAAGCGCCCGAGTAGGGGGCCTCGACCACCAGATTGTTGCCGATCGCCAACTGGACGTGACCGGCGTGCGGAAACACCAGGTCGCCGGGGCGCACCTGCGACCGCGGTACCGGAACGCCGTCGTTGATCTGCTGATAGGTGGTGCGGTCGAGGTGCACTCCGGCCTGCGCGTAAGCCCACTGGACCAGCCCCGAGCAGTCGAATTGGTCGGGGCCGGTGGCACCCCAGACGTAGGGCCGACCCAGCCGGGACAGAGCGGCCCGCACCGCCAGGCCCGCCCGTCCGTTGGCTGCCGGCAGCCGTCCCGCCCCCCGCCGGTGCGTCATCCGATAGCGCAGCGCACGCAACGCCGCGGCGCGCCGTCTCGAGTGAGCCCGGGCGGTTGCGACGTGCGCGCGCTGGGCGCGTAGCCGCGCGATGCGGCGCCGCACCGCCTCGCGTTGAGCAAGCGGTGTCAGCGGAGTCGACGCGGCATCGGCGCGGGCCTGGTCGAGGACGGCGCCGGTGAGCGCGTGGGCGTCGGCCCGGTCGCGGTGGGCGCCGGCGACGATGGCCGCCGATGCCGAGTCCGTACTTGCCGCCGAGACCAATGCCGCCTGGGCGCGGGTCGCCGCGCGTCGGTAATGACTTTGTCCTGCAACGGAATTCAACGGTCGACGGGAACCCGCGGGGTCGGCGGCCCACCCGGTTTCGGCTGGCGGGTGGCCCTGGCTGCCGGCGAACAACTGGTGAGCGCGAGTCAGCGCCTCGAGTTCGGTTTCACTCACTGGGTCGCCCGCCGTCCGGGCCGGGCTGATCGTGCTCGGCGCGGTCGCTGCACTCCATCGTTTCGGTGAACTCTCGCACCCGGGGCAGCGCCGCGGCGGGTATGGCACCTCGGTTGCGGATATCCCACAGTTCGTCGCCATTCACACCGATCAGCGTGGCGATCACGGGATCGGGTAGCGACGAGCGGGCGCACGCTTTGTCGAACCGCGCGCTCAAGCTGCCCGGCATCCGCTCCAGCAGTGCGCTTCGCGTCGCCTCGAGCGCCTGCAGGTGCTCCATCAGTCGGTCGGTTGACGCCGCGCCGGCATTGCACGCCACCCGCCACGAACTGGCGGCCAACATCTCGGCCTTCACGCATTGAGCGATCACAGACAGAATATACGTCTCATATTCGTTTGATGCTGTCGGCGGCAGCCGATCGATGACGGATCTGATGGTTTCGAGTTGCGCTTCGGCGTATCCCTCCAGCACGTCGGTGTCACTGTGCCGGTCGACGACGACGGCGCTCGAGCGGTGGGCGGGACCCGGTTCCGCCGGCTGCGCGGCGACGAGTCGCGCGAGTTCGGCATCCGGATCGGCGGCCACCAAGAGTCGCGAGTAAGTGCCTGGCGGCAGGCCCAGACCGTTCTCGACCTTTTGAACTGTGCTTTTGTGCGGCTTGCGGGCGCCCCGCTCGAGGTAGCTCAGTCCCATGATGCTCACGCCGGTCGCGGCTGCGAGGTCAGCCAGTGACAAGTCCCGCGACTCGCGCAGGGCGCGCATCGCCGCGCCGGCCGACTCACGGCTCACGGCGGACTCCGCGCATACGCCGGATATTACACAGCCGCATCAGCTTGGCGGTGCTTATACGTTTTTATCACGTTTCTCTTGTCGCAGTCGTCTGCTTGTGTATACGCTTCCGTCTACGTTTCGGCTCACCGGAGGAGAATGAGATGGCGAACCCCTGCTCGGCCAACCCAGAACTGTGGTTTGGCTACCCCGATGACGACGGCGGCGACGGCGCCGCCAAGGCGCGCGCCTACGAGCGCTCGGCCACCGAGGCGCGCATCCAATGCCTGCGTCGGTGCCCACTGGCACAGCAGCGACTCTGTGCGGAGCGGGCCATCGCCCACCGGGAGGAGTACGGCGTGTGGGCGGGTATCAAGTTGCCCGGCGGCCAGTACCGCAAACGCGAACAGCTGGCGGCCGCTCACGACGTGCTGCGCCGCATCGCCGCCGGCGATATCAATGCACGACAGGTGCCCGAGAACGCGGAACTGCTGGCCCGCAGCGAGGACGCCGTCGTCGCAACCACTGCGGTGGTGTTGCACCTTCCCGCACGGCTGGGACCACGCACGGCGGCCTGACCGCCGGTGAACTCGACGGGTTGCGGAACCCGGCCCGGGGTATACGGGGATCGACAGTGGCCCCGCTCGGGCCGAGGCAGCTGAGCCAAAGGCGCATCCCATGACCTTCGACCTGACCCCCACCGCGGCTCAACACGACCTGGCGCGGCGCACCCACGAATTCGCCGAGCAGTGCGTGCGCCCGGTGGCCCTCGAGTACGACCAGCGCCAGGAATTCCCATGGCCGGTGCTGGAAGAGGCCGCACAGCGCGGCTTCTACAGTCCGCTGTTCTATCGCGACCTGATCGGCGACCCGACCGGCATCTCGCTGCCGATGTTCATGGAAGAGCTGTTCTGGGGATGCGCGGGAATCGGCCTGGCCATCGTGATGCCGGCGCTGGCGCTCTCGGCGATCGGCCAGGCCGCCTCACCGGAACAGATGCTGGAGTGGGCCCCGGAGTGTTTCGGGACGCCGGGCGACCTCAAGCTCGCGGCACTGGCGATCTCGGAACCCGAAGGCGGTAGCGACGTCCGCAACCTGCGCACCCGCGCCCGTCGCGACGGTGACGACTGGATCATCGACGGCCACAAGATGTGGATCGGCAACGGCGGCATCGCCAATGTCCACGTGGTCAACGCGGTGGTCGACGAAGAACTCGGTCATCGCGGCCAGGCGCTGTTCGTGGTGCCCGGCGGCACACCGGGGCTGGAACTGGTGCGCAAACTCGACAAACTGGGCTGTCGGGCGTCCCATACCGCCGAGTTGAAGTTCGACGGTGTGCGCGTGCCGGGTGCCAATCTGCTTGGCGGCGACGACAAATTGGAACACAAACTCGCCAAGGCCCGCGATGTGGTGGCCGGCGCCAAGAAGTCCGGTTCGGCGACGATGGGTACCTTCGAGCAGACCCGCCCGATGGTCGCGGCCCAAGCCATCGGGATCGCCCGCGCCGCACTGGAATACGCGACCGCCTACGCCACCGAACGGGAAGCGTTCGGCGGTCCCATCATCGACCATCAGGGCATCGCTTTTCCGTTGGCGGACTTGGCAACCCAGATCGATGCCGCCCGGCTGCTGACGTGGCGAGCGTCGTGGATGGCGGCCAACTCGGTGCCGTTCGAGCGGGGCGAGGGTTCGATGTCGAAGTTGGCCGCCAGCGAGGTCGCGGTCAAAGCCACCGAGCGGGCCATTCAAACGATGGGCGGCTGGGGCTACATCACCGATCACCCGGTGGAGAAGTGGTATCGAGATGCCAAGCTGTACACCATCTTCGAAGGCACGAGCGAGATTCAGCGGATGGTCATCTCCAACGCGCTGGGCGCCAATGTCGACGCCCCGCCACTGCATGTGACCGTCGAACCGAGCGGTGGTCCGTTGAACAAGTTCTTCGGTCGCGGTACCCCGCTGCGTTCTCGCGCCGCAGACCGAGCGCTGGCGTTGAAGGACCGGGTTCCCGAGCCGATCATGCGAGTTGCCATGAAGGCCTTGCAGCCACCGGGCAGGTAGAGCCCGAGTAGGGTCGCGGCGGTGAGCAACCTGGACACTGCGCCGGCCGAAGTCGTGTGCGGCACTGAGCAGGTCCAGAACGACGCGGTCGAGGTACTGCATCCCCGCGAGGTGCCCCTGGGCGGACCCCGCGCGATCCGGGTACAGCGCACCCTTCCGCAACGGCAGCGCCCCCTGATCGGGGCGTGGTGCTTCGTCGACCATTACGGTCCGACGGCCGCCCGGATGGATGTGCCACCGCATCCGCACACCGGTCTGCAAACCGTGAGTTGGCTGTTCAGCGGGGAAGTGGAGCACCGCGACAGCGCCGGCGTGCAAGCCATGGTGCGTCCCGGCGAACTGAATTTGATGACGGCGGGCGCGGGCATCTGTCACTCCGAAGTGTCCGTCCCGGGCGCGGTCCTGCACGGCGCGCAGCTGTGGGTGGCACTGCCCGATTCGGCCCGCGACACCGGCCGCGATTTCGTACACTACCGCCCGGATCCCGTCGTCCTGCCCGGTGCAGTGCTGCGGGTCTTTCTCGGCGAGCTGGCCGGAAGCTGTTCTCCGGCAACCACTTTCAGCCCGCTGGTCGGCGCGCAGATCGATCTGGATCCATGCGCTTCGCTTCGTCTCGACCTCGATCCGACCTTCGAACACGGGGTGCTGTGCGACCGGGGCGATGTGCAGGTGCGCGGAGTCGGCTTGGCCACGGCCGATCTGGGGTATCAGAGTCCTGGGCATACCGAACTGCTCTTGCGCAATACGGCGGATCGTCCGGCCCGGGTGCTGCTACTCGGCGGTGCCCCGTTCGGCGAACAGTTGGTGATGTGGTGGAACTTCGTCGGACGCAGCCACGACGAGATCGCCAGCTACCGCCGGCTCTGGCAAGACCAGGACGGTTCCGGAGAACGTTTCGGCGCCGTACCGGGATACCGGGGATCGGTCACCCGCCTTCCGGCGCCGCCGATGCCCACCACCCGGCTGCTGCCCAGGCCGCTGCCACAACCGAAGGAGCGCTCTTGACCACCGACAAGACCGGTGCGGAAGTCACCGTCACGCCCCACGACAACAGGTACGACATCGCGGTCGCCGGCCAGCGAGTCGGCTTCGCCGATTACGCCGACCGCGGCGATCAGCGCATCTTCCATCACACCGAAATCGATCCGCAATTCGGCGGTAGGGGACTGGCGACCATCCTGCTCGAGGAGGCGTTGGAAGCCACCCGGACCGACGGCAAGCGCATCGTGCCGGTGTGCTCGATGGTGGTGACGGTGCTCAAGAAGCATCCCGAGTACGACGACATCACCGATCCCGTCACAGCCGAGGTCGTCGGATGGGTGAATTCGCGGCACTGAATCACGGGACTAATTCTGTTCCCAGGTAGTGGGCAGCATCGGAACCGCCGGGCCGCTGCCGAACTCGTCGGCAGGCAGAGTCGATAATCCGGCCGCGTCCGCCTCGCCTGTGGCGACGGTGCCGCCGAAGCCCATCGCGCCGGCGCCCCGACTCGAAGCCGCCACCGAGGGCTCTTGCGGCGGTTCGGGTTCGTAATCGAGGAACTCGTCGGCGTACTGCCGCTCGGGCATGGTGGCTGCCCGGCGGCGTCGGGCGCGTCGTTTGTCCCGCGCCGAGACCGCCGCGGCCGCGGCCGGGATCCCTTCGGCGGGTGCCTTGACCCCGGTCCGGTCCCGGAAGGTCGGCGAAAAGCCTTCTCCGGGATCAAGGCTGGCCACCGCATAGGGGACCGCCGGCGCGGCTGCCGCCGGGGCCGCCGAAGCCGGCGCGGCACCCGCACTTCCCGCGGCCGAGGCGACCGGCGCGGTTGCCGGGCCGGCGACCGTCGGGGCAAGCGCCGCGAGCGGCGAGCCGGGGGAGTGGCTGGCGGTGACCGCCGGCACGACACCAGCCGCGCCTCCTTCGGCGACGACGGCGGGGAGTTGCTGCAGGTATTGATAGCCCACTCCGATCACCACTCCCATCGTGATGGCCAGCAGCGGGTCCAACAGCAGCTGGGGATAGGTGAGGGAGGCCCCGACCCAGGAGAACACCTGGTAGGCGACGGCGAACAGGAACGGGCCCCAGGTCACCAATGCCTGTGCGGGATTGGTCATGAAATCGGTGATCAGCTGGAAGCTGTTGCCGATCGGGTCCTGCAGGAAGTTGACGATCGGCGCGAACAAATCCTGAACGTAGCCGGTGTACCAATTGAGCAGCTGGGTGATGAGGTCGGCGAGATTGAGTTGGCTGCCGGCGTCGGCGGCGGGCGCCGCGGCGGCGAGTTGGCTGGGCTCGGCGGCGACGGTGGCCGCGTCGGCCGTCACCACCGGAGGTGCCGGCGCCGTCGTCGGGACCGCGGCCATCGCCGTCGTCGTCAGCGTTTGGTAGGTAGCCATCGTGGTGGCGGCCTGGATCCACATCCGCACGTAGTCGGCCTCGTTCAGCGCGATCGGAATGGTGTTGATCCCGAAGAAGTTCGTCGCGACCAGCACCCCGTGCACTACGTGGTTGGCCGCCAGCTCGGGAAGCGTGGGCATCATCGCCAGTGCCGCGGTGTACGCCGCAGCCGCGGCTTCGTGCTGAGCCGCGGCGGCGTCGCTTCTGGCCTGCGCCTGCACGAGCCAACCCAAATAGGGCGCGTGCGCCGCGACGTACTGCGCCGCGGACGGCCCTTGCCACGACCCCGCCTGCACCGCGCTCAACACCCCGAGCAGCTCGGCGCTTGCCGCGGCGTACTGTGCGCCGAGTTCCTGCCACGCCCCCGCGGCGGCCAACAGCGCGCCGGGACCGGGCCCGGCGGACAACAACGCCGAATGCACTTCCGGCGGTGAGGCCATCCAGATCGGAGCCGTCACGTCGTCAGAACCCCCATAGATCCTCCCGTGCGTCGTCTCGGTCGGGCGGGCAACCGAAATCGACGCGGCACTGCCCCAACCAAGTTGACGTTGTGGGCCGTCGCCTAAACCGGAGGTGAGGGATCCGCCGGATTAGGTACGCCTAACCTCACCCTAGCCGGGTCGGTCGCGCGCCAGCAACGCCGGGTCGGCACGGATTGGCAGCCGCGCTACGGCGGTCAGCACAGCAAGAAACGGGCCTACTTGCCGTTGCGCTCGCGGTGCTTGCATCCCGGCCAGCAGCACGGCCGGCGCTTGCCTTCCTCGAGTTCCTCCTGAGTCCGGCGGATGCGGCGCTCGCGGGTCTTGTCCTGCTTGGCGTCCTCGACCCAGCAGATGAACTCGTTGCGCGCCAGCGGTGTGATGTCGTTCCAAAGGGCCAGTGCCACCGAGTTGGCCGTCAGCGCGTCGCGCAGGTCCGCTGGGAGCTCGTGGACCACCCCGCCTTGCACCTGCTGGCTCATCGGAGATCCTCCTCATCCTCGGGCTGCGAACGTGGCGCCTCTTGCTGACCGAACAGCTGGCGGTGCATCTGCTGATGGCCCAGCACGCCCTCGGTGTAAGCCGTCTCGGCATGCTGACTGAGGTCGACCCCACTCACCTCGTCCTCGCGCGAGACGCGGAACCCGATGACCCGGTCGATCAGTTTGGCCAGCACGAAGCTCACCGTAAACGCGTAGAGCGCGACCACCACCATCGCCACCGACTGCTTGCCGAGTTGACGCAGACCGCCGCCGTAGAACAGTCCATTCGGGCCCGTCATCACCGCGGTGGCCAACAGCCCGATCAGCAGCACGCCGACCACACCGCCGACGAAGTGCACGCCCACGACGTCCAGGGAATCGTCGTAGTGCAGCTTGAACTTGACCGTGATGGCGAAGGCGCAGACGATTCCTGCGGTCAGTCCGACGGCCGCGGCACCCAGGACGTTGACGTAGCCGCATGACGGCGTGATCGCCACCAAGCCGGCGACCACGCCGGAAGCGGCGCCGAAGGTGGTCGGTTTGCCGTCGCGGATCTGTTCGACGGTCAGCCAGCCCAACATGCCCAGACAGCCGGCGACCAGCGTGTTCAGGAAAATCGCGGAGGCGACACCGTCGGCGGCCATGGCAGAGCCGGCGTTGAACCCGAACCAGCCGAACCACAGCAGCCCGGCCCCGAGCAGCACGAACGGCAGGTTGTGCGGACGCATGGCCTCGGTCTTGAAACCGATGCGCGGACCCAGCACCAGCGCGAGCGCGAGCGCGGAGGAACCCGAGACGATCTCGACCACCAGGCCGCCCGCGTAGTCGAGTGCGCCCATCTTGAGCAACCAACCGCCGGGTTCCCAAACCCAGTGCGCCACAACGGCATACACAGCGATTGTCCACAGCGGCACGAAGACCAGCCAGCCCACGAATTTCGCGCGGTCGGCGATGGCGCCGCTGACCAGCGCGGCGGTGATGATCGCGAAGGTCAGCTGGAACGTCGCGTAGAGGAGTTCAGGGACCTTTCCGTGCAGCGTCTGCGGCCCGATCCCGCTCATACCCGCGTGCGCCAACCCCCCGATGAGGCCGCCGCCGTCGGAAAACGCCAGTGTGTACCCGACCAGCAGCCAAGCCACCGTGACCAGCGGGATGGAGATGAAGCTCATCATGATCATGTTGAGCACGCCGGTGGTGCGCACCATCCCGCCGTAGAAGATCGCCAGCCCGGGGGTCATCAGCAGCACGAGCGCGGTGCTGGCCAGCAGCCATGCGGTGGCGGCGGGATCGATGGTGTTCAACGCGACGACTCCTTCGATAGGTACCGAAGAGAATGTAGGCGTGCTGGATCGGGTCGTCGGCAGATGGGGCGGTCAACGCCGCGTGGACGACTACTGTCATGGCCGTGGCAGGGCGCGGTCGATTCGGCACCGGGCTACTCGCCCTGGCTGCTGTGGTGAGCGCGTGCACATCCGAGCACGCCCCGCAGCATCCGCCTGGGGCCGGGGCAACTGACACCAGCATCGTTGCACCCACCAACGACGCCGATCGCGAGCGTCTGAGCACCATTCAGCGTACCCGCGCCATCGACATCTGCGCCCTGTACGGCACGGCGCACGAGGTGGCCGGACGGACGGTGACCATCGATGCGCCGACGTCACCGATTCTGTGTCGGGCTCGCATCGGAGCGGACGCTGACAACATCAAGGCGACGATTTCGCTGGCGGTCGGTCCCGCTGTGCTGCCCCAGCCGGCGGCCTGGGCCAGGCACGCCACGATCGACGGCACCGACGTCACCGTCGCCGACGCCTTCGACGGCCCCGACATGCCCCCACGCGACCAGGTGGTGTCCGCGAGCTGCGAGTGGGCGGCCACCTATCCCGGCAGTGTGCGGCTCACGGCTCAAGTGATGGCGCCCCCGCGGGTCGAGGGTTGCGCGTTGGCGCCTCGATCTGATGCAGGTGGCACTGCGCGAATACGCCAAGAAACCGTCCCTGGCGGCGAGTTCCGTGCCCCGAACCGTGATCACCGGAGCAGACCCGTGCCGCGCTGCGGCTCGGTTGCGGCCCGCGCACGCGATTTCGTGGGACATACCGGAGTTCAACACCCATGAATGCGCCTTCGGCGTCGACGACGGCCCGACTGTCTACCTTTCGCTGGACTACGCGGATCCCTCGCACCTCGAATACGAGGGGGAGCATTTCGACGTCGGCGGGCACGCCGTCCACGGAGACGCCGGGACGGGCATCTTCACTGTGGTGATAGGTCCGCAGTTCCGGGCGGGCTCCGCAAGTCTCGCGCCGGTGGCCACGATCAGCGATCCCGCCAAGGACATGGGCCGGATACGGCTGATCGCGCAGGCCGTCGCGGACGAGTACTGACTTCTCGCGCCTGGCTGGAAAGTCGGTGGGGGTTGTCGCGAACACGGACCCGCCAGCCGCTCCGGTGAGGGACGAACTTTCTGACGAGTCGCGCCGCACGACCGTCGCCCAGGTCTGCGCAGTATCGGCATTGGGTGCCGCTTTCGGCCTCAGTTTGCATATGGCGGAGTGAGGTCTTGCAACGGAGGTTCATCCAGCGCGGACAGCAGGCGGTTGATAGCGTCGCGCACTTCAGCGGTGAGTTGTCCGGTGCTGTCGCGCGCAACGGCGTCGGTGTACTGCCAGGACCGCGTCACCTGAATGCTCGGACGGACATCAAACTTCTCCATCGGCAGTCGGTCGGACCACTCGTCGAGGCTGCCCATCTCCGCGTCGGCTGCGTATCCGCGCTGGATGAGCCATCCCCGAAACAGACTGTCATTGAGTTCTTTTCGCGGTCGTCGACCGGCTCGGCCATCGGAGACGTCTTCAACCCATTGGCGTACATAGGTGGAGCCAGGCAGGCGGCGCGTGGGATACCAGCGCTGCGGACCGCTGGAGCGCCAGAAGGCGAGGTGAAAGTTGCCGTGGACCTGCCAGCCCGGTTCCTCGGTCAGCGCAATCAGCGCTTCGGCGCGATGGGGATGGGCATAGACGCGCTTGTACTGTGGGGCGAGCTCGGCCGGCCAGGCGCTGAGCACAACGTTATCGCCTTCAATGTAGAGACTGACCCGATCGAAGGCCACGACCTGATCCTGGGGAAACTTCACACCCGCATGCCCGCCGACATCGCGAACCTCGGCAGTGAACCCGGTCGCCGTCTCAAGGATCGTGCGTAGACGGCGCAGTTGGCGGCCAGCATGATCGCCGCAACGTTCTAGATCGGTGTAGGGCAACAGGTCCCCGAAGTTCATCTCGGCGTTGTCGAAAAAATCATTTAGGACCGCAGCCTCCGCTGGACCCAGCACGCCGAGTTCAACGAGGTTCCACCACCGGTCGAGCAAGTCCTGCCACCGCACCGGAACCCACCGTTTCGCTTGATGACCAAGTTGTTTCGTGTTGATCTCCAGAGCCTGCTGCTCGCTGGCGCTGGCGTAGAGCTTGCTTTCGATGACGACTACCAATGCGGTGCCGTACTGGATTACGCCGTCATAACGAGCGCGTCGTTGCGAAGCGAGGTTGAGCTCGTCGGTTCCGGCGGCGAGGTCTTCGTGCGGGCCGAGGAAGACACTGACCAACTCATCGACCACGGGGTCTTCCACTTCGATGTCGAGCGCAACGAGCGATTCGGTCTGCATATCGAATCGGGGGCGCGGGAGCGCTGAAAGTCTCGGACAGTCGGCCAAGCCGAGAAATGCTTCTTGGCAAAGGGGGACCAGCCGCATCACGATCAAGGCGGCCCTGGTTAGTTGATCCTCGTGTGTGGGGTCACGGTCGTAGGGCCGGAAGATGCTGAGGTGCTGGTCCACCGCCTGACAGTAAACGCTGCGTGAGATGGCCCCCGGCACGCACCGTCACGTCTTGGCTCGCAACCCACTCGATGAATTCCGCACCTCTACAACACCCAACGCAGCCACCGCGCCCACCCCGGCCAGATCACCCCCGAACAGGCCTACCTCGCCCGACCCAAAGCCGCTCCCACCGGCCAATCCGGGGCACGGTCCCGCATCCGCCACGACATCGTCGACCAATTCGGCAAACTCACCCTGCGCCACCGCAGCCGCCTGCACCACCTGGGCATCGGCCGCACCCACGCCTCAACACCCGTCCTCATCCTGGTCACCGCCACCACCGTCACAGTCCTCAGCAAAACCGGCCACCACGTCCTGAGCAGCCACACCATCGACCCCGACACCAACTACTGGCGCAACCAACAGAAAAACCCCGGCCGATGGCCGGGGAATCTGTAACCCATCACGCGACTCATCTGTAACCGATGACGCGACTCATCACAACTGTGGGCGAAGGGGGACTTGAACCCCCACGTCCCGAAGGACACTGGCACCTGAAGCCAGCGCGTCTGCCATTCCGCCACTCGCCCGAAACAACCGGAGGACCATATCACTGTAGTGGCCCTGCACCCCAACCGCTGCGCCCAGGTCTCCGGTCGGTATCGATGTAACCCTCGCGACGCGCACCGTGACCGCCGCGTCGCGGTATCGGCGATACGATGACAAACGCGGCCGAGTCGTTTGCCCTCCGCCGAGAATTCCTGGGACCTAGTGAAGCGAGCGCGCAACGATGGGTAGCCAACGAGGGCTGGTTCAGCGCATCGAGCGCAAACTCGAGGCGACAGTCGGTGACGCGTTTGCCCGAGTGTTCGGCGGCTCGATCGTCCCGCAAGAGGTGGAAGCGATGCTTCGGCGCGAGGCCGCCGACGGCGTCCGGTCGCTGCAGGGAAATCGCCTTTTGGCACCCAACGAATACATCATTACCCTCAGTGTGCACGACTCGGAGAAGTTGGACGCCGATCCGGAACTCACGTCGAGCGCTTTTGCTCGGTACTTGGCTGACTTCATCCAAGAACAGGGGTGGCAAACGTATGGTGATGTGGTCGTACGGTTCGAGCATTCCTCGAGCCTGCATACAGGCCAGTTCCGCGCCCGCGGCACTGTCAACCCCGACGTCGAGCCCCGCCCGACAGCTACCGATTCCGCCCGGCCACAATCAAATCATGCGTTTGGCGCAGAACCAGGAGTACGACCGATGACTGACAATCCAAGCTACCGCGGTCAGGGGCAGGGGCGGGACGAGTACTACGACGACCGCTACGGGCGTCCGCAGGAGGACCCGCGCGGCGGCTACCCGCAGGATCAGGGCGGCTACCCGCCCCAGCAGGGCTACCCGCCGCAGGGTGGCTACGGCCAGCAGGGCGGCTACGGCGACCAAGGTGGCTACGGCCAACAAGGCGGGTACGGCCAACAGGGCGGGTACGGCGACCAAGGTGGGTACGGCCAGCAGGGCGGGTACGGCCAGCAGGGCGGGTACGGCGACCAAGGCGGGTACGGCCAGCAGGGCGGCTACGGCGACCAGGGCGGCTACGGCCAGCAAGGTGGCTACGGCGACCAGGGCGGCTACGGACAACAGGGCGGCTACGGCGACCAGGGGCAGAGCGGGTACGCGCCGACCCACGAAGCTCCGCCGCCCGCCCCACCCGGCGGCGGCTACGGCCAGCAGGGTGGTTACGGCCAGGACCAGGGCTATCAGCAAGGCGGTTACGGCCAACCGCAGGGCGGCGGCTACGGAGAGTACGGCGATTACGGCCGCGAGCCGGCTCGCCAGGACGCCGGCTACGGCGCCCCGAGTGCGCCGCAGGCCCCGCCCGAGCCGCAGCGATCGGCGTACCCCGACCAGGGCGGCGGTTATCAGGATCAGGGCTACCAGCAGGGCGGCGGCTACGGCCGTCAGGACTACGACCCGAGTGCTTACACCCAGTACGCCGAGGCGTCGCCCGCTGCGGGCGGCTACGCCCCGCAGCAGGGCGGCTACGGTGACCAGGGCGGCTACGGCGACCAAGGCGGCTACGGCGACCAGGGTGGCTACGGCGACCAGGGTGGCTACGGCCAGCAGCAGAGTTCCGACTACGGTCAGCCGCCGGCTCCCGACTACGGGCAGGGCGGCGGCTACGGCGGCTACGGGCAGGGCGGCTACGGCTCGGTGGCGACGCAGGTCACCCTGCAGCTCGACGACGGCAGTGGTCGCACCTATCAGCTGCGCGACGGTTCCAACATCGTCGGCCGTGGTCAGGACGCCCAGTTCCGGTTGCCCGACACCGGAGTGTCACGGCGGCACCTGGAGATCCGTTGGGACGGCCAGGTTGCGTTGCTGTCTGACCTGAACTCCACCAACGGCACCACCGTCAACAACGCACCGGTACAGGAGTGGCAATTGGCTGACGGCGACGTGATCCGGCTAGGTCATTCCGAGATCATCGTCCGCATCCACTGAGCCCACCGGCGCAAAAGCTGTCGAGCCTCTCGCCGCGTCGACCACCGTCCCAGTATCGTGACTTTGCCGAGGTGCTCGTCAGCACGGGCGCGAGGTGGGCAGCGCCGGGACGGAAAGGACCGCCAGATGCAGGGTTTGGTACTGCAACTGACGCGTGCCGGGTTTTTGATGCTGTTGTGGCTTTTCATCTGGTCGGTATTGCGGATCCTGCGCACGGACATCTATGCGCCCACGGGCGCGGTCATGGTCCGCCGCGGGCTGGCTTTGCGGGGCAGCTTGCTGTCGTCGCGGCAGCGCCGGGACTCCGCGCGGTATCTGGTGGTGACCGAGGGCGCACTGACCGGCGCACGGATCACGCTCAGCGGGCAGCCGGTGTTGATCGGGCGCGCGGACGACTCCACGTTGGTGTTGACTGACGATTACGCATCGACTCGGCATGCCAGGCTGTCTCAGCGCGGTTCGGAATGGTATGTGGAAGATCTAGGTTCGACGAACGGCACTTACCTTGACAGGGCGAAGGTGACGACTGCGGTACGAGTTCCCATAGGTACGCCGGTTCGGATCGGCAAAACGGCGATCGAGCTGCGCCCGTGACCCGCGCATACGCCGCTGATGCCGGCGCAGCCGGGATCAGGGGGTGGCGCTCGTGACCCTGGTGCTGCGCTATGCCGCCCGCAGCGATCGCGGGCTGGTACGCGCCAACAACGAGGACTCGGTCTATGCGGGCGCGCGCCTGCTGGCCCTGGCCGACGGCATGGGTGGTCACGCCGCCGGCGAAGTCGCCTCGCAACTGGTGATCGGGGCGCTGGCCCACCTCGACGACGACGAACCCGGTGGCGACCTGCTGGCCAAGCTCGACGCCGCGGTGCGTGAAGGCAATTCCGCCATCGCCGCGCAGGTCGAGATGGAACCCGACCTCGAAGGTATGGGGACCACCCTGACCGCGATCCTGTTCGCGGGTGACCGCCTCGGGCTGGCACACATCGGCGACTCGCGCGGCTACCTGTTCCGCGACGGCGAATTGACCCAGATCACCAAGGACGACACGTTCGTGCAGACCTTGGTCGACGAGGGTCGCATCACCGCCGAGGAGGCGCACAGCCACCCGCAGCGGTCGTTGATCATGCGGGCGTTGACCGGTCACGAGGTCGAACCGACGCTGACGATGCGCGAAGCGCGCGCCGGCGACCGCTACCTGCTGTGCTCGGACGGGCTGTCCGACCCGGTCAGCAACGAGACCATCGCCGAGGCCCTGCAAATCGCCGACGTCGCCGAGAGCGCCTATCGGCTGATCGAACTGGCGCTGCGCGGCGGCGGACCGGACAACGTCACCGTCGTGGTCGCCGACGTCGTCGACGACGAGTTCGGCCAGACCCAGCCGATACTGGCCGGGGCGGTGTCCGGTGACAGCGACGAGGACCAGCTGACCCTGCCGAACACGGCGGCCGGCCGGGCATCGGCGATCCGACCGCGCAAAGAAGTCGCCAAACGTGTTGCGCCGCAAGCAGAACCGCCGAAGAAGCCGCGCTGGCCGCGGCGCCGCATCTTCCTGGTGGGCACGATCGCGTTACTGGTGCTGCTGGTCGGCCTGTTCGTCGGACGCTCGATCATCCGCAGCTACTACTACGTCGCCGCCGACAACGGCACGGTCGCGATCATGCAGGGCGTGCAGGGGTTGTTGACCGAGACCTACAAGTTGGCCTGCGTGAATTCCCGAAACGAACTGACCGAGGTCAACCCCGGCAGCAAACCGTCAGACTGTCAGCTGCTCAAGCTGAACGACCTGCGCCCGGCCTCACGGGCGCAGGCCGAGGCCGGGATGCCGTCCGGAACGCAGAACGACGCCAGCAATCAGTTGCGCAAATTGGTCACCGAAGGCCTGCTACCGCTGTGCCCGCCGCAGCGCCCAACCTCCTCGACCGAGCCGTCGGCTCCGTCGACCCGCAGCAGTGGAACCCCCCAATCCAGCCCGGCCCCCACCCCGGGATCCGAGACCCCGACGACGACGTCCACCACCACGTCCAGCACGAGCCCGTCGACGACCCAGACCTCCCCGCCGACCGAGACCAGCAGCACACCGCCGCCACCTGCCCCGACGGCATCGACCGAAACACCTCAACCCGGACTGACACCAGGCGTGGACTGCCGGGCCGCGGCATGACCACGACGGAACTACCCGCACCGGTTGCGGTGACTCCTCCGCTGCCGACCCGGCGCAACTCGGAGCTGCTGCTGCTGATCTTCGCCACGGTGATCACGGTGGCCGCGCTGCTGATCGTCGAGGCGAATCAAGAGCGTGGCCTGCACTGGGACCTGCTCAGCTACGGGCTGGGGTTTCTGACGCTGTTCATCTTCGCGCACCTGGCTGTCCGGCGCTTCGCCCCGTTCACCGATCCACTGCTGTTACCGGTGGTCGCGCTGCTCAACGGTCTGGGCCTGGTGATGATCCATCGGCTCGACCTGGTCGACAAGGAAGTGGGCCGCCACGGTCACCCCAGCGCCAACCAGCAGATGCTGTGGACCCTGGTCGGGGTTGTGTCGTTCGCGCTGGTCGTCACCTTTCTCAAGGACCATCGCCAGCTCGCCCGCTACGGCTACGTCTGTGGTTTGAGCGGTCTGGTGTTCCTGGTCATACCCGCGTTGCTGCCCAGGTCGCTGTCCGAGCAGAACGGCGCCAAGATCTGGATCCGGCTGCCCGGCTTCTCGATCCAGCCAGCCGAATTCTCCAAGATCCTGCTGCTGATCTTCTTCGCGGCGGTCCTGGTGGCCAAACGCAGTCTGTTCACCAGCGCCGGCAAACACCTGATGGGCATGACCCTGCCGCGTCCCCGTGACCTCGCTCCGCTGCTGGCCGCGTGGGTGATCTCGGTGGGCGTGATGGTCTTCGAAAAAGATCTGGGCACGTCGCTGCTGCTGTACTCGTCGTTTCTGGTGGTGGTCTATCTGGCCACGCAACGGTTCAGCTGGGTGGTGCTGGGGCTGGTGCTGTTCGCCGGGGGCAGCGTCATCGCGTACTACTCGTTCGACCATGTGCGGGTGCGGGTCCAGACCTGGCTGGATCCGTTCGCCGATCCCGACGGCAACGGCTATCAGATGGTGCAGGCACTGTTCAGCTTCGCCACCGGGGGCGTCTTCGGCACCGGCCTGGGTAACGGTCAGCCCGACACCGTACCGGCGGCGTCCACCGACTTCATCATCGCCGCCTTCGGCGAGGAACTGGGTCTGGTCGGCCTGGCCAGCATCCTGATGCTCTACACGATCGTCATCATCCGCGGCATGCGCACCGCGATCGCCACCCGCGACAGCTTCGGCAAGCTGCTGGCCGCGGGTCTGGCCTCGACGTTGGCCATTCAGCTGTTCATCGTCGTCGGCGGGGTCACCAAACTGATCCCGCTCACCGGGCTGACCACGCCGTGGATGTCTTACGGCGGGTCGTCACTGTTGGCCAATTACGTGCTGCTGGCGATTCTGGCCCGCATCTCCGACGGTGCCCGGCGCCCGCTGCGCACCCGTCCGCGCCAGAAGTCACCGATCGCGGCGGCCAGCACCGAGGTGATCGAGCGCGTATGAACACCTCGCTGCGCCGGATCTCGGTGACCGTGATGGCGCTGATCGTGTTGCTGCTGCTCAACGCCACGATGACGCAGGTTTTCACCGCCGACGGGCTGCGCGCCGACCCACGCAACCAGCGCGTCCTGCTCGACGAGTACTCCCGCCAGCGCGGTCAGATCATCGCCGGCGGCCAACTGCTGGCCTACTCGGTGGCCACCGACAGCCGGTTCCGCTTCCTGCGGGTCTATCCCAACCCCGCGGTCTACGCCCCGGTCACCGGGTTCTATTCGCTGCGCTATTCCAGCGCCGGGCTGGAACGGGCCGAGGACCTGTTGCTCAACGGGTCCGACGAGCGCCTGTTCGGCCGTCGCCTGGCGGACTTCTTCACCGGCCGCGACCCGCGCGGCGGCAACGTGGACACGACCATCAACCCGCGCGTTCAGCAGGCCGGTTGGGACGCGATGCAGGAGGGTTGCGGAGGGCCGCCCTGCAAGGGTGCCGTCGTCGCCCTGGAACCCTCGACCGGCAAGATCCTGGCGTTGGTGTCGTCGCCGTCGTATGACCCCAACCTGCTGGCTTCGCACAACCCCGACATCCAGGCACAGACCTGGCAGCGCCTTCGGGACAGCCCGGACAACCCGCTGATCAACCGGGCGATTTCGGAGACCTACCCGCCCGGCTCCACGTTCAAGGTGATCACCACCGCCGCGGCGCTGGCTGCCGGCACCAACGAGAACGCGCAGCTGACCGCGGCGGCGAGCATCCCGCTGCCCAACAGCACCGCCACGCTGGAGAACTACGGCGGCACCCCGTGCGGGGACGGTCAAACGGTGTCGCTCAGCGAAGCCTTCGCCAAGTCGTGCAATACCGCTTTCGTCCAACTCGGGCTGCTCGCCGGCGCCGACGCGCTGCGCAACATGGCCAGAGCGTTCGGCCTGGATGAGACGCCGAGTCCGATACCGCTGCAGGTGGCCGAGTCCACCATCGGCGCGATACCGGACCGCGCCGCGCTGGGAATGACCAGTATCGGGCAGAAGGACGTGGCGCTCACCCCGCTGCAGAACGCCGAGGTGGCGGCGGCCATCGCCAACGGCGGCATCTTGATGCGGCCCTACCTGGTAGAGAGCCTCAAAGGCCCCGATCTGGCCAACATCAGCACCAGCGCTCCGTACCAGCAGCAGCGCGCGGTGTCGCCGCAGGTCGCCGCTAAGCTAGCAGAGTTGATGGTCGGCGCCGAGAAAGTCGCACAGCAGAAAGGGGCCATTCCCGGCGTGCAGATCGCATCCAAGACGGGCACCGCGGAGCACGGCGCCGACCCGCGGCACACGCCGCCGCACGCGTGGTACATCGCCTTCGCACCCGCGCAGGCCCCCAAGATCGCGGTGGCGGTGCTGGTGGAGAACGGAGCCGATCGACTCTCGGCGACCGGTGGCGCGTTGGCCGCGCCAATCGGGCGGGCAGTGATCGAGGCCGCGTTGCAGGGGGGGCCATGAATCCGGAGCGAGCGGGAGGCAGAGCATGAGTCCCCGCGTTGGGGTGACCCTGTCCGGCCGATACCGGCTGCAGCGGCTCATCGCCACCGGCGGCATGGGCCAGGTCTGGGAGGCGGTGGACAACCGGCTGGGCCGGCGCGTCGCCGTCAAAGTCCTCAAACAGGAGTTCTCCCAGGACCCCGAGTTCATCGAGCGGTTCCGGTCCGAGGCCCGCACCACCGCGATGCTCAACCACCCCGGTATCGCCCAGGTCCACGACTACGGCGAAAGCGCGCTGGACGGAGAAGGCCGCACCGCCTACCTGGTGATGGAGCTGGTCAACGGTGAACCGCTGAACTCGGTGCTCAAACGCACCGGCCGGCTGTCGTTGCGCCACGCGCTGGACATGCTGGAGCAGACCGGCCGGGCGCTGCAGATCGCGCACACCAACGGCTTGGTGCACCGCGACGTCAAACCCGGCAACATCTTGATCACCCCGACCGGGCAGGTGAAGATCACCGACTTCGGCATCGCCAAGGCTGTCGACGCGGCGCCGGTGACCCAGACCGGGATGGTGATGGGCACCGCGCAATACATCGCCCCCGAGCAGGCCCTCGGCCATGACGCGACGCCGGCCAGTGACGTCTACGCATTGGGAGTTGTTGGCTACGAAGTGGTTTCGGGCAAGCGCCCGTTCACCGGCGACGGTGCCCTGACGGTGGCGATGAAGCACATCAAGGAGCCGCCGCCGCCGTTGCCGGCCGATCTGCCACCCAACGTGCGCGAGCTCATCGAGATCACGCTGGTGAAGAACCCCAGCCAGCGTTACCGCAGCGGTGGCCCGTTCGCCGATGCGGTCGCCGCGGTGCGGGCCGGCCGCCGCCCGCCGCGGCCCAGCGCGACACCGCCGGCCGGTCGTGCCGCACCCGCGGCGATACCGTCGGCCACACCGGCGCGGATCGCGCCCAGCACGACCACGAACCGGACGGCCGCGCCGCGGCGCTCCCAGTCCAGCTCGGGGCGTCGCCAACCGCCGGCGCGGCGCACCTTCTCCTCCGGGCAGCGGGCGCTGCTGTGGGCCGCGGGCGTGCTCGGGGCGCTGGCCATCATCATCGCGGTGCTGATCGTCATCAACTCCAAGAGCGACAACGAGCAGCAACAGACGCCGACGACCGTCACCAACACCGGAAGCGCGCTGTGGACTGCTGGGGAGGAAACGGGTACTCCTGGGGTGCAGCCCCGATTCGAGACACCACGATGACTACCCCTCAGCATCTGTCCGACCGTTACGAATTGGGCGAGATCCTCGGCTTCGGAGGTATGTCCGAGGTTCATCTCGCCCGCGACCGACGGTTGCACCGCGACGTCGCGGTCAAAGTGCTGCGCGCCGACCTGGCCCGTGACCCCAGCTTCTACCTGCGCTTCCGGCGCGAGGCGCAGAACGCCGCCGCGCTGAACCACCCGGCGATCGTCGCCGTGTATGACACCGGCGAGGCCGAGACGCCCGCCGGGCCGCTGCCCTACATCGTGATGGAGTACGTCGACGGGGTGACGTTGCGCGACATCGTGCACACCGACGGCCCGATGACACCAAAACGCGCCATCGAGGTGATCGCCGACGCCTGCCAGGCGCTGAACTTCAGTCACCAGAACGGCATCATCCACCGCGACGTCAAGCCGGCCAACATCATGATCAGCTCGACCAACGCGGTGAAGGTGATGGACTTCGGCATCGCCCGGGCGATCGCCGACGGTGGCAACAGCGTCACCCAGACCGCGGCGGTGATCGGCACCGCTCAGTACCTGTCGCCCGAGCAGGCCCGCGGCGACCCGGTCGACGCCCGCTCGGATGTCTATTCGCTGGGCTGTGTGCTGTACGAGATGCTCACCGGCGAGCCACCTTTCACCGGTGATTCGCCGGTGTCGGTGGCCTACCAGCACGTCCGCGAAGATCCCATCCCGCCCTCGGAACGCCACGAGGGGATCTCCGCCGACCTCGACGCCGTCGTGCTCAAGGCGCTGGCCAAGAACCCCGAGAACCGGTACCAGACCGCCGCCGAAATGCGCACCGACCTGGTCCGCGTGCACAACGGCGAGGCGCCCGAGGCTCCCAAGGTGCTCACCGGCGCCGAGCGCAAGGCATTCATGTCCTCCTCGGGTCCCGGTCACGGCGGTCCGCGGACCGACCCGCTGCCCCGGCAGAACTTCGACGAGTCCGACACCGGCGGTGGTGCCTCGGTGGGCCGCTGGATCGCCGTGGTCGCGGTGCTGGCGGTGCTGACGATCGCGGTGACCATCGCCATCAACACCTTCGGCGGTAACACCCGCAAGGTCCAGGTTCCCGACGTGCGCGGACAGGCATCCGCCGACGCGATCGCCGCCCTGCAGAACAAGGGCTTCAAGACGCGCACCCAGCAAAGGCCCGACTCGACGATCCTGCCTGACCATGTGATCGGCACCGACCCGGTCGCCAACGCCTCGGTGGGCGCCGGCGACGAGATCACCGTCAACGTTTCGACCGGGCCCGAGCAGCGCGAAGTGCCCGACGTGTCGTCGCTGACCTATGCCGAAGCGGTCAAGAAACTCACCGCGGCCGGTTTCAGCAAGTTCAAGGAAGCCAAGTCGCCGTCGACCGCCGAGCAAGCCGGCAAGGTGATCGGCACCAACCCGCCGGCCAATCAGACCCAGGCGATCACCAACGTGATCACCATCATCATCGGCTCGGGTCCGGAGACCAAGCAGATTCCCGACGTCGCGGGTCAGACCGTGGAGATGGCGCAGCGCAACCTCACCGTCTACGGGTTCTCGAAGTTCAGTCAGTCGTTTGTGGACAGCCCCCGCACCGCCGGCGACGTGATCTCCACCAGTCCGCCCGCAGGCACCACGGTGCCGGTCGATTCGGTCATCGAATTGCAGGTGTCCAAGGGCAATCAATTCGTGATGCCCGACCTGTCCGGGATGTTCTGGACGGACGCCGAGCCCCGGCTGCGGGCGCTGGGCTGGACCGGGTTACTGGACAAAGGCCCCGACGTGGACGCCGGTGGCGCCCAGCACAACAAGGTCGTCTACCAGAGCCCGCCGGCCGGTACGGGAGTGAACCGCGACGGCGTGATCACGCTGAAGTTCGGTCAGTAGCCCCGGCCTGACCGGCCGCCTCGGCCGGGAAATGCGGCCGCACCGCGGTGAGAACCTCGTTTTCCAGCCGGCGCACCAACGTGTCGTCGCGCGCCCAGCCGCAGTAGGTCAGCCAGTTGGCCAGCATCCGGTGACCGCCTTCGGTCAGGATCGATTCGGGGTGGAACTGGACGCCGTGGATGGGCAGCGCGGTGTGCCGCACGGCCATGATCACGCCGCTGGGGGTGTGCGCGATCGCCTCCAACTCGGCTGGCAGCGACTCCGGCAGGATGGTCAGGGAATGGTAGCGCGTTGCGGTGAAGGGATCCGGAAGTCCTTGCAGCACACCGGCATTGGTGTGGATAACGCTGCTGGTCTTGCCGTGCAGCAACTCCGGTGCGCGGTCGACGGTGGCCCCGAACGCCACCCCGATCGCCTGGTGTCCCAGGCATACCCCGAGCAGCGGCGTGCCGGCCGCGGCGCAGGCATGGACCATGCTGATCGAGGCGCCCGCGCGCTCGGGGGTGCCGGGGCCGGGACTGAGCAGCACACCGTCGAAGTCGGTGGCGACGGTCTCGGGGCCTTCGGCGCCGGTGAGTCGTGCGTCGTCGTTGCGCCACACGGCGGCCTCGACGCCCAGCTGACCCAGGTACTGGACCAGGTTGAACACGAAGCTGTCGTAGTTGTCGACGACCAGAATCCGCACCGTGACAGGTTACCGCCCGGGTCCGATGACCGTTGTCAGTAGCCGATCGGCCCCATCGGCTTCGCGTAGTGCAGGCGGACCGGTTCGGCATGGCCGACGATCTGGACGTCGGGCTTGACGTCCTCGCGATAACCGAGCCCGAATCGCACCACGTACTGCTTGTACAGCGTGACCAGAGGAGCGGCGGCCAGGGCGTTCTGCATGGCGGTGGCGTTGCCGATCGCGGTGATCGAATAGGGCGGGCTGTAGGTACGGCCGTTGAGCAGCAGCGTGTTTCCGACGCAGCGCACCACCGAGGTGGCGATGATGCGCTGGTCCTGCATCTGGATCGCCTCCGCCCCCGCGCTCCACAGCGCGTTGAGGACCCCGTCGATGTCCTGCTGGTGCACGACCAGGTCGTCCGGAGTCGCGTCGCGGGGGAACCGGCCGTTGGCGTCGCGCTGCGCGTCGTTGAGGACGACCACCAGGCCGGGCCCGTGCACCGGATTCATGTCGGCTTCGCCGGCCAGCTCGGCGGCCCGCCGCAGCATCGCGCGCAGCGCGGTGTCCGCGGAGCGGCCGTGCGCGGTGTCGAGCTTGCCGGTCAACTCCTCCCGTTCGGCGTCCAACCGGATCACCGAAGCCCGGGCCTCACGCACCAGGTCGACCAGGCGCGGCGCGTCGCTGCGGCGGATCTCGCTGCCGCCGGACACTCCGTGCGTCGCGGCCAGCAGCACCCCGGCCAGCAGACACACCACCGGGACGCCGAAGCGCCACGGCGACCGGCGCTGGTCGGCTCGCTGATCGGCCAAGGCTGTCTCCGTCTCCTGGTCGTGGCTGCCGGTGAGCTAATCTCGTACCCGAGATCCGCCTGCAGCTGCAACCGTAATCGTTGCACTTGTCCCGTTCGTTCGATTACCAGTCGCTACGTTCGATTACCACTCGCTCGTCCAGTATCAGAGGTAGCAAATGCCGAAGTCCAAGGTCCGCAAGAAGAACGACTTCACCGTCAGTGCGGTAAGCCGCACACCGGTGAAGGTCAAGGTCGGTCCGTCGAGCGTGTGGTTCGTTTGCCTGTTCATCGGTCTGATGCTGATCGGCCTGGTGTGGCTGATGGTTTTCCAGCTGGCGGCGTACGGGCCGCAGGCTCCGGCTGCCCTGCACTGGATGGCCGAACTGGGTCCGTGGAACTACGCGATCGCGTTCGCCTTCATGATCACCGGGTTGTTGCTGACGATGCGCTGGCACTGACCGTCAGCGCAGGCGTAATGGATTCATGTCGTGTGCGTCGTGTTAGCACGCCAGCAACCATCCGGACACCCAATCACACGCGTGTGATTCATCCCCACTGTTGATAGCTGCTGTGGATAACCGTATCCGTGGTGGTGAAAGGGTCCAAAGAGGGCATGCAGCAAACTGAATGGTCGCCGCGTACCGCCGGAATCGCAGCGTGCGGCGTTGGCGGTGCGATACTAGCTATCGCCGCTGTGACCCTGGTCACAGATCCTCCGGGGCGCTTTATCGCCGGAGTTGCCGCGGTGGGTCTGCTGCTGTTTGCCGGCGCGTCGTGGCGGGCGCGACCCAAGCTGGCAATCACCGCCGACGCCCTGCTGGTGCGCGGTTGGTTCCGCACCCAGGTACTGTGCCGCGAGATGATCGAGATCATCAAGATCAGCGAGTTCCGCCGGCACGGGCGCCGGGTGCGGCTACTGGAGATCGAGACCGTCGGCGGGGGACTGATCGTGCTGTCCCGGTGGGACCTGGGCACCGACCCGCTGGAGGTACTCGACGCGCTCACCGACGCCGGCTACGCCGGTTAAGCCGGTCGGGGCCACGTTTCGGCCGAGCAGACGCAAAAGCACCCGATTTGGCCGGTCTAAGGGGGCTTTTGCGTCTGCTCGGCAGGGTTCAGGAGATGGTGATGGACTCGATCGCGACCGCTTCGAGCGGGCGGTCGCTGCCGTCGGTGGCCGTCGACGCGATCGCGTCCACGACGCGCTGCGACTCCGGGTCGACGACCTCGCCGAAGATGGTGTGCCGCCTGTTCAGGTGCGGGGTCGGGCCGACGGTGATGAAGAACTGCGAGCCGTTGGTGCCCGGGCCGGCGTTGGCCATCGCAAGCAGGTAGGGCCGGTCGAACTGCAACTCGGGGTGGAACTCGTCGGCGAACTTGTAGCCTGGGCCGCCGCGCCCGGTGCCGGTGGGGTCGCCGCCCTGGATCATGAAGCCCCGGATCACCCGGTGGAACACCGCGCCGTCGTAGAACGGTCCCGACGGCCCGCCCGACGCGTTCTGGGTCGAGTACTCCTTGGTGCCTTGCGCCAGGCCGACGAAGTTGGCGACGGTCTTGGGCGCGTGGTTGCCGAACAGGGCGACCTTGATGTCTCCCTTGTTGGTGTGCAGCGTGGCGCTGGCGGTCTGATTAGGGCTGTTGGTCACGGGATCACAGTCTGCCATCACGCGCGGATCGCGCGTCAGCCGGTGCCACTGGCATCTGTTTGATGTCGGTACTGGCTCGACGACCCGGTACCTGATAGGACTGCGTAGGACTCGAGCGGTAGACAGAGAGGCGGCGCGATGAGCGTGAAGTCCGACGGCACGGTCGCATCCGGGCTGACCCCCCGGGAGCGGCTGACCAGAGGCCTGACCTACTCGACGGTAGGACCGGTGGATGTCACCCGCGGCCTCGTCGGGCTCGGGGCGCAGGGCACCCGGTCGACCGCGACGGAGATTCGTCGCCGCTACCGGGAGGGCCGGCTGGCCCGCGAACTCGCCGCGGCCCAGGAGACGATCGGCCAGGAGCTGGCAGCCGCCCAGGAAGTCGTCGCCAACTTGCCGCAGTTGCTGCAGGAGGCCCGCCGTAATCAGCGCCGCAGCAAGAAGCCCTGGGTGATCGCGGGTGCCGCTGGTGTCGCGGTCCTGGCCGCCGGGGGTATCGCGTTCAGCATCGTGCGCCGCTCGTCGCGTCCGGACCCGTCGCCCCTTCCGCCCAGCGTCGACGTCCAACCCCGTCCGTAGTCGCTGCCGCGGCCCCCGCGAGGGGCCGCAAAATGTACGGCGAAGCACCGGTTTTCTGACATTTTGGGGACCCTCGCGCGCTCAGCCTCGCCCCACGATGCCCGTCACAGGTGCGGTTTGACGTCCTCGGCCACCCACTGCGCGTAATCCAGATACTCCTGAACTCCCCGCACCCGCGGGATCGGCACCGAGCTGTACGTGACGCCCTGCGCGGCAAGCCAACTCAGCCGGTCGATGAGTTCGGCGGCGCTCTTGCCGGCGCGCGCATCGGGGTCGTCGCGCACCACATGTCCTTCGCCGACACGGTTGGTCCCCAAGCCGTGCACGACGTCGAAGGCGCGGCCGTCGTAGCCGGGCTGGGACTTGATGAACTCGATCCGTTCGGCGATGTGGTGCGGCGGCGTCAGAAAGCACCACCACCCAGTGGCGAAGCGGGCCGCGCGGCGCAACGCGGCGTCCGAGTCACCGCCGATCCACACCGGAAGATGCGGCCGCTGAACGGGTTTGGGTTCGAAGGCCACGTCGCGGAAGGACACGTACCGGCCGTCGAAGCTGGGGCTGTCGCTGGTCCATAACTCGAGGATGGCGGCCAGATATTCGTCGGCCATCCGGCCCCGCTCGTGAAACGGGACTCCGAGCAATTCGAATTCGGGCTTCAGCCAACCGATGCCGAAGGTGACCGTGATGCGCCCGCCGCTCATCCAGTCGGCGGTGGCCAGGGCCTTGGCGAGCACGATGGGATGCTGCAGCGGCAGCAGGGTGACCGCTGAGCTGAGCCGGATCCGGTCGGTGGCGCCGGCGAGGTAGGCCTGCGCCACCGTAGACTGCAGGAAATGCGGGCCGGACAGTTCGACGTGCTCGGTGGGTATGACGTAGTGCTCGGGCACCGCGATCATGTCGTATCCCCACTGGTCCGCGTATTTGGCCATCCGGGTCTGCTCGGCGCCGGTCACGTCGGCTTCCCACGGTTGCATCATGGCTTTGAGTCGCATGGTGTGGGGGAGCGGGAACAGTAATTTCACAGCCGCGACGTCCTTTCCCGGACCGAGTGACTCTCGGCCCTGGCCGGTGCATTGTCTACCCGTACAGGATGGCCATGAGGAGGCCCGATGAGCGAGCACGATGTACGCATGATCATCCTGTCGACCGACGATTTGGACGAATCGATCCGGTTCTACAGCGAGACGCTTGGGATGGCGGTCAAGTTTCGCGACGGAACCCACTTCGCGGCGTTGGACGGCGGATCGGTGACGCTGGCGCTGGCGACCGCGGTGGACCATCCGATCCCCGGCCAGGTCGTCGTCGGGATCAAGACCGATGACGTCGACGCCGCGGCGAAAGCCGTCGAGGCCAGTGGCGGCGGCATCGTGAACGGTCCGTACGACGACGCGCACGAGCGGCGGGCCGTGGTCTATGACAACAAGGGCAACGGATTGGTGTTCTACAGTCCGCTGAGGCGCTGAACAGCTGCTTCGAAAATTTGTGGAGCCTAGGGGAATCGAACCCCTGACACCCGCCTTGCAAAGGCGGTGCTCTACCAACTGAGCTAAGGCCCCTCTGGGTGACCGGGTGGGTGATCAGAGGTTGGGTCGGGCGCCACGTGCCAGACTTCGACATCGCGCCGCGAGCGGACTACCGCCGCAGTCGCCGCGCCGAGGGCGGCGGTTACTGCCAGCGGCAATGCCAACTTCACACGACGTCTTGACGGGCTCATGTCGTGGGCCTAGGAGGACTCGAACCTCCGACCTCTTCGTTATCAGCGAAGCGCTCTAACCGCCTGAGCTATAGGCCCGTACTGCGCGTACGGCCGAGCAGCGAGATTACCGCACCGGCCGCCCGACTCCCAAAACGCTAATCCCGATCCGCCAGTGTGACTTCGATACCGCCGATCAGATCGGTCGTCAGGTTGTAGACGAACGCGGCGATCGTGGCCATCGCGGTCATCAGCACGATGTTGACCAACCCGATCAGCACGGCCCCCCCGAAGATGGTGCCGCTGGAGACGAGTTCGCCGCTGCTGCCGCTGGTGTTGTTCAGCAGGTCGCCGACGTTGCTGTTGAGCTTGGCCCACACACCCATACCGCCGAGCACCAGATAGAGGAACGCGACCGCGATCATCCACACGAAGAACAACGCCACCGACAGCAGCAGCGACACCTTCAAGGTGCTCCACGGGTCGATCCGGCGGATCTGCATGCTGGCCCGTACCGGCCCCCGCGCCCGGCGGGACCCGACGGCGACCCGAGACTCCCGCGCCTCACCGCTGGACCGGCGGGTGCCCGACGAGGTGGCGGTGTCCGAGCTGCGCTCGGAAGTGGATTTGTTCGACGTCGCCCGCGGGATCGGCCCGGACAGGTCGGGCAGTTCGCTGGCGTACGCCTCGTTGGGTGAATTCTCGCTACGCACTGCTTGGGCCTCCGCCTGTGAGCCGGTGGTCGGGGCCGACCCTCCGGAGATGAAGCGATTCAGCCGCGCCTCGGGATTGGTGGGCGGGCGGACATCGGTGGGCCGGTCGGCCGCGGGCCGTGGCCCCGATTGGGATCCGGATTGGGACGAGGCTCGAGCAGCTCCGCGCTGCCAGGGCGGCGGATCGCCGGCATCCGGCACGCGGCCCGGTCCGGTCGTGGCTCGGTGTGCGCCGGCACGTTCACCGGACCCGTCCCCGTTCGGGTTGTCACCCGGGCTGGGTGCACCCGGCTCGTTCGGTGAACTCACCCCGACTCCTAACGTGTGTTCTCGAGTAGCCGAGTCTATGCCGGGTCGGCAGGGCGCCGATCCACCGCCCGCTAGGTGGCCGAACCCTCGTCGCTTTCGCCGTTCTCCTCCGCGCCTTCCTCGGCGTTGCGGGCGATGGCCAGCAGCGTGTCGCCTTCACCCAGGTTCATCAGGCGGACACCCTTGGTCTGGCGTCCCGCCTTGCGCACCTGGCGGGCCGTGGTCCGGATGACGCCGCCACCGGAGGTGATCGCGTAGAGCTCGCTCTCGTCGTCGACGATCAAAGCGCCGACCAGTCGGCCGCGCCGCCGGTCGTACATGATGGTCAGCACACCCTTGCCGCCGCGGCCCTGCACCGGGTACTCCTCGATCCCGGTGCGTTTGGCGTAACCGCCCGCGGTGGCCACCAGCAGATAGGTGCCTTCGCGGACCACGTTCAGCGACAGCAGCCGGTCGTCGGCGTTGAACCGCATGCCCTGTACGCCGGAGGTGGCGCGGCCCATCGGTCGCAGCGCCTCGTCGGTCGCCGAGAACCGGATGGATTGCCCGTTCGCCGACACCAGCAACAAGTCGTCGTCTGCCGAGCACAGCACGGCCCCGACGAGTTCGTCTTCGCCGCGCAAGTTGACCGCGACGATGCCGCCTGAGCGGTTGGAGTCGAAGTCGGTGAGTCGGGACTTCTTCACCAGGCCGTTGCGGGTGGCCAGTACCAGGTACGGCGCGTCTTCGTAACTCTTGATCTGGATGACCTGGGCGATGCGCTCCTCCGGCTGGAACGCCAGCAGGTTGGCGACGTGCTGGCCGCGCGCCGTGCGCAGCGCCTCGGGCAATTCGTAGGCCTTCGCCCGATATACCCGGCCCTGGGTGGTGAAGAACAGGATCCAGTCATGGGTCGAGCAGACGAAGAAGTGTCGCACGATGTCGTCTTGCTTGAGTCCGGCACCTTGCACGCCCTTGCCGCCGCGCTTTTGGCTGCGGTACAGATCGGTCTTGGTGCGCTTGGCGTAGCCGGTTTCGGTGATGGTGACGACGACGTCCTCACGCGCGATCAGGTCCTCGTCGCTGACGTCGCCGTCGGCGGCGACGATCCGGGTGCGACGGTCGTCGCCGTGTTTTTGCACAATCTCGTCGAGCTCTCCCCTTACGATGCCGCGCTGCCGTTCGGGTTTGGCGAGAATGTCTTCCAGGTCGGCGATTTCGGCTTCGATCTTGGCCAGGTCATCGACGATGCGCTGCCGTTCCAGCGCGGCCAGCCGGCGCAGCTGCATGTCCAGGATGGCCTGGGCCTGGATCTCGTCGATGTCGAGCAGTTCGATCAGGCCCTGGCGGGCGACGTCGACGGTCTCCGATGCCCGGATGAGCGCGATGACTTCGTCCAGCGCGTCCAGCGCCTTGACCAGACCACGCAGAATGTGGGCCCGCTCGTTGGCTTTTCGCAGCCGATAGGTGGTGCGACGGACGATCACGTCGAGTTGGTGCTCGACGTAGTAACGGATCATCTGGTCCAGGCGCAGGGTGCGCGGCACCCCGTCGACGATGGAGAGCATGTTGGCGCCGAAGCTGGTTTGCAGCTGGGTGTGCTTGTAGAGGTTATTCAGCACCACCTTGGCCACGGCGTCGCGTTTGAGTTCGATCACGATGCGCAGCCCGACCCGGTCGCTGGACTGATCCTCGATGTTGGCGATGCCGGTCAGCCTGCCGTCCCGCACCTGCTCGGCGATCGAGGTGATGAAGTTGTCGTGGTTGACCTGATAGGGCAACTCGGTGATCACCAGCGACGTGCGTCCGCGCGAATCCTCTTCCACCTCAACGACTCCGCGCATCCGGATGGAGCCGCGACCGGTGGTGTAGGCGTCGGAGATGCCTTGCGATCCGACGATGAGCCCGTGCGTGGGGAAGTCAGGCCCCTTGACGCGTTCCATGACGGCGGCCAGCGTCGCCTCTTCGTCGGCGTCGTGGTTGTCCAGGCACCAGAACACCGCCTCGGCGAGCTCGCGCAGGTTGTGCGGCGGGATGTTGGTGGCCATACCGACCGCGATCCCGCCCGAGCCGTTGGCCAGCAGGTTCGGGAACCGGCTCGGCAGTACCGTGGGTTCCTGCACCCGGCCGTCATAGTTCGGGATGAAATCGACTGTCTCCTCGTCGATTTCGCGCAGCATCTCCATGGCCAGCGGCGTCAGGCGGGCTTCGGTGTTGTGACTGACAAAACCGTTGGTCAGGAACGCATGGTCGTCGGTGTCGACGCGGAGGCTGTAGACCGGTTGCACACCGGCGTCGGTCACCGAGGCAACTTTGGCGTAGTAGAAGCGGCCGTCGGTGAGGTCGGTCGCGATGGCGCGTACATCGGGATCAGCAATGCGCGAGAGGATTTCGTCGCCATCGCGCCGCCAGCGGCCGAGTCGATCGATGTTGTGCTTTCGCAGCCATTCCTTGTCGACCCAACGGCTCGCGCAGTGCTTACGAATGAACTGCGCCAGGCCCGGAACGTGATCGCTGTCCATGCCCGCGCACGGCGGCATGGCTGAGAGGATATTGGTCAGCTTCTTTTGCTTGGCGCCACCGAATCCGACTTGGGCTGCGAATGATCCGGCTTGGGCCCGGTTGGTGATGACGACCTTGTACTCGCCGACGGCGTGCAGGTAGCGGCGGGATATGACGCCGAATTCGAGCAGCAGCTGCTGCACGTCAATGGCTAGCTGCTTGCTGCGCGTCGAGTAAGAGATCTGGATCGTGTTGCGCGGGAGTGCTGAACACGATCCGTCGCCTTCGAACAGTGCTTGCAGGAAGGCGCGCTTGACGGCGGCGGGGGAGCGCCACAGCCATGCCGGTACTGCCATGTCCGCCGAACGCTGACCAACTAGTTCGCAGAGTCGTGTACCTCTGAAATTGGTGAGGTTTTGGATATCCAGTTCATGGAGGGTCGAACCGGACGCGATAGTGCGTGAATACACGTAGCGCCGCCCACCCACAATCGCGTCGTACGCGGCGACGACCGTGTTGAAGTAGGCTCGGTCTACGTTGTTGAATCCGGCGCGCTTCTCCGAGACGAACCCTTCGCTGATAAAGGCGCCCAGCAGCAGTGCTTCCATCGTGTCGTGCCAGTCGGCTGGCCCGAACTCCGTTGGTGGCGTGCGTTGTAGCACGACATAGTCGTCAGGGGTTACCTCCTCGATCAACTTCCACAACAGCGTCGGCACGCCGCCCACATCAACCAGGCAAAGCAATGGGTGATTCGCGGTGCCAGTGACTTGATAGCCTTCGGCGGTGCGCACCGTGTAGGTCTGGTGCTCACCCGAATGGAACAGGCGGTCGGCGGCGACGGGGTTTCCGTGCCGGTCGAGAACCTTCAGATCGACCTCGTTGTCGGAATTCGGCCGAGCCCCGGCGACGATGTCGGCGATGCGAACAGATTGCCCGAAAGGCAAGCGCACCAACGCATCCCCGGAACAGCAATACCTCATCGCCGCCGGCGGGTCGTTGCCCGGCGAGCCGAAGTTGCCCTGCCCGTCGACCAGCGGGTACCGCAGCGACCACGGCTGCGCCATGCGCACCAACGTGTCGTAGATCGAGGCGTCGCCGTGCGGGTGGTAGTTACCCATCGTCTCGGCGACCGAGCGCGCCGACTTGGCGTGGCTGCGGTCCGGGCGGAATCCCGAGTCGTACATCGCATACAACACCCGGCGGTGCACCGGCTTGAGCCCGTCACGGACCTCTGGCAGCGCGCGCCCAACGATGACGCTCATCGCGTAATCGATGTAACTGCGCTGCATCTCGTGCTGGATGTCGACCGGCTCGATCCGGTCGACCGAGTCGTCACCAGGCGGCAGCGTCGTGTCTGTCATGAATTCCTCGTTTGTCTGGTCAAAACGTGGATGGGACTAAACGTCCAGGAAGCGAACGTCTTTGGCGTTGCGGGTGATGAAGCTGCGGCGGGCTTCGACATCCTCACCCATCAGGATGGAGAACAGCTCGTCGGCCGCGGCGGCATCGTCGAGGGTGACCTGCCGCAGCACCCGCACCGACGGGTCCATCGTGGTTTCCCACAGCTCCTTGGCGTCCATCTCACCGAGACCCTTGTAGCGCTGAATGCCGTCTTCCTTGTTGATCTTCTTGCCGGCCTTCAGGCCCGCCTCGAGCAGGCCGTCGCGCTCGCGGTCGGAGTAGGCGAATTCGGGTTCGGTGCGCTGCCACTTCAACTTGTACAGCGGCGGCTGTGCGAGGAACACGTGCCCGTTCTCGATCAGCGGACGCATGAAGCGGAACAACAAGGTCAGCAGCAGCGTCGAAATGTGTTGTCCGTCAACGTCTGCATCGGCCATCAGCACGATCTTGTGGTAGCGCAGCTTGGTCAGGTCGAACTCGTCGTGGATACCGGTGCCGAGCGCGGTGATGATGGCTTGCACTTCGGTGTTCTTCAGCACCCGGTCGATGCGGGCCTTTTCGACGTTGATGATCTTGCCGCGCAACGGCAGGATCGCCTGGAACATCGAGTCGCGCCCGCTCTTGGCCGAACCGCCGGCCGAGTCCCCTTCCACCACATACAGTTCCGACTTACGCGGATCTGTCGAGCGGCAGTCGGCCAGCTTGCCGGGCAGACCGCCCAGATCGGTGGCGCTCTTGCGGCGCACCAGCTCTCGCGCTTTGCGCGCCGCGATCCGGGCCTGCGCGGACGAAACCGCCTTGTTAACCACCGTTTTCGCCTCGGACGGGTTCGCCTCGAACCAGTGCGTCAGCTGCTCGTTGCACACCTTCTGCACGAACGACTTGACTTCGGTGTTGCCCAGCTTCGTCTTGGTCTGACCCTCGAACTGCGGTTCGGCGACCTTGACAGAGATGACCGCCGCCAGCCCTTCGCGGATGTCGTCACCGGTGAGGTTGGGGTCCTTGTCTTTCAACAACTTCTTGTCTTTGGCGTACTTGTTCACCACCGACGTCAGCGCGCTGCGGAAACCCTCTTCGTGCGTCCCGCCCTCATGGGTGTTGATGGTGTTGGCGAAGGTGTGCACCGATTCGGAGTAGCCGCCGTTCCACTGCATGGCGATCTCGACCTCGTGGCCGGTGCCCTTGCCGTCGAAGTCGATCACGCTCTGCTGAATCGGGCTCTTGGTGCGGTTGATGTGCTTGACGAAATCCACCAGGCCGCCGGGGTAGTGGAAGGTGCGCTTCTTGACCTTCTGCGGCGCTTTGGCTTCTGCTTCGATTTCTTCCGCGGACTTGGGGGCTTCGGCGTGGTCGCTGACCACCTCGTCGACGACTTCGTCCTGCTCCACCCGCTCGTCGGTGAGGTTGATGGTCAGCCCCTTGTTCAGAAACGCCATCTCCTGCAGCCGACGGGCCACGGTCTCGAAGTCGTATTCGGTGGTTTCGAAGATGTCCGGGTCGGCCCAGAACCGGATGGTGGTCCCGGTCTTCTTGGTTGCTTCACCCTGCTTCAACGTGCCCGGCACGGCGCGGTCGTAATACTGCGACCACTGGTGTCCGTCGCGCTTGATGTCGACTTCGAGTCGGGTGGACAGCGCGTTGACCACCGAGACGCCCACGCCGTGCAGACCACCGCTCACGTTGTAGCCGCTGTTCTCCCCGCCGAACTTGCCGCCGGCGTGCAGCTGGGTCATTACCACATCGACGGTGGGCGCTCCGGTGGCGTGCATGGCGACCGGGATGCCGCGGCCGTTGTCGGCGACTTCGACGCTGCCGTCATCGAGCAGCTTCACGTCGACCTGGGTGGCGTAGCCGGCCATCGCCTCGTCCACCGAATTGTCGACGACTTCCCACACCAGATGGTGCAGACCGCGCTCACCGGTGGACCCGATATACATGCCCGGGCGTTTACGGACGGCCTCCAGACCCTCCAGAACGGTGATGGCCGAAGCGCCGTATTCGTCTTGTGCCTTCTTCTTCTGGGCAGCCACTGGCGGGACGCTCTCCTTGGGGTTCGCAGACAAGCGGCCCAACACCGCTCACGGATCCCTCACAGTCTACCGTCACCCACCGTCAGGACTGACTCTGCGGCGGCGTTTCCACACACCTAATCGTGCCGTGCGTGGAATTTCTCGATTCAGGATAGGGTTGACCGCTTCGGGAGGTAGCTGGCCGCGTTCTGGCGGCTCTCAGGCAACACCCCGGGTGGCCCTATCCGTAGGTGTCGCGGGGCCCTTTACCGCCGGGTGCGCGCAGGGGCCCTTTCCGCCAAGACGGCGCGGCGGGCCCGGTGATCTTCAGCGAGGTCACGACACCGTTGCCCACGGCGGCGGCGATTTTCGCCAGCAGCTGGGCCTGCATGAGCCGCAACTGGGTGGCCCAGGCGGTCGACTCGGCCGTCACACTGAGCACCCCGTCGTTGAGCGCCGCTGGGGTCGCATGGTCGGCGATCTGATGACCGACGACCGCATTCCACTGACCGAAGACCATGCCTTCGGCCACCTGAGTGGTCCAGCCCTGTTGCTTGGCCAGGTCGCGGGTCAACCGGCCCAGGGGTTGCGGGTCGCGGGAATCCGGGCCGGGACCCGACCACCGACGGCGTGATCCCGCGCCGCGGCGCCCCCGGGGCTCGACGGGTGCGGCCCGGCCCCGGCCGGCGTCCTGTCCGCGCGCGCGTGCGGCGGAGCGGGCTTCTTCCAGCGTGCGCCGGACCAGGTCCAGGCCGCGCTGGTTCACCTCCCCCTGATCTGCCGGCTCGTCGGTCACGGTTGCACCTCCGACACCGGACCGGAATCGCCGTCGCGCAACTCGATACGCACCTGTCGAGCCTCCCAGCCGTCGGGAATGTCTTCGGGCACCGCCGCGGTGACCAGCACCTGTTCAGCGGACTCGGCGGCCGCGGCCAACGCCTGACGCCGCTTGGTATCCAATTCGGCGAACACGTCGTCGAGCAGCAGCACCGGGTCGCTGCCGTCGGTACGCAACAACTCATAGGCCGCCAGTCGCAGCGCCACCGCGAACGACCACGATTCGCCGTGGCTGGCAAAGCCTTTCGCGGGATGATCGCCGAGTCGCAATTCGAGGTCGTCGCGGTGCGGACCCACCAGACACACCCCGCGTTCCAGTTCGGCGTCACGGCGCGCGGCCAACGCCGTCAACAACGCGCTTTCCAGCAGCTCCCGATCCGGCACCAACGTGTCCGTGCTGGAACGGTAACCGATTGCCGCCGAACGTGATTCGGGTGCCAGCAGCCGGTAGGCCTGCTCTACCTCCGGGGCCAGTTGGTTCACCAGGTCGATACGGGCGGCCATGAGCTGGGCACCGTGCTCGGCCAGTCGGCTGTCCCACACCTCCAACGTGTCCAGCGCCCCCCGATCACCCCGAAACCGCGCCCCGGCCAACGATTTCAACAACGCGGTGCGCTGCCGGAGCACCTTGTCGTAGTCGGCCCGCACCCCGGCGATTGTCGGCCGGCGCACCGTCGCCAAATCGTCGAGGTAGCGACGCCGATCCGCGGGGTCGCCGCGCACCAGCGCCAGGTCTTCCGGAGCGAACAACACCGCGCGCAGCACGCCGACGATCTCGCGCGTGCTACGGACCGGGGACCTGTTCAACCGCGCCTTGTTCGCCCGGCCCGCGGCGATCTCGAGGTCGACGGCACATTCGCGGCCCTCGTTCACCACGATGGTCGACACCACCGCCCGATCGGCACCCGTGCGGATCAGCGGTGCGTCGGTACCGACCCGATGGGACCCCAGGGTCGACGAATACCACAGCGCTTCGACAAGATTGGTCTTGCCGAAGCCGTTGCGGCCGACGAAAACCGTGCGGCCGGGCGCCAATTCGAGGTCCACCCGCTCCCAGGACCGGAAATCACGCAAGCCCAGATGCCGGACGTACACGTGTGCGTCCCAGCGATTCAGCCCGGCAGCCGCACCGGCATCAACAAGTACACGTAGTCCGTCGGCACCGCAGCGAACGGCCCGCTGCCAGTCGGCACCTCGTCATCGGCCGAAGCCGGCCGCAGCAGGGCGGGCTTGCCCGGGGTGGTGAAACCGAACGACACCCGCTCGGAGTGCAGCGAACCCAGTCCGTCGGTCAGGTAAGTGGGGTTGAACGCGATGGTCAACGGTTCTCCGGCGTAGTCGACCGCGAGATCTTCTTCGGCACGTCCGACGTCGTCGGCGCCGGCCGACAGCCGCAGCATGCCCTCGGCGAACTCCATGCGAATCTGCGCGCCACGCTCGGCCACCAGCGCGACCAGCTTGATCGCCTCGGTCAATTCGGCCACGTTGATCGTGGCCACCGCGGTGTGTTCGGCCGGCAGCAGCTGGCGGAACTTCGGGAACTCGGCATCCAGCAATCGGGTGGTGCTGCGCTTGCCGTTGCCGCTGATCCCCAGCAGGCCGTCTTTTCCGACCGCGGACCCGGCACCCAGCGACAACCGGACTTCAGAGCCGTCGGCGCCGGCTTTGGCCGCTTCCGCCAGTGTCTTGGCCGGCACCAACACCGAGGCCTCGATGTCTGGGGACAACGCCGACCAGGTCAGTTCGCGCACGGCCAGCCGGAACCGGTCGGTGGCCGCCAAAACCACCGTCTCACCGGAGATCTCGACACGGATGCCGGTCAGCATCGGCAGCGTGTCATCCCGGCCGGCAGCGATGGCGACCTGGCCGATGGCTTCGGCGAACAACTCGGCCGGCAACGTCCCGGTCTCCTCGGGCAGGGTCGGCAGCGTCGGGTAATCCTCGACGGCCATCGTCGGCAGCGAGAACCTGGCGCTCCCACAGGTCAGGGCGACCCGGTTGCCGTCGACGTAGAAATCCACCGGTTTGTTCGGCAACGCCCTGGTGATGTCGGACAACAACCGCCCAGACACCAAAACGCTTCCCGGGGAAGCGATTTCGGCGGGAACTTGGACCTCGGCGGAGACTTCGTAGTCGAATCCGGAGATGGTCAGGCCGTCCTCGGTGCCGTTCAGCAACACCCCGGACAGCACCGGCACCGTCGGCCGTGACGGCAGGTTCTTGGCGACCCACGACACCGCATCGGCGAACGACTCCCGGACCAGACGAAACCTCAAGTCGGTGACAGCACGTGTCGTAGCCGCGTCCATTGCGTCCCTTCACCTAACAGTGAACTTCAAATCCATGGGCCAGCTCCCCCGCCGGCGTCGGGGACTGCGCAACGGCAGTCGAAGAACAACCGTAGAGCTTCTCGAGCCAACTTGAAAGCTAATCGCCGACGCCGACAAACCGACGCCGGGACCGGTCTGCGGGCACCGAAGACGAACTGTCCCCAACCGTGTACTTCAAACCAGAAACGACGAAGAGATCTCAATATCAGTATTAAGGGGTGTGCAATCTGGGGACAGCTGGGTCTTCGCGCTGCTAGGGCGCGGGCGGCACTGTGCATGACGGGGCCTGCGGTTGTGAGATCCGTGGTGGACAACTGGGGATGAATCACCGATGTGCACCGGACGGCCGGTGGTGCACGGCAGTTTTCCCGGTTTGTGCACAGAACTACACACACCGCGACGGTGGGACGGTTGTGACTCGAGGGGGCAAAGTTTTTTGCAAAAAATGTGCCCCGAGGGCGCCGGATCGGATCGGTGTCAGCGCTTGGAGCGCTGCCGGATGCGGGTGGTGAGCTCTTTGACGTTGTCGAAGATCTCACGCCGCTGCGCCATTTCCCCGCGGATCTTCTTCTCCGCGTACATCACCGTGGTGTGATCGCGGCCGAACGCCTGCCCGATCTTGGGCAAGGACAGGTCGGTCAGCTCCCGGCACAGGTACATCGCGATCTGACGGGATTGGGCCAGCGGGCGGGCCTTGCCGGGGCCGCGTAATTCCTCGACGGTGGTGTCGAAATACTCCGCGGTGGCCGCCATGATGGTGGCCGCGCTGATCTGCATGCCGCTCGCGTCGGCGATCAGGTCGCGCAGCACGATCTCGGCCAGCGCCTTGTCGATCGGGGTCTTGTTCAGCGACGCGAACGCGGTGACCCGGATCAGCGCACCCTCGAGCTCGCGGATATTGCGTTCGATGCTGCTGGCGATCAGTTCCAGGACGTCGTCGGGCACCGCCAGCCGTTCCACTTGTGCTTTCTTGCGCAGGATGGCGATGCGGGTCTCGAGGTCCGGCGGCTGCACGTCGGTGATCAGTCCCCACTCGAACCGCGTCCGCAGCCGGTCTTCGAGGGTGGCCAGCTGTTTGGGAGGACGGTCCGAGGAGATGACGATCTGCTTGTTGGCGTTGTGCAGCGTGTTGAAGGTGTGGAAGAACTCTTCCTGGATCCCGTCCTTGCCTTCGATGAACTGGATGTCATCGACGAGCAACACGTCCACATCGCGGTAGCTGCGCTTGAAGGACACCTTGCGGTCGTCACGCAGCGAGTTGATGAAGTCGTTGGTGAATTCCTCGGTGGAGACGTACTTGACCCGCATGCCGGGGAACAGGCGCTGCGCGTAGTTACCGGCGGCGTGCAACAGGTGCGTCTTGCCCAGGCCGGACTCGCCCCAGATGAACAGCGGGTTGTACGCCCGCGCGGGTGCCTCGGCGATCGCCAGCGTCGCGGCGTGCGCGAACCGGTTGGAGGAGCCGATCACAAACGTGTCGAACGTGTAGCGGCGGTTGAGGCTGGTGCCGCCGGCCGCCGCGGTGTCGCTGGTGTGCGGGCGCGCGCTGAAATAAGTCGGCCAGCTCTGGGCGTCGCCGTCGTCCTCGGCTTCGTCGGCGTCGCCGGCGGGTGGTGGCGCCGTGTCGTTCGGTGGCAACGCGCCGTCGTCGTCAGGGGGTGGGGCGATGCGCACGCCGAGTTGGATCTGCTGGCCGAGCCGGCGGCTGAGTGCATCGGTGATCGGGTTACGCAGGTGACGTTCGATCTCGTTCTGCACGAACACACTCGGGACCGACAGCAACGCAAAGCCCTCGACGATGGTCAGCGGTTGCACGAGGTTGAGCCACGCGCGCTGCTGGGGAGTCAGGGGAGTGGTGAGGGGGGATCCGTTGCCGGAGTCACCGTTGAGTTCGGCGACAACCGCGTTCCACACCGTGGCGAATCCGGAACCGGGGTCATCGGTCAACGACGCATCTCCTGGTCCGACGGTCGAGGTACAGCGGGGTCCCGGCGACGAGCAGCTGTCCACATGGTTATCCACAGGTGTGGAAGGAACGGTCGATAACGTGCCGCAGCATTTGCGCCGCGGTTCGCGATCTCCGTGCTGAAGACAACCACGAAAGTTGTCCGGTCAGCTAGTCGATCCGCCATCCTCGCTTCATTGTCGACAGAGCTCCAAGTCCGCCCCGGCTTGGAAACTACACCCCGCGAAGCTAACAGTTTTCGTTGCGGCTGCCAACAGTTCTTTTTTGTATTCCGGTGGGCTCCTTGATGTTCTGGCGGGTCGGGTCCAGGACCGAGGCGGTGTGGGCAGGTTTGACCAGGCGAAGTCGCATCAGTACCCTCAAACAGTCGCCCGAAAGTCGGCGATACGGCTGCGACCCGGGGCCAGAACCCGGGGACCGCGCCGGCCAGCAAGCGAGACACTCTCCGACCGACGAGCTGTTAGGCCTCAGCGGGCGGATGGTTATGCCGAACACAGCGAGGAGAACGCCGTGGCCAAGGGCAAGCGGACCTTCCAGCCGAACAACCGGCGGCGAGCCCGGGTTCATGGTTTCCGGCTGCGGATGCGCACCCGTGCCGGACGCGCCATCGTTTCCAACCGGCGCAGCAAGGGTCGCCGCTCTTTGACTGCCTGATCGCAAGATCGGGCTTTCCAGCGGTGCTTTCTCCACGCAACCGCATGAGGCGGTCGACGGAGTTTGACGCGACAGTGAAGTACGGCATGCGCACGGTGCAGCCGGATGTCGTCGTCCATGTACGCCGGGGCACTGAGTCCGAGGGCGCAAGGCAGGAAAGTCGCGGCCCCCGGGTGGGATTGATCATCGCCAAGCGGGTAGGCACGGCGGTCGAACGTCACCGGGTGGCCCGCCGGCTGCGCCATGTGGCGCGGCCGATGCTGGACAGTCTGCATCCGCTCGATCAGGTGGTGATCCGCGCACTGCCCAGTAGCCGCCACGTCTCCTCGGCGTGGTTGGAACGACAGCTGCGCAGTGGCCTGCGGCGGGCTTTCGAACTCGCGGGTACCGAGCGGTGAAGGTCTCGGCGGTTGGCGCCCCGGTGGTTCGCACGGTGGTCTACCTGATCCAGCTCTACCGGCACATGGTGTCGCCGCTGCGACCGCCGTCATGTCGGTTCATGCCTACCTGTAGCCAATACGCCGTCGAAGCGCTGACCGAATACGGGGCGATTCGCGGGGGGTGGCTGGCGGTGGCCAGACTCGCCAAGTGTGGTCCCTGGCATCGGGGAGGATGGGACCCGATCCCGGAGCGCCACGAGCGCCGGGCTGACTTCGACGACGCCGCGGTCGACGGTGCGGCAGAGCAACGGGAGAGTGGAACTTTTGTTTGATTTCTTCAGCCTCGACTTCGTCTATTACCCGGTGTCGTGGATCATGTGGCTCTGGTACCGGGCATTCGCCTACGTGCTGGGACCCGACAACTTCTTCGCCTGGGCGCTGGCGGTGATGTTCCTGGTGTTCACCTTGCGGGCGCTGCTGTACAAGCCGTTCGTCAAGCAGATCCGCACCACCCGGCAGATGCAGGAGCTGCAGCCGCAGATCAAGGCGCTGCAAAAGAAGTACGGCAAAGACCGGCAGCGGATGGCGATGGAGATGCAGAAGCTGCAGCGCGAGCACGGCTTCAATCCGATCCTGGGCTGCCTGCCGATGCTGGCTCAGCTCCCGGTGTTCCTGGGCCTGTACCACGTGCTGATGTCGTTCAACCGGACGCAGTCCGGGATCGGCCGGATGGGCCTCTCGGTGAAGGAAAACCGCGAACTGGGCAACTACGTGTTCAGCGCGACGGACGTCGGGCACTTCCTCGACGCGAACCTGTTCGGGGCGCCGATCGGTGCGGCGATTCGCCAGACCACCGGTCTGGACGCGTTCAGCCAGTTCGATCGGGGCATGTTGATCGCCGTGAGCGTGCCGGTGATGATCCTGGCCGGTATCGCCACGTACCTGAACAGCCGGGCGTCGGTGGCGCGGCAGAGCCCGGAGGCGGCCGCCAACCCGCAGACCGCCATGATGAACAAGCTGGCGCTGTACGTGTTTCCGCTCGGGGTGTTGATCGGACCGGTCCTGTTCCCGATGCCGCTGGCGATCATCCTGTATTGGTTCGCCAACAACATCTGGACGTTCGGTCAGCAGCACTACGTGTTCGGGATGATCGAGAAGGAAGACGAAGCCAAGAAGCAGGAAGCCATCCAGCGCCGCGCCGCCAATGCGCCCGCGCCGGGTGCCAAGCCCATTCGCAACAGGCCGACTCCGCCCAGCGCGAACAGTTCGGCGGGAGAGACCGGGTCGTCGGACGCGACAGTCGGCGCGGTCGAGGAGGACACGGTGGAGACCGCGCCCTCGCCGCCCGAGAAGCCGAATGCAGGGAGCCGACCTAATCAACCGGGCCGCACACCACGCCCCGGCGCACGACCCAAGAAGCGCAAACGTTAGCTCGCTCGGCCCGCGGTGCGCCGCGGAGAGCGACTGAGGAACCATGCGGCGCACCAGCCGCGAATACCCACAGGGAATGAGGGGAGAGAACGCTATGACGGATGCTGACATCACCGATGTCGACACCCAAGACCAACCCGAGACCGAGGCGGCGAACGGGGCAGCGGTCGACGACGGCGAGGACCTGGAAGAGCGCTTGGTCGCCGAAGGCGAGATCGCCGGGGACTATCTGGAAGAGCTGTTGGACCTGCTGGACTTCGACGGCGACATCGACTTGGACGTCGAAGGCAACCGCGCGGTTGTGAGCATCGACGGCAGCGACGATCTCAACAAGTTGGTCGGCCGCGGGGGCGAGGTGCTGGACGCGCTGCAAGAGCTCACCCGGCTGGCCGTGCACCAGAAGACCGGCGTGCGCAGCCGGCTGATGCTGGACATCGCGAGTTGGCGCCGTCGTCGCCGGGACGAACTGGCGTCGCTGGGTGACAAGGTGGCCCGGCGGGTAGCCGAGACCGGTGAGCGCGAGGCCCTCTCGCCGATGACACCGTTCGAGCGCAAGATCGTCCACGACGCGGTCGCTGCCGTGCCCGGGGTGCACAGCGAAAGCGAGGGCGTGGAACCGTCCCGCCGCGTCGTCGTGCTGCGTGACTGATTCGTAGGACGACTGTGACCCGGCCGCGATGGCCGGAGTTACAGCGGTGTAGTTCGGTCGGGTTGGGACGCGGGAACGGAGGAATGTTTCACGTGAAACATGTCGATCCGTTCCCACCGCAGCCCGACGACAGCGCTCCGGGAGCCGACGTCAGTGCCGCCACTGCAACGGCGGAGGCGGTCTTCGGTCCACGGATCGAGCTGGCGCGACGCTACGCAGACATCCTGGCTACCGCGGGAGTGGAGCGCGGGTTGCTGGGTCCGCGGGAAGTCGCACGCCTGTGGGAGCGTCACATCTTGAACTCCGCGGCCATCGCGGAACTGCTCGCCCCGAACGATCGGATCATCGACATCGGCTCGGGAGCCGGGTTGCCGGGCCTGCCGCTGGCGATTGCCCGGCCAGACTTGCGTGTCGTCCTCCTGGAGCCGATGCTGAGGCGCACCGACTTTCTCCGCGAGGTCGCCGAAGAGTTGGACCTGCCGGTCCAGGTGGTACGTGGCCGCGCGGAGGAACCCGGCATTCGCAAGAGGTACGGCGGCAGCGATGCGGCGGTTTCACGGGCCGTCGCCTCGCTAGACAAACTGACGAAGTGGAGTATGCCGTTGCTGAGGCATGAGGGACAGATGATCGCCGTCAAGGGCGAGCGTGCTCAGGAAGAGGTCGAGGAACACCGGCGTGGGATGGCTGCGTCCGGTGCGGTCGATGTCAGGGTGGTGGCGTGTGGCGCGACCTATTTGGAGCGACCCGCGACCGCGGTGGTGGCGCGGCGCGGCAAGCCGGTCCGGCGTACGCGGGCGTCCGGGGGAGCGGCATGAGATGGAGCCGTAACGCAGCCGCGCCGACGGAGCAACCGGGCCCCACGCCCGGTCAATCGGCCGTCCCGTCGGCGACCGATCCACGGGCCCAGGAGGGCGTGGCCCCAGCCCCGGTGGCGGCGACGCCGTCGCGGGCGCAGAATCCTACGGCGAATGTTTCACGTGAAACATCGACCGAGTTCGACACTCCCATCGGGGCCGCCGCCGAGCGGGCGATGCGAGTGCTGCACACCACCCATGAGCCGCTGCCACGGCCCCGGCAGCGCCGCGTCTTCACCATCGCCAACCAGAAGGGCGGGGTGGGGAAGACGACCACCGCCGTCAACCTCGCGGCCGCACTCGCGGTCCAGGGCCTCAAGACGCTCGTCGTTGACCTCGACCCGCAGGGCAACGCCAGCACCGCACTGGGCATCACCGATCGGCAATCGGGCACGCCGTCGTCCTACGAAGTGCTGATCGGTGAGGTGGCCCTGCGGGATGCGCTGCGCCGCAGCCCGCACAGCGAACGGCTCTTCTGTGTGCCGGCCACCATCGACCTCGCCGGCGCGGAGATCGAATTGGTCAGCATGGTGGCGCGGGAGAACCGGTTACGCAACGCCTTGGCCGAACTGGACAGCTTCGACTTCGACTACGTCTTCGTGGATTGTCCACCGTCGCTGGGTCTGCTCACCATCAACGCTCTCGTAGCGGCACCCGAGGTGTTGATCCCGATTCAGTGCGAGTACTACGCCCTCGAGGGTGTGTCACAGCTGATGCGCAACATCGAAATGGTGAAGGCTCACCTCAATCCGCAACTCGACGTGACGACGGTGATCCTCACGATGTACGACGGTCGGACCAAGCTCGCGGATCAGGTCGCCGAAGAGGTGCGGCGGTACTTCGGGGACAAGGTCCTGCGCACGGTCATCCCGCGCAGCGTGAAGGTTTCCGAGGCACCGGGCTACAGCATGACGATCATCGATTACGATCCCGGTTCGCGCGGGGCGATGAGTTATCTGGATGCCAGCCGCGAACTCGCCCAACGCGATCGACCACCAGCCGGGAGGGAATAACTGATGACGACACCGTCACGCCGCAAGGGCGGCCTGGGCCGCGGCCTGGCTTCGCTGATCCCCACCGGTCCCGCCGACGGCGACTCCGGCCCGTCGACACTGGGACCGCGCATGGGGTCCGCAGCCGCCGACGTGGTGATCGGCGGCCCGCTACCGGACGCCGCCGCGATGGGCGCGGTATACCGGGAGATCGCACCGACCGACATCGAGCCCAACCCTCGTCAGCCGCGGCAGGTCTTCGACGACGAGGCGCTCTCGGAGTTGGTGCATTCCATCCGCGAATTCGGGCTGTTGCAGCCGATCGTGGTGCGCGCGGTCCCGGGAGCGACGAGTGGTGCCCGCTATCAGATCGTGATGGGGGAGCGGAGGTGGCGCGCGGCGCAGGAGGCGGGCCTCGCCACGATCCCGGCCATCGTGCGCGAGACGGGCGACGACAACCTGTTGCGCGACGCACTGCTGGAGAACATCCACCGGGTCCAGCTGAACCCCTTGGAAGAAGCGGCGGCATACCAACAGCTGCTCGACGAGTTCGGGGTCACCCACGACGAACTGGCCGCCCGCATCGGCCGGTCACGCCCCCTGATCACCAACATGATCCGGTTGCTCAAGTTGCCGATACCCGTTCAGCGTCGGGTGGCCGCGGGTGTGCTGTCCGCCGGCCACGCGCGGGCTCTGCTGTCCCTGGAAGCCGGACCGGAGGCGCAGGAGGAACTGGCGAGCCGGATCGTCGCGGAAGGCCTCTCGGTGCGCGCCACCGAGGAGGCAGTCACGTTGGCCAACCGGGGGGACGGCGCCGCGCCGGCACCGCCCCGGCGTAAGCCGATCCAGATGCCCGGGCTGCAGGATGTTGCCGAGCGACTGTCGAATGCCTTCGACACCCGGGTCACCGTCGCGCTCGGAAAGCGTAAGGGCAAGATCGTGGTCGAATTCGGCTCGGTCGACGACCTGCAGCGGATCATCGATCTGATGACCGCGACGAAGGCGTGAGACGGCTCGACCCGACATACCAAGTAATTACGTCACTGTGACACCGACCTGGTTCCGGGACCCGTCCCGATCGACTCGAGCCGCCGTCGATAACGGAGATCCGTTGTGCGTCAAGTTTTTTCGGACTTCGACGAGCCGACCGACGGCGACACTGGCCCGATACCGGCCGACTCTCCTATTCTGGAGGGGTTGCCGGAGTACGTCAGGCCGGGGAGAGCGGGGACGAGCCACATCGGCCGTGCTACGTCGCGAGAACGCCGGGTGGCATGCGCAAGGTCGTCGGGCGTGAGCACCGCACGGAGACTAGGAGTCTAGTGTCAGCTCGGATTACAGCGCTGCGGCTCGAAGCCTTCGAGCAGCTCCCCAAGCACGCGCGGCGGTGCGTGTTCTGGGAGGTCGACCCGGCGACGCTCGGCAAGGACGAGCACCTGGCCGATCCTGAATTCGAAAAGGAAGCATGGCTGTCGATGGTCATGCTGGAATGGGGCTCGTGCGGGCAGGTCGCCACCGCGGTCCCCGACGAGCGCAGTCAGGCCGAACCGCCGTGCGTGGGGTACGTCCTCTACGCGCCACCGCGGGCGGTGCCGCGGGCACATCGTTTTCCGACCGCGCCGGTGTCGGCGGACGCGGTGCTGCTGACCTCGATGGGAATCGAGCGCGGGCACACCCCCTCCGAGATTCTCGACGACCTGCCGGCCAGTCTGATTGCCCGGGTCATCGACGAGTTGGTGCGCCGCGGCGTGCGGGCACTGGAGGCATTCGGCCGCACCGAGGCGGCCACCGAGTTGCAGCCGCCGATCGACCCCGATATCCAGCCGGTGGTGGAATCGCTCGGGGACTGCTCCGTCGAGCACTGCATCATCGACGCGGACTTCTTGCTGGACGTGGGGTTTGTGGTGGTCGCGCCGCATCCGTACTTTCCGCGGCTGCGCCTCGAACTGGACAAGGGGCTGGGCTGGAAGGCCGAAGTCGAAGCCGCCCTGGAGCGCCTGCTGGAGAATGCGCAACTGGAACAGCCGGTCGGGGCGGGGACGGCGGGCAATACCCTCGAAGCTCGGCGCCGGTCCGGTTAAGAGCCTCGGCGCCGGTCCGGTTAGGAACCGGTGATCCGGCTGGCCCGTTCCCGCTCGACACTCAACTCGTGGGCGAGCAGTTCGGCGAAAGTGAAAGTGCCGGTGGGCCGGTCGTTCTTACCCAACAGGTAGAGCCGCTTCACCGCGGCGAGAATGCCTTCGGCGATCGCGTCGCGAGTGCGGGTCGCGATCAGCATGTCGCGATCGCCGGGATTGGTGATGTAACCGACATCGACCTGGACGGTCGGCATCCTGGTCAGCCGCAACAGATCCCAGGTGCGGCCGTGCACCCGGCAGTCACGTAACCCCGTGCGGGCCACCACTTCTCGTTGGATGAAGTCGGCCAAGTTGCGGCCGATGGTGGACACCGAACCGTGTGAGTTGCCGAAGTGGAACGACGCTACGCCGTTTGCCGAAGGGCTGCTTTGGGTTTCGCAGCGCAGGCTGATCATCAGGTCCGCGCCAACGGAATTGGCGATCGCCGCACGTTCGGCGTCCGACGGACTTCCGTTGGTCGGCCGGGACAGGAACGTCTCCATGCCGATGGCCGTCATGCGACCTTCGAGCCGACTTGCCAAGTCCCACAGCACGTCTGCTTCGCTGATCGGACCGCCCGGCCCGTTGGTGATCAGGCCGTGGTCGTTGCCGCCGCGACCCGGATCGATGATGATGCGCTTGCCCGACAGCTTGGGCCCGGACCGGCGGACCAGCTCCTCTTCACGGATCGCGTGCGGTGAGCCACCAGAGACCCGGGAACTGAGAAAGTACAAAGAGCGCAACGTTTCCGGGCCGCAGATGCCGTCGGCCGACAGTCCGTACTCACGCTGATAGGACATCAGTGCGTTGTGGGTCTGCAGGCCGAAATGCCCGTCCACCAGACCGGTGTAGAAACCGAGATCCTGCAGCCGGGCCTGCAGTGTGGCGACGTCGTCACCGTAGAGAGGCGCACCGAACTGGTGATACAGGGTGCGGGCACCGAGGCGGTAGGAGGCTTCCTTCAGCGCGCGGTAGGTCGCCTCCCCGACGACGCCGTCCACCAACAGACCGCGGTGCTGCTGGAAGGCGCGGACGGCGTGGTCGAGTTCGCCGTCGAAAACGTCGGCCGCGACATGGCGGCCGGTGTCCAGGTCTTCGTCGGGGTTGTCCAGCATTCCCAGCGCGGCCAGCGCCGCCCGGATTTCGGTGACCGCGGCGCCGCGGTCGCCACAGCGCAGCGCGTCGCCGTCTTCACGGCGCGGATCCGGCATACCAAGGGCCCTCCGGGACTAATTGACATCGCCGCCAAATGCAGCGCAGTTAACCCGTATTGTCGCAGATCCTCGCCCAGATCAGGAAAACCCCAGGCCAGTCGGGGACTCGTTTCGGCAACAATAGCGGCGCCACCCGGACGCCGGACGGAACGATATGCGGCCGGTCAGGCCAGCTCGGGAACCGCGTCGGAGAGTTCGCGCAGCAACGCCGCTTTGCCCTTGGCGCCGACGATGCGCTTCACCGGCTGACCGTCCTTGAACAGGATCAGGGTGGGGATCGAGACGACGTCGAACTCGACCGCGGTCTGGGGGTTGGCGTCCACGTCCAGTTTGGCCACGGTCAGGTCGGCCGAGCGCTCGGCGGCGATCTCTTCAAGCACCGGCGCCACCATCTTGCACGGACCGCACCAGGTCGCCCAAAAGTCAACCAGCACAGGCTTGTTGCTGGACAGCACGTCGGTGGGGAAGGAGGCGTCGGAGACCTCGATCGTGCCGGATTTCTTCTCGAGGTCGCTCATCGCTTTGCTCCAATCAATTCGGTGCTGTCGGCCGGTCCAACCGATTGGTGTCCCGCGAGCCACCGTTCGGCGTCGATAGCAGCCGCGCAGCCGCTGCCCGCCGCGGTGATGGCCTGCCGGTAGGTGCGGTCCACCAGGTCTCCGGCGGCGAAGACGCCGTCCAGGGAGGTGCTGGTGGTGCGTCCCTGAACCAGGACGTAGCCGTCCGGGTCGAGGTCGACGGCGTCGCGCACCAGCGCCGAGCGCGGCTCGTGGCCGATCGCGACGAACACCCCGGTCACCGGCAAGGTGGTCTCCTCGCCGGTGCGGGTGTCGCGCAACCGCAGGCCGGTCACCGTGTTGTCGCCGTCGACTCCGAGCACAGCCTTGTTGGTGAGGATGGTGATCTTCTCGTTTTCCACGGCCCGGTTGAGCATGATCTTGGACGCGCGGAACTCTTCGCGCCGGTGAATCAGGGTGACGCTGCGGGCGAACCGGGTCAGGAAGGTGGCTTCCTCCATGGCCGAGTCGCCGCCCCCGATCACGGCGATGTCCTGGTCGCGGAAGAAGAACCCGTCGCAGGTGGCGCACGAACTCACTCCGCGGCCCAGCAGTTCCTGTTCGCCGGGGACGTGCAGGTAGCGTGCGGCCGCACCCATCGCCAGGATGACGGCGCGGGCGCGAAACGTCTCGCCTTCGGCGGTCACCACGGTCTTGACCGGGCCGTCCAGCGACACCGATTCGACGTCTTCCATGCGCAGGTCGGCGCCGAAGCGCAGCGCCTGCTCGCGCATCTGGTCCATCAGTTCCGGGCCGGTGATGCCGTCGCGGAAGCCGGGGTAGTTCTCCACCTCGGTCGTGGTCATCAGCGCCCCGCCGAACGAGGTGCCTTCGAAGACCAGCGGCTTCAGTTGCGCCCGGGCGGTGTAGAGCGCCGCGGTGTAGCCGGCCGGACCGGAGCCGATGACGATGACGTCGTGAATGGTGTCTGGGGAAGCGGAAGCGGTCATGCGTGCCTTTCGGGCGGGAACCGGTCACATGGGGACATAGCTCTGCAAAGTCTACGAACGCCAGACTAGGCAGTGCTGTTCCCGGTGGTGGCGCACGACACTAGGCGCGCGGCACTTAGCCGCGGGGAACCGTGGTGGTGGCCAGCAGCCCGGTGTCGGCGGCGCTGCAGTTCTGCGCCACCGCGTAGGCCGTCACGGTGTCGGGGGTGTCGCCGGGCATGACCAGCAGCACACCGGGGCGCGCGTTGACCTCCACCGGTTGAGCGCCCAACACCTGCACGGACGCCGGATAGCCGAGTCCGCTGAGGCACGAGGCGCGTTGGGCGGGGTTGGCGAGGGTGCCGAAGTCGGGCGGGCGGCGCAGCAGTTCCAGGATGTCGGGATCCGACAGCGGTATCACCGGGACGGGTGTGGAGACGGTGATGTGCCCGGCGGTCGGCCCCAGATCCGGTTGCGGCGCAGGCTCGTTCAGCAGCGCGAAGGTTCCGATGGCGACGGCGGCGACGACCGCGCACACCCCGGCGATGCCGGCCAACAGCCGCCCGGGACGCACGGGTGGACGTGCCGCGTGGGCGGCGCCGCGGGAGCTCTCGGCTCCGCGAGTCCCGTCCGCGGACTCGGCACCGAAGTCCGCCAGGTCGCGGCGCACCTGGTTGAGGGCCACTAAGGCCTCGGCGGCCTGCGGGTCGGTGCGGATCCGGCTGCGAACTGCGGCGGCGGTGTCGTCGTCGAGCAGCCCGGCCTGCAAGTCGGCGAGCAGTTCGACACTCAGCCGCGGATCCGGATCGTTCTGGGCACCAGTCATCGGACCCAGTGTCCGTCATGGGCACGTCGCCGTTGGCGCCCCCCCGTACCCACGGGGCGCGTCCGGGCCGGGAATGCGGTTGCGGGACAGGCGAATGCCGCACTCTAGCAACCTAATTCGCAGGTATCGAGGTACCCGAGCAAGTAGGCGAGCCGGGCACGCGCGCGGGCGCATCGGCTCTTGACGGTGCCCTCGGCCACACCCAGCAACGCGGCGGTCTCGGCGATCGAACACCCCAACATGTCGACGGCGACGACGGCCGCCCGGTGCTCGACGGACAGCCGCATCAGCGCCCGCTGCACGACGATCGCGGTCTCGACCTGCGCGGTGCGGTCGGCGACCGGATAGTCGTCGTCCAACGGCACCGCCGGCCGGGACTTGGCCCGGCGCAGCCGATCCAGGCACGCGTTGAGCACGATGCGGTGCAACCACGAGCCGACCTCGGCGTCATAGCGGAACGCGCCGGCGCTGCGGTGTGCCGACAGCATCGCGTCCTGCAGCGCGTCGTCGGCGTCCTCGGGGCTCACGCTGGTCAGCCGGGCCAGCCGGTAGAGCCGTCGGTGGTGCCGTGCGAAGAGTTCGGCGAAGGCGTGACGGTCCCCGGCGACGTGCGCGGCCAGCAGTTCAGCGTCGCTGTCGGGCTGTCGTCTCGCGTCCCATCTACCCCGGAAACCCACCCGCCGGAACGTAGCCGAACGGCGGCGGCCGGGCACTTCAGGAAGCGGCTTGGATGGTGATTTCGGAGATCGCGGCCTGGTTCTTGCCGTCGGTGGTGCCCAGCGTGGAGATCCACACCAGCAGGTTCGAGGTCGGGGCGGACGCCTTGACCTGAATGGTGTTGTGGCCGGGCTTGAGTGCGGTGGCCGGCGTCAACACGGTGGTGTCGCTGAGCTTCGACGGGTTCGGCGAGGCCGAGGAGCGGATCTCGACCTTCGTCCCGGTGCTGGAGATGTCGATCGTCACGGTGCCGACGACGGTGGGTTTGGGTAGCTGCAGCAGCAATCCGACCCCGTTCTTGAAGTTGGGGAACGGCACCGAGTCGGTGTACGGGTCGGTCTGCCACGAGGTGGCCGGATTGCCGTCGATCGCGTTCCCGGCGTCGGCGGCGGCGTCGGCGTCACCTTCGGGGGAGAAAACGGTCGCCTTGGTGGGTTTGACGGTGCTGCCCGACGGTGCGGCAGGGCCGGGGGATTCCGAAGCCGACGAGGACGACGGGTTGTTCAGCCCGAGCTGATCGCCCTTGAGCCCGCTGCCGACGTCGCCGAAGATCTTGCTCACCACCGACGCCAGCACCAGCAGCGCGACCAGCAGCACCGCCGCACCGGCGCCCAGCCCGATCAGCAGGTTGCGGCGGCGGCGGGAGTAGACTTCGCCGCCGCGCTCGGCTGCGGCGCGGCGCGGGGAGGTGGGCGCGGGCACATCGTCGATCGGACTGATCACCTCGGTGCGGTCGGCGACCGCGGTGGCCTGTTGAAGTAGGTTCAAAAGCGTTGAGGCGCTTCGTATTCCGCCGTCCTCCTGGACCGAGCGCACGGCGACGGCGGAAATCTGGAACGGGATGTCACGGTCGACGACGGTCGGTTCGACGGGCTGGCCGCCGGCGTCGCGTTCGGCTGGGGCCAACCCGCTGCGCACCCCGGTCTCCGGCAGCGGCCACCGGTTGACCAGCAGGGCATACAGGGCGGCGCCTATCCCGCGGATATCGTCCTGCGGGTTGGCGTCGGGCATGGTGGCCGGGTAGGCCAGCACCACGTCGCCGTCGATGCTGACCCGCACCCGGCTCGGGTGGTCCAAGGACAGCGCGACACCGGCGCGGTGCGCGGCGTCGGCGGCGGCCGCCAGCGACTGCATCGCCCGGATCGCGCCGACCGGCGACGGCGAGGTGTCCGCGACTTCCTGTAGGGAGCCCCCGCGGATCCACTCGGCGACCACCAGGCCGCCGGTTTTGGTGTGGACGACGTCCAGGACGCGGGCGATGCCCGGCTTGTCGATCCGGCTCAGCCGCAGCGTGCGCGACAGGATTTCCTGCAGCACCTCGTCGGGCAGCGCACCCTCGGGATCGACGAACGTGAGCGCGACCTGGCGGTCCAGGGCGGTGTCCAGCGCCTGCCAGAAATGCAGCGGCGGTATGCCGCCGTGCGAGATCAGCAGGCGGTAGCGGCCGTTGGCGATCCGCCCCCCGGGCACCAGGTGGGAGTCGTCCTGCGGCGCCGCCGGTTCGGGTCCGCGCTCTCGGGGCGCGTCGAACGGGATCGGCCCCCGCGTCTCGGCAGGCGGGCCACCGTTGACCTGGTCGCGCGGTGCACTGCGGTCGTGACCCGGCGGAATGTCGGGCTGGAAGTCGTCGGCTCGCGGCGGCTGTTCTTGACCGGCCTTCGAGGTGGGCGAGGCACCGGCCGAGGCGCTGTCCGAAGTGCGGTCGGTCACCCCCAGTCCTTTCGCCAGGCCGGCCCCGCCAGGTCTGCGCCGGATGGGTTCCGGGACCGCATTTCCCCTCGGCAGGGACGGATTTCTTTGCTCAGGGTACGTGACCGGCGGGCGCTCGGACGACACCGTCGCCTTGGCCGGCGGCGGCTGAGGCCCGGGACGTCCCAGCCGGCGCCGAATCAGATCGAGGGCGGCGCGGGCCTCCGGGATCCGGGCGCCGAGCATCACCGCGGCCAGGATCGGCACCATGATGGCCGCCAGGGCGAACAGGCGCAGCAGCGACGCCATGCCGCCGTGCGCGGTCAGCCGGTCCAGTCCCAGCAGCCGGTCGGCGACGTGGGCGATCAGCCCGGCCAGCAGCGATGCCGAAATCGTCACCAGGATGGTCCGCACTTCGGCCAGGCCGATCAGCCGGCCGCCCTTCGGCCGCAGGCTGCGGCGCAGCAACAGGTGACCGACCAGCGCCCCGGCGAGGAAGCCGAGGCCGTTGGCGGTTCCGAGATACCCGGCGACCAGTTGCGGGTTGCTGGTCAGATGCGGTACGGAGAGCGAGCCCGCGATCTTGACCGCGGTGATGACGACAATGATGACGATCGGCGTCCACGGTTGCTCGCGGGCGTAGAACACCCGCAGCTGCAGCAGCACCAACGCGTAGGGGATCAGCGTGAACGCCGACAGCGCGATCGCGGCGCCCAGGTAACCGGCGTCGACCTGACCGAAATGCCCATAGGCGAACAGTGCGCTGCCCATCGCCGAGCCGCCGACGGTCATGAACGCGACCGCGGGAATGAGGGTGATCATGGTCAGCCGGGTCGCCAACGACAGGTCGGCCAGCACCGCCGGGATGTCGTCGGCGGCGGCGTTGCGGCTCAGCCGCGGCATCACCACCGTCAGCACCGTCACGCCGATCATGCCGAACGGCAGCATCAGCACCAGCCAGGTGTAGTTGTAGATCGCCGGACCGGAGGCGGCCGAGGTGCTGGCGATCTGGTTGCCGACGACCAGCCCGAGCTGGCTGATCAGCACGTAGAGCACCATCGCGGCGGCCATGGTGCCGAAGCGTTTGAGCCGCTCGTCGATTCCCCACAGCGGGCGCAGGCTGATGCGCTGGCGCCGGATCGCCACCAGCAACACCGCGGTCTGCGCGAACACCCCCAGGCTGGTGCCGACGCCCAGGACCAACAGCTTGGCGTTGCCCATCTCGACGGGGTCGACGGACAGCTCACCGGGGACCAGCAGGTAGACACCCAAGGTGGCGATCGCGACGACATTGTTGACGACGGGCGCCCAGGCCGGTGGCCCGAAGATGTTGCGGGTGTTCAGGATCGCCATGAACACCGACGACAGGCCGTAGACCAGCACCTGAGGCAGCAGCAGGTAGGCGAACGCGGTGGTGAGGGATTCGTTGACCTCGGGATTGCGGCCCAGCATCAGTCGGACCAGGAGCGGCGCGGCCAGTACCGACAGCGCGGTGGCCAACAGCAGCAAGGTGGTGGCCAGGGTGACCAGCCGCCGCATGAAGGCCGCGCCGCCGTCGGGGTCGTCCTGCTCGGCGCGGGCCAGCACCGGCACGAAGATCGCGGTGAACGTCGCCTCCAAGACGAGCGCGGCGACCAGGTTGGGCAGCTGATTGGCGACCGAGAAGGAACTGGACAGGGCCGCACCCAGGATCGCGGCCAACAGCACGATCCGGGCGAAACCGGTAAGACGGCTGATCAGCGTCGCGAACGCCATCCCCCAGGACCGCTTCACCAGCGCGGCGTCGGAAAGTTCGGGTCGACGGCGCGGCTGTCCGGCGGGTGGTTGCTGCGGGGTCCAGCCGGGGCGGGGCGGCAGGCCGGGCGGCGGCACGGGAGACCGGGGCTGGGAGAGCGGCGGACGCTGCGACGGCCGGTGCGGCCGTGGTTGCACCCGCCGGGGTGCGGGGTTCATACGCGATGCTCTTCGTGAGCCCGACGTTCGGTTGCCCGGTGCTGCTCGACGGACCGGCCGTGGGCGGGCGGATCGGGCCGATCCAGGTCGGCGCGGTCGGGCTGGCCGCGGAAGCGGTGCCACAACCGCCGTCCGGCCAACGCCACCAGCACCGCCGCCGCGGTGAGGGTGATCGCGAACAGCACCTTGCCGTAGGCGTTGGAGTGCACCGACAACCGCACCGGCTCGCCGAGCGCCGCTCCGTCCGGGGTGCGCAGTCCGACGTCGACGGCCACCCGCTGGGTGAAGTTGACTTCGACCGGCACGCGCAGCGGCAGATATCCGGGCGGCAGTTCGATTTGCCCCACGTCGGTGACCGTCATGCCGGGCGGGGCGTCGACCTGCAATCGCACCCGGACCGGCACCGCGAGTCCGTTGTGCAGCGCCAACGGCAGCGGACTGTGCTCGGTGGCCAGCGTGTAGGAGCCGCTGGGGTTGACGATCGTCACCGCGCCGAAGAAGTCGTTGATCGTGGTGCCCACCACCGCCAACCGCTGTTGGGCCAAGCCGTTGCGGGTGTCGGGCGGCATCGACTGGCTCAACGAGCGCAGCATGTCCTCGCGCAGCGGCGCGGTGTACTGCTCCCCGGTGAGTCCGGTGCGGTCGTCGGTCATCATCGCCGAGGTCAGTTTGGACAGCCGGCCGACCTGTCCGGCGATCTGCGCGGTGACCTCGTCGCTGAAGCGGCCCCGCGCCGAGTTGTAGGCACCGGGTAGCTGCGGTGGCTCGGTGTGCGCCGCGGCCTCGGCGACCAGCGCCGGCAGCGGGCGCGGCACGGCCAGCCCGGAATGGACGGCGGTGGCCAGCGCGGTCAGGATCAGCTGCGCGTCGTCGCCTTGCAGCGTCCACGACGCCGGTGGCACCAGGATCTGGGTGCGCGGCGCGGCGTCGGGGGACAAGCCGCGCCACAGCATCGCGCCCAGCGCGTCCTGGCGGCGTGCGGTGACCGAGTCGTGGTTGATGCGCACCGCCAGCGACGGGTCCAGGTAGGTGGGCATCACCGGGTTGGTGCCGGCCGCGGCCAGCGCGGCGCCGATGGCCGGGTCGAACGGTGCCGTCACCACCCGGGTGGACAGCCGCCGCGGTGTGATCTCGGCGCTGCCGGTCGCGGTGGCGGCGTCCTGCGGCGGGAAGTCCGCGGCCGCTACCGCGACGGTGCTGTCGTTGGCGTCGAGCAGGCTGACCGCGCGGCTGGTGAGTGGGCCGTCGGGCAGCACGGTGGCGCCCCGGACCGAAGCGACGTCCAGGATGCGGTCGACGATGTCGCCGGTGCTGACTGTGGCGGTGGTGTTGAGGCTGGGATTGTTGACCCGCGCCAGGGCGTCCAGGTCGGCCTGGGCGTAGGGCAACGGCACCACACAGGTGCGGTGCGCCAACGCGCGCAACCGGTTCAGCCACAGGTTCGCCGGGGTCTGGCCGGTGCCCGGATGCGTCGGTTTGCCCGGCTGTTGGGCCGGGCCGTCGGGTGAATTGGACACCACGTAGCCCGCGGTCATCGCGTTGACGGTGACGAGCAGGTCGGGATCGACGGCCAAGCACAACGCGCGCCCCACCGCGCCGTCGGGATCGATGTCGCGGCTGGTCGCCAGCTCGGCCGCGGACAGCAGGGTGTCCAGCCGTCCCCCGGGGGCCAGCGACCCGGCCAGCTCGTCGTCGACCAGGCGTACCGGGATGGTGCCGCCGGGCACGCCGGGAGCCAGCCGGGGGCGGTCGGCCAACGGCCACAGCATGGTCATCCACACCGGCTTGCCGGTTTCGGGTGCCACGGCCGCGGCGATGTCACCGGCCTTGTCGGGCGGAACACCCACCACTGGCAACAGGAACCGGGCATTGTCCAGGCGCGCCGGCGCGCCGTAGTCGGGTGTCCCGTTGACGTTGACCAGCACGGGGAAGATGCCGGGCTTGTCGATTTCCAGCGACGGACCGGTCAGCGACCGCAGCGGGGCGGACAGGCTGAATCCGGCCTGCTGCCCGCGCTGCAGTTCGGGGGAGACCGTGAGGAAGTCGGCGGCCGGCTCGTACTGGTCGGTGTTGCCGTCCAGGGAGGTGCGCAGCGCGGACGAGGAGGTGACGGCGCCGGCGTGCTCGAGCCGGACCATCACGTCGTGCACCGGCCGGTCACCGATGTTGGTCACCATGCCGCTGACGGTGACGACGGGATCGCTGGAGGTGGTCACGATGTCCGGGGTCACCTGGTCGATGCGTACCTGCACGAACGGGGTCGGGGCGGGTTCACCGGCATTGGCGGGCGGGGGAGCGGTGAGCGCCATGCCGAATCCGGCCACGATGCCCGTCACCGCGGCGAGACGCACCAACTTGGCCCACCGAAGTCGTGGCGCGATCACGGCCCCTGCCCGTGACCGTTCTTCCGGCCCGGAGCGGAGTCGTTGGCGTGACGGGTGCGCGAGTGTGTCTGCGGGCGTCTGCGCGGCGAGCTCGGCGGCAGCGGCGGCAGCGCCTCCTCGCCGTCGCTCTGCAGCTTGCCGATCAGTTCGTCGGCGACCTCGGCCAGTTTGCGTTCGTCGGCGTAGGCGAGCCGGGACGGCAGCTCGTGAATGGGCACCCACGCCACCTCGGCGACCTCCAGGTCTTCGTCGGAGAGCTCTCCGCCCAGGAACCGCATCAGATAGTGGTGCACGGTCTTGTGCACCCGGCGGCCGTCGGTGACGAACCAGTAGTCGATGCGCCCCAGGGCGGCCAACACGCTGCCCCGGATACCCGTCTCCTCGGCAACTTCACGGATCGCGGTCTGCTCGGCGGTTTCGCCGAGCTCGATGTGCCCCTTGGGCAGCGACCACAACATCCGGCCGCGACGATCGACCCGACCGATCAGTGCGGCAACCTGCTCGTCACGCGGGCCGTCGATTCCGTCGATGACCAGGCCTCCGGCCGACGTCTCGTGCACGGTACGCATCCGGTCGGGGCCGCGCCGGACGCGGCGCTTTGCCGCGGTCGCCGGGCTGGGCGCAGCGTCGGGCGCTGGAGTGTCCGCGGTGTTCTCGGCCGGACGCGCGCCGCCACGACCGCGACGCCGGCCCCGGCGCCTGCGCGGTCTGGCCTGTTCGCCCTCCGACATTCAAGCGATATTAGCTGGCCGACGTGGGTGTTCTGGACTCACTCGCCGTCCGGGGGGCCGGGTCGTTGCCGGTCGGGGACGGCCCTCTTCGTGACGTGGGCCACTCGCATCAGGTGCGGCCGGCCCGGCAAAGAGTGTGAACCCACGGTTTTGCGGGTGAGTCCAGGGCGAAGATTCGGCGACTTTTCCGCCCTGGTTACACCCGCAAAGCCGTCACTGCACACTCCACGCTGCACGACGGCCCGCATCGTCGTCCGACTAGGCTGACCGAACGTGGCCGAACCCGCCCAGGATGCCGAACTGCTGACCGCCGCCGCGGTCGCGCTGCACCAGCACGCCGCGGTGCTCGGCGAACTGGGCTCCGCGTTCGGCAGCGCCGGTCACCAGCTGTACCTGGTCGGCGGTTCGGTGCGCGACGCGCTGCTGGGGCGGTTGAGCCCGGATCTGGACTTCACCACCGACGCCCGCCCCGAACAGATCCAGAAGATCGTGCGGCCGCTGGCCGATGCGCTGTGGGACACCGGCATCGAGTTCGGCACTGTCGGGGTGGGCAAAGGCGAGCACCGACTCGAGATCACCACCTTCCGCGCCGACACCTACGACCAGGTGTCGCGCAATCCGGAGGTGCAATTCGGCGATCGCCTGGAAGACGACCTGGTCCGGCGCGACTTCACCGTCAACGCCATGGCAGTTCGTGTCACGCCGACGGGTGCGGGAGAGTTCCTCGATCCGCTCAACGGACTGGCAGCGCTGCGCGCCCGAGTGCTGGACACCCCGTCGTCCCCGGAGGTGTCCTTCGGCGACGACCCGCTGCGGATGCTGCGCGCCGCCCGGTTCGTCTCCCAGCTCGGGTTCACCGTCGCGCCGCGGGTGCTGGCGGCCATCGAGGAGATGGCGCCGCAGCTGGCGCGGATCAGCGCCGAGCGGGTGGCCGCCGAACTGGACAAAATGCTGCTCGGCGCGCATCCGGTCGCCGGGATCGAGCTGCTGGTGCAGTCCGGGATGGGTGCGGTGGTACTGCCCGAGATCGGCGGCATGCAGATGGCCATCGACGAGCATCACCAGCACAAGGACGTCTACCAGCATTCGCTGACCGTGCTGCGCCAGGCCATCGAACTCGAAGTCGACGGCCCCGACCTGGTGCTGCGCTGGGCCGCGCTGCTGCACGACATCGGCAAGCCGGCCACCCGCCGCCATGAGGCCAACGGCGGCGTGAGCTTCCACCACCACGAGGTGGTCGGCGCCAAGATGGTCCGCAAGCGGATGCGGGCGCTGAAGTATTCCAAGCAGATGGTCGAGGACGTGTCGCAGCTGGTGTTCCTGCACCTGCGGTTCCACGGCTACGGCGAGGGAAAGTGGACCGATTCGGCGGTGCGTCGTTACGTCACCGACGCCGGTCCGCTGCTGCCGCGGCTGCACAAGCTGGTGCGGGCGGACTGCACCACCCGCAACAAGCGCCGCGCCGCCCGGCTGCGCGCGTCGTACGACCGGCTCGAGGAGCGCATCGCCGAGCTGGCCGCCCAGGAGGACCTGGACCGGGTGCGCCCGGACCTGGACGGCAACGAGATCATGCGGCTGCTCGACATCCCGGCCGGCCCGCAGGTGGGGGAGGCGTGGCGGTTCCTCAAGGAGCTGCGGCTGGACCGCGGGCCGCTGTCCAACGACGAGGCGACCGAGGAACTGCTGTCCTGGTGGAAGGCGCGCCAGCACTAATCGGACTAGTCGTACTAGTCCGATCTCGATATCGTGGCCCGTATGAAGACCGTCTCCAGCACGGAGGCCAAAGCGCGCCTCAACGCGCTTTTGAGTGAAGTGCAGCGCACGGGCGTGTCTGTCACGATCACCAGCCATGGCCAACCGGTCGCTGTCTTGTCCCCGGTGAATCCGGTGCCGCGGAAGTTCGGTCAACTGCCCATGCTCGAGGTGCCGGACAACTTCGATGATCCGTTGCCAGAGTCCGAGATCGCCCGGTGGGAAGGAAGCTTGTGATCGCTGCGGTGCGTGTTCTGCTGGACACTCACGTGCTGCTGCGGCTACTCAGCGCGCCCCAGAGGGTCAAGAGTTCGACCCGAGAGCTCCTGCGCGATCCCCAAACAGAGGTACTGATCTCCGCCGCGTCGGCATGGGAGATTGCGATCAAGACGCGGGCGGGCCGTCTGGCCGGCCAAGTGCTGCTGTCAGCTTGGAACGACGTCGTCGCGGATCTGCGAGCCACCGAGCTGGCCATCGGGGCCGATGACGCAATCTTGGCCGGGGGGTTGTCCTGGGATCACCAAGATCCGTTTGATCGAGTGCTCGTTTCCCAAGCCATCCGGCGGAATCTGGCCATCGTGACTGTCGACCGCCAAATTGTGCGCTCAGCACTCGCCCCCACGATCGAAGCCTGACCAAATCGAGGGAACCGCCCGCGCCGACCTTGCGTCGAAACCATCGTGGAGTACTGCCTGAGCGGTGACGACGGCGCCGCCGCGATCTGGAATCGCCCACCGGATCTCGACCTCGACGGTGACGGCCTGTTCGACGCACTCGGACTGGATCTGGACGGCGACGGAATGCGCGACGACGCGCTGGTGGATCTCGACGGTGACGGTATCGCCGACCACGCCGTACTGGACGTCGACAACGACGGCACGCCGGAAAGCTATTTCGTCGACGACGGAACCGGCACCTGGGCGGTCGCCGTCGACCGCGGCGGCCAGCTGCGATGGTTCGGACTCGACGGCGTCGAACACACCGGCGGTCCGCTGGTCGACTTCGACGGGCAGGGCCAGCCCGATGACCGACTCTTCGATTCCGACGGCGACGGGCTGGCCGACCAGGTGCTGTGCACCGGCCCGACCGGCGTCACCGGATACGTCGACACCGACGGCGACGGCCGCTGGAATGTCCGGCTCACCGACACCGACGGCGACGGCACCGCCGACGGCGCGGGCACCCTTTAATTTCAATGCCTGTGAGCACAGCTAACTATTCTCGGCATATGTCCGCCGTTTGACACAAGGTCCATTCTGGTGTGCACTAAACAGCCTGTTCCGCCCGCATAATGCCTGGCAACGGGTGAAGTGACAGCCGGGGGCAGCTGGTCTAGTTTTACGCAGACCCTGGCTCGGCGAGTCCAAATAATTGAGGGAGACGTAAATATGGCAAACGCAACCGTTGTCACTCCAGAGTTACTGCGCAGCACGCAGCAGCGTATCGAAGCGCGATTGCAGGAGGCGGCCGCGATCGCCAACCAGTACCTGAGCGGGCACGAGAACATCATCAGCGGCACGGGTTGGGCCGGCGACGCCGGCAACACCTCGTTGAACACCGCGGGTCAGATCCACCACGACCTGCAACAGATCATGACGGGCGGTCAGCGGTTGGCGCACGGCCTGGGCCAAGCGGCAGTTCTGATGGAAAACCACGAAGCCGACGCGGCGCACAACCTCAACGGCGTGTTCGGCGGAGGGACCCAAGCGGTCTAGGCATTTCGTCCGACGAGTCCAATCCGCTGACCATTCTCGAGTAAGGAACCAACCGTCATGGCAGATCACATTGTCTACAACCACGGCGCCGTCATCGGCTTCGCCGGTGAAGTCGGGTCGCAGGCCGCCCAACTGATGGAAATCCACAGCGACGTCCTGAACCTCACCCAGGCGCTGGGCGACTTCTTCCAAGGGCACGGCGCCACCGCCTTCTTCGATGCCCAGCAGCAAATGCTGCACGGGCTGGAGGACATGATCCAGACCGTCAGCCGCCACGCCCACACCGTCCACAGCGTCGACGAGATGGCCCAGGCAACCGACGCCCAGATGGGCAATTTGTTCACCTAGCCACATTGATCGGCCCGGGGCGCATGCGATGCGTGCGCCCCGGGCCTATATCAAGGAACACCGTGTTAACCACCACCCTCGACGGTCTCTGGGCCCTGCAGGTGCTCACCGGCATCGAGACCATCGCCCCCGAGCTGGGGCTGCGACCCCACCTGCCCAGCGTGGAATCCCGGCTGCTGGCACTGCAACACCCCGTCACGGCCGAGTTGCGCGACGTCGGGGTGATCGACCAGACGGGCGCGGTGGACAGCGCCGTCGTCGAATGGCTGACCGTGTTGTCCCGGCGCGACATCGCGTTGTTCATCCAGATTCGCACGCCCGATCAGGACGAACCCGCAACCGCGCTACTGGCCCGGTTCGCCCAGTGGTGGGTCGTCATCGAACGCTCCGCGGACCTGATCCGCATCAGCGGCGCCGGCACCGCCAGCGCGGAAGGTTCGGCGAGCGCGGTGCTCGAGGCACAGATCGAGCGGTTGTGCGGTCAGAACGCCCCGGCGGCGTTGCGGCCGGTCACCCTCGACGCGGACGCCTTGCGCGCGGCGTCCACCGACAGCGCTGCCCTGAACCGTTTCCTGACCGAACAGAAGCTCGAAGCAGATCAGCTGAAAGGCCTGACACTCGCCGCGGATCCGGACCAGTCCGCCCGGGCCTCGGTTGTGGCGATCCAGTCCGGGGTGGCCGGCGGCCGATCCCTGAGAACGCACATCGAGGCAAGCGCGGTGACGATCATCGATACCCCCGACGGGCGATTGCTCGCCGAAGAGGTCGAATCCGGCGGACGGAAGTGGATGATCATCGCGCCCGGGACGACGAGCAACATCGCCGCGGCGGTCAGCCAGATGGTGCGGCGGCTGCCGGCCGAGCAGGAATGGTTTTCGTACCGAAAAGTCGTGTGATCGAGAGGTATTACTCAAGTGTTAGTGGTGGCGTCGTGACGAATTCGTGGAACGCAACGTCGAATTCGGCGGAACAGGTCGGGGCACCCCCGGTGCGCTATCAGCATCAGGAGTCCGTCTCGGGCACTCTGCGAATCTCCGACATGGTGGCCCCGCGCCGAATCCCACCCGGATCGGGCTGGCGAAAGTTCTTGCACAACATCTCCTTTCGCACGATCAACCTCGGCGAGTCCCCGGCCGAACGGCACTACCGGGAACTGCAGGACCGGATCCGCCGGCACATCCGCAAGCAGTACGTGATCGGGGTCGTCTCGGGCAAGGGCGGCGTCGGCAAAACCACTATGACCGCGTGCATCGGCGGTGTCTTCCGGGAGTGCCGGCCCGACAACGTCGTCGCCATCGACGCCGCACCCGGATTCGGGACGCTGGCCGGCCGGATCGACGAATCCCCACCCGGTGACTACTCGGCGGTGCTGAACGACACCGACGTCCAGGGCTACGCCGACATCCGAGAGCACTTGGGACAGAACAGCATCGGGCTCGACGTGTTGGCCGGCAACCGAGCCTCGGATCAACCGCGGCCGCTGGTTCCCTCGATGTTCACCGGCGTGCTGTCGCGGCTGCGCCGTACCCACACCGTGATCGTGGTGGACACCTCCGACGACCTCGAACACCCGGTGATGAAGGCGGTTCTGGACGCCTGCGACGCGTTGGTGTTCGTCTCGGGCCTGACCGCGGACACCTCGCTGCCGGTGACGCGCGCGATCGACCTGCTGCGGTCGATGGGTTACCACGAATTGGTGTCCCGAAGCACCGTCGTCCTCAACGACAGTCGCAACAAGTACGACCCGGACGCCCGCGCATACCTCACCGAACGGTTCAAACAATCCGGGGCGACGGTCGAATTCATGCCCTATGACCCCTATCTGGCCAAGGGCGGCATCATCGACACCCGGCACGAACTGAAGAAGAAGACGCGACTGCGCCTGTTCGAGATCGCCGCGGCACTGGCCGACAAGTACATTCCGGACGCCGACAGGCCGCGTTAATGGCAAAGGTTTCGTTTCCTGCCCGCTGTGCGGTCGCCGTCGTCTGCGGTGAGCACCTGCTCTCACAGGTGTACCCGGCCTCGGTTCCCATCGAGGTCTTCATCGACAACATCGTCGAACTGCTCAACGACGAACTCAAGCGCCGGGGTGTGCCCGGACTGGCAGCGGGCGTCGGATACGAACTGCACAAGGCCAACGGGGTGCGCCTCGACGTCACCAAGACCCTCGACGAACTCGGTGTGGAGGACGGCGCGACCCTGACGTTGGTGCCCGCCGTCGAGGGCGAGTCGTTCGAGCCGCAGTACGAGTCGCTGTCCACCGGCCTCGCGCGGGTCGGCAAGAGACTCTTCGAGCCGGTCACCGCACAGACCGCCGCGCACACCGCGCTGGCGATCGTGGCGATGGTCGCGCTCACGGTACTGGGATTGGCTGTGCGGCAACGCCTCTCGCAGGACTCGCTACTGCCCGCTGTCGTCACCGCCGGGACGGCAGTGGTGGTCGCAGGCGGCGCCGCGGCGGTGTGGCGTTGGTGGCCGCACCGCAGCGACATGCTCGACGGGTTGGGCTGGCTGGCGGTGCCGCTGCTCGCGGTGGCGCTGGGTAGCAGTGCACCGGGCAAGCTCGCTGCGCCGCATCTTTTCATCACCGCGTTGGCGACTGCGGTGTTGACGTGCGGAGTCGCCGCGGCGACCCAACGCCATGTCGACGCCGCAGCGGCCGTGGTGACCCTGAGCGCGGTCGGCGCCACGGTGTCGGCGGTCCGGATGTGGTGGCCGGTCCCGCCTCAGTGGCTGGGGATGTGCACCCTGGTGGCTTTGCTGCTGCTGCTGACCCTGGCGCCGACGATCGCGCTGTGGGTCGCCCGGATCCGGCCACCGCATTTCGGCTCGATCACCGGGCGAGACCTGTTTCGGCGCAGAGACGGGATGCCGGTCGACGCGGTCACCCCGGTAAGCGAAAGTGCCGAAGAGGACGTCGATCCCGACCCCACCCCGCGCGGTGCGCAGATCGCGACGGCGGCGATACGAGCCAACGATGTGCTCACCGGGATCTGTGTGGGGGCGGGCTCGACGCTGCCGTTCGCGGTGTGGGCGACCCTGATGCCCGGCCGCGACCGGGGCACGGCGGCCGCGGTGCTCGCCGGATTGTTCGTGACGATCTTCGTCAGCCGGGGCCGGGCCTTCGCCGACAAACGGCAGGCGGTCGCCCTGGTGGTCGGTGCCGCGGTCGCCACCTGCGTCGGGGTCGTCAAATACGTGGTGCACGAACCGGTGTCGTCCGGAGAAGCATTGGCCTCGGCGGCGGTGCTGCTGGCGGCCTTCGCCGGCGCCGGGCTGTTGGCGGCGCTGCTGGTGCCGATCACCAAGTTCACGCCCCTGGTGCGGATGGCCGCCGAATGGCTGGAGATCGTCGCGATCATCGCCGCCTTCCCGCTGGCTGCCTGGATCGGTGGCCTGTTCACCTGGGTGCGCATGCGATGAGTCAGCGAGCTAGCGCCGTCCGCCGACTCGGCGCGTTGACCCTGACTTTGTTCGTGTTGACCGTATTCATCAACCCTCTTGCCGCACAGGCGGTTCCACCTCCCGTGATCGATCCCGGACGGGTGCCGGCAGACGGCAGGCCGGGGCCGGACCAACCGATGCGGCAGAGCAACATGTGTGCTCGGACCATCACGGTGGCCGACCCGAACGTCTCGGTCACCGCCCCGGGCTTCACGATGCTCAATGTCAGCAAAGCCTGGCAGTACTCGACCGGCAACGGGGTTCCGGTGGCGATCATCGACACCGGCATCAATCCCAGTCCGCGGCTTCGGGTCGTCGCCGGCGGCGACTACATCATGAGCGGTGACGGGCTGATGGACTGCGATGCGCACGGGACCGTCGTCGCTTCGGTCATCGGCGCTGCGCCGCAAGGCAGTCCGATGCCGGCGCCGATGCCGAGCGCCCCAGCGTTTGCAGCTCCGGCCGGGCCGCCGGCAGTCGACTCCGCGCCGGCCCCGCCCGGGGGGCCGCCACCGCCACCGGCTGCACCGCCGCCGCCCACTCCCGTCACGGTCACCGAGACCAAACCGGTGCCTCCGCCGCCACCCCCGCCCGACGAACCTGCCAACGGGCCAGGAGATCCGGGCACCGGGAACACCGACGTCCCGGAGGTTCCCGGTCCAGCGCCTGGCGCCCCGGACGGGGTCGTGGGCGTCGCACCGCACGCGGTGGTCATCTCCATCCGGCAGTCGTCGCGCGCCTACGAACCGGTGAACCCCGGACCCGGGGACTCGGAGGTGCGCAAGAAGGCGGGTTCGATCGCGACGTTGGCTCGGGCCATCGTGCACGCCGCCAACATGGGCGCCAAGGTCGTCAATATCAGTGTGACGTCGTGCGTTTCGGCGGCCGATCCGATGGACCAGGCCGCTCTCGGCGCCGCCGTCTGGTACGCAGCCACCGTCAAGGACGCGCTGATCGTCGCCGCGGCGGGCAACGACAGCGAGGACGGTTGTGCACAGAACCCGTCGTTCGATCCGTTGAGCGTGTCAGACCCGCGGGACTGGCATCAGGTCAAGACCGTCTCCTCACCGTCGTGGTTTTCCGACTACGTGTTATCGGTTGGGGCCGTGGACAATACGGGCGCACCGATCAGCAAGAGCCTGGCCGGTCCGTGGGTCGCGGCCGCGGCCCCCGGCGTCGGCATCATGGGGTTGTCCCCGCAGACCGGGGGTCCGGTCAACGCCTACCCGCCGATCCGTGCGGGGGAGAAGAACATGCCCATCTGGGGCACCAGCTTCTCGGCGGCATATGTCAGCGGCGTCGCGGCGTTGGTGCGGGCGAAATACCCCGCCTTGTCCGCGCACCAGATCGTCAACCGCATCATCCAGACGGCACATCACCCGCCGCGGGGGGTCGACAATCAAGTCGGATACGGCGTCGTGGACCCAGTGGCCGCACTGACGTTCGATGTGCCTGCCGGAGACAGGCTTCCGTCCCCGGCGCACAGCCGGATCGTCACCCCCGCGGCACCTGCACCGCCGCCCGACCACGGCGCTCGCGATGTCGCGCTGATCTTCGCCGCCGCGGTGATCGTCGGGGTCGCGGCGGTGGCACTGATCGCGCGGGTACGGCGCGAGCGATGACCGCGACGACCAAACTGAGCATCGTCGTCGGCGTCTTCGCCGCCGCTGTCGCCGGACTCGCCGTCGACGGATATCGCGGCGCCGCAGCCGGTTTGCTGATCGGGGTCGCGGTCAGCGTCGTTCGGTGGCGGGGTCGGACCGCCTGCTCGTGGCTCCTGCTGTGGTGGCGGCGAAACCGGCCGATTCGTTGGACCCCGCCGCGCACGGTGGCCAATGACCGCGCCGGCGGCGGGGTCCGATTTCAGGACGGCGTGGCGGTCGCAGCGATCCAACTCCTGGGCAAGGCGCACGTCCCGACGCTGTTCACCGGTTCGACTTCGACTCACACCGAGAACGCGCTCGACATCGCCTCATTGCAACCGCTGTTGCGGCAAAGCCTTGGGCTGTCGGTTGATTCGCTGAGCATAGTCAGCACGGGTGCCCGGCGGCGCAGCACCGGAGACTATCCCAGGGTCTACGACACGCTGATCGGCACGCCGCCATACGCCGGGCAGCGCGAAACGTGGGTGATCGTGCGGATCGCCGCGCTTGCCAATGTGGAAGCGCTGCAGCACCGTTGCTCGATCGGAACCGCGACACTGGCCGCCGCGCAGCGGATCAGCGCGGCGATGCGTCAACAGGGGATACGGGCGAGGGTGGCCACCGCCACCGACATCGCCGAGTTGGAACGCAGACTGGGCCGGTCGGGCCTGGAAGTGCCGAATCGCCGCTGGCATTCGGTGCGCGGCGACGGCGGGTGGCTGACCACCTACTGGTATCGCCCCGCCGAGATCACCGCGGCGGCGCTGTCGCAGGCATGGTCACTGCGCGCCGACCAAATCACCCAGAACATCACCCTTTTCGGGGACGGCAGCGCCGCGGCCACCCTGACGGTATGCAGCGCCCAACCCCCGACCGCTCCACCGAGCACCATGCTGCAGACACTGCCGGGCGAGCAGGCCGACGCCGTCGCAGCCAACCTATGTGGCCCGCTGCCGGTGTTGGGTGGGATCCGCCGCGGCCGCTTGACGCATCCGCTCGTCGTCCCGATAGGTCCATCGGGAGTGCTGCTGGGCAAGGCCGGCGCCGGAAACCGGATGGCGTTCCCGCTGAGCGATCCCGGTGAGTTCAGCCGGGTGCACATCGCGGCCGACGATGTGCTGGCCAAGCGGATCGTGGTGCGGCTGGCCGGGGCCGGTGAACGGGTCACGGTACACACTCGCGACGTCGAACGGTGGGCCAGCGTTCGAATGCCCGATGTCGCAGTCACCGATTCGGTCAAACCGATAGCCGGCACCACCGTCAGTGTCGTGGACGGCACCGTCACGCCCGCGCCCCGCCCCAATACCGTTGTCTCCGTGGGCGAACCGGACGCGCCGCACCGCGGGACCGCCGACGTACTGATCACCCAGAAAGGTCAGGCGACGGTTGAGGTGGTGACCGGTAGTCGAACGCACACCGTCGAGATCGAACTGTTCCGCGCCGAGAACCGCTACGTGTCGACCGAACCGACCAGCCTGCGAAGTGGCGAACTCGAGCTGGCGGAATCGCCATGACCAGCGCCACCAGCACAGCCGCCGCACGCAAACGGTTCGATCAGGCGATGACGTTGCTGGACAACGACGTTGCCGCCGCGAGAACCCGGTTTTTGGAAGCCACCGACATCGATCCGTCGATGGCCGACGCGTGGCTCGGCCGGATCGCCGCCGGTGACGAAGCGTTGTCGACCGTAGAGCAGCTGTACACGTTCGGTTCGCGACTGCACCGGGAGACGAACCGGCTCGGTGTGAGGCTTTCCGCGCCGATCAAAGCAGGTCCGTATCTGTCGATCTCGGTGACCGAGGCATCGCATGCCGGTTTGGCATTGGCGAGCGCGCTCGTCGACGACCGGCAGTACGGCAAAGCCGAGGCGCTGCTGGCGGATTCGTCGTTGCTCGATACCTGGGAAAACCATCAATGGCAGCAGCACATCGAGGCCTATCTGATGTTCGCCACGCAACGCTGGCCGGACGTGATCTCCGTCGCGGCGGCCATCCTGCCGCCGCAGGCCATCATCATGTCGGCCGTGACGGCAGCGACCTGCGCCCTGGCCGCGCACGCCGCGGCACACCTGGGCCAGGCGCGGGTCGCGCTGGATTGGGCCGACCGGGTCGAGGTGCACGGCAGCGGCGGCCAGGCGAGCCCGTCGCAGACGCGACGCCGCCTCACCGCAGCCGCGATAGACTCCGCCGAGTTCCCGTTGATAGCAGCGGATTTGGCCTATATCCGGGGGATGGCGCACCGTCAGCTCGGCGACGAGCATGAGGCGCAGGTGTGGCTGTCCAAGGCGGCGATCAACGGCGCGCTGATGGAGTCGGCCAAGCGCGCACTGGCCGACACCGGTCTGCAACTGGTTGTCACCGACGAGGAAGCGATCGGGACCCGGACGGATAAATGGGACGTCAAGACCCAGCGATCGGTCCAGCAGCGCACCGAAGCCGAACACGCCGAGCGGCGTAACGAGCTGCTGGTGCAGGGTCGGGCGCTGCTGGACAACCAGGTGGGGTTGGCCGAAGTCAAGCGCGCGGTGGCCGAGCTGGAGGACCAGATCGAGGTGCGCGCGCTGCGGCTGGCGGCCGGGCTGCCGGTGGCCAACCAAACCAATCACATGCTGCTGGTCGGACCTCCCGGTACCGGAAAGACCACTACCGCTGCAGCTTTGGGCAAGATCTACGCCGGTCTCGGCATCGTGCGCCACCCCGAGATCATCGAAGTCAAGCGGGCGGACTTCTGCGGCGAGCACATCGGGGCGTCCGGACCCAAAACCAACGAGCTGATCAACCGGTCGCTGGGCCGCATTCTGTTCATGGACGAGTTCTACTCGTTGGTGGAGCGTCATCAGGACGGCCGCCCGGACATGATCGGCATGGAAGCCGTCAACCAGTTGCTGGTCGCGCTGGAAGTCCACCGGTTCGACTTCTGCTTCGTCGGCGCGGGATATGAGAAAGAGGTCGATGAGTTCCTCACGGTGAACCCGGGTTTGGCCGGCCGATTCAATCGCAAGCTGCGCTTCGAGTCGTACTCTCCTGACGAGCTGGTTGAGATCGCGGTGCGCTACGGCGGTCCGCGCGCCACCATCATCGAGGCGGATGCCGCCGACGCGCTGAACGCCGCGTGCGCGACGCTGCGCGCTTATCGCGCCGCCGACGGCACGCACGGCATCGACGTGATGCACAACGGGCGCTTCGCGCGCAACGTCGTCGAGCGCGCCGAGCGGCTGCGGGATTCGCGGGTGGCCGCACAGCACCGCAGCGCCAAGGGTTCGGTGACGGTCGAGGATCTGCAGGTGCTGCGGTCCCAGGACGTGATCACGGCGGTGCGTGACGCGTGCGCGGAAAAGCATGTGCCGCTGGAACTTTGAGGGCGGGCAGATCAGCAGGCAGAACGAATGTCGGTGTGGGTGAAATCGTCGCCGCGAAACAGCAGCGGTTCGCCGGTCACATGAGCCAATGCGTAGCTGTAGGTGTCTCCGAGGTTGAGCCGAGCGGGATGCCCGCTGCCGCGGCCGTAGTCGCGGTAGGCCTGCGCGGCGACGCGGGCCTGTTCCCGATCGAAGGCCTCGACCCGGATTCCATAGGCGTCCAGCAACCTGTCGACCAACCGGCCGATCTCGGGCCGGTCCCGGCGCTGCATGACGGCGCACAGCTCCACGTAACTGGGTGCGGACATCCGGGAATCGGTCGAGCGCACGAGCGCCGCCTTGAGCGCGTCGGTGTCGGGTTCGCCAAGCGCGATGGCGACGATCGCCGACGTATCGACAATCACCGCGGCAGACCGGCCTCGTCGTACATCTCAGTCTCGCGTTTACCGATCGCGCGCTTGTCCTTCTTGCTCAGCAGCCTGGCGAACTCGCGGAGTACCTCGTCAGCGGCGGACTGACGAGCGGTAGCACGCGCCTGGTCCTCGTGGTCGAGCGCTTCGAGGCGGCGTGCGACCGCATCCTCGATGGCCGCCGTCTGGTTGGTGCCAGTGCGCCGCGCGAGTTCACGTACCAGCGCGACGGTGCGTTCACTCTTGATGTTCAGGCCCATGGTAGAAGGCTACCCATGGGAGGGTAGACGAGCTACACCTCGACGACGACCGCCCCGCCCTGCCCGCCGCCGGCGCACATCGCGGCAACGCCGATACCGCCGCCGCGCCGGGCCAATTCGTAGGTCAGGGTCGTGACCATCCGCGCCCCGGACGCGGCGATCGGGTGGCCCAGGCTGCAGCCGCTGCCGGAGAAGTTCACCTTCTCCTCGTCGATGCCGTACTCGCGGCACGCGGCGATGGGCACCGAGGCGAACGCCTCGTTGATCTCCCACAGCGCGACGTCCTGCGCCGACAGACCGGCCCGCTGCAGCACCTTGCCGATCACCTTGACCGCGCCCAGCCCACAGTCGCGCGGGGGCACACCGGCGGCGGCCCAGGCCCGCACCTTGCCCATCACGTTCAATCCCTCGGCGCTGGCGTAGTCGGCGTCGACCAGCGCGACCGCCGCCGCCGCGTCGTTGGTGCCGCTGCTGTTGCCGGCGGTGATCGAGAAGCCCTCGATCTCCGGGTGCAGCACCTTGAGCCCGGCCAGCTTCTCCACGGTGGTGTCGCGGCGCGGGTGCTCGTCGACGGAGAAGTCGACCACGGACCCGTCGTGCACGGTGATCTTCAGCGGCAGGATCTCGTCGGCGAACTTGCCGGCGTCCTGCGCGGCGACGGCACGCTGGTGCGAGCGGGCCGCCCACGCGTCCATCTCCTCGCGGGTGATACCGACCGACTGCGCGGTGTTCCAGCCGACGGTGATCGACATGTCCTTGGCCGGTGCGTCCGGGGTTTCGACGTGGGTGGGCGGCATCCACCGCTCCTCGAACTTCAGCTCCGGGCCCGGGATGCGCCAGTTGGTCAGCGGCGTCATCGACAGTGACTGCACACCGCCGGCGATCAGCACCCGCTCCATGCCCGAACCGATCTGCGCGGCCGCGTTGCCGATCGCGGTCAAGCTGCCGGCGCAGTGCCGGTTCACCGATTGGCCGGGCACGTGCTCCAGACCGGTGGCCGTCGCCGCGTACCGCGCCAAATCGCCACCGCCGTAATGGGATTCGGCGAAGATGATGTCGTCGATGTGCGACGGGTCGACTCCGGAGCGGCGAACCACCTCGGGGAGCACCGCGGTGATCAATGTTTCGGGCGGGGTGTTGACGAGCGTGCCCTTGAAGGACCGGCCGATCGCCGTCCGCACGGCGCCAACGATTACGGGTGTGCCCATCTCTAACCTCGCATTTTCTGGTGGGGAGTCGGGGCAATCGTAGCAAGTACCGTATTTACAATAGTAGTGAGCTATGTAACGCAGTCTGGGTGCGGTCCGCGGGCAAGCGACGACCTCATTGGACCTCAACCCCGCCTGCGAGCGCGGCGCGGGCGCCACCTCCCACGAGAAGTTCTTTGCCCGCCAGAACACCGAGGGCCTCGCCGTGGGGCTGCCGCTCGTTGATCCGGATTCTTCCGCTGCCGAGCGGGCGGGACCGGCACACGTTCGGTCGGGGGACGAAGACGTTGTCGGCGTCCACTATTGATGAGGCGGGGAGTGGTGACCGGCCGGCGAGGAATGGTTCTGCGGATCTGCCGAACGACGACGGTAGGCGCGGGCCGTCCACACCAAACCGACGATCAGCGAGACGGGACCGAGACCGAGCATGAACCAGGCTTTCTGGTGTTTGTTGTCAAGCTGCTCGTCAAACGACCGCAGGGTGATACTGCCGTTGCGACTGACTATCCGACAGGTATCACCGTTGCGCATTACCCTCCCGTGGCACGTCACCGAGTCGTCGGCGATAGAAGTGACGCCCATGATCAGCATGGAAAGCCCGACGACGACCAACAGCCCCGCCAGCACCACGTTCCGCATGTTCGAACGGTAGCGCCGTGTCACCGGTGAAATTGATTCCGCACGGGAGCCGGGAAACACGATGCCGATCGAGCTTTGAGCGCCCGTCGGTCGTTGCAGGCTTCGCCGCGGTGGTGACGGTGATACAGCCGCCACGAACCCCGACCCGAATAGCGCCGTTCGCGCACCCGTTACGTCTAAACTGCTCGCAGATCGACTCGGCAAACTCAATGAACGGAGTGATTCGGCGGTGCACCGGATCTTGCTGATGATGGTGGCGCTGGCTTTGATAACGGCACCGTTGGCCGCGCCGCCCGCATTGGCAATCACTCCGCCGCCGATCGATCCGGGCGCGCTGCCGCCCGACGTGACGGGCCCCGACCAGCCGACCGAACAGCGCGTCCAGTGCTCGGCGCCGACGGTCCTGCCGGACTCCACCTTCCACGACCCGCCGTGGAGCAACGCCTACATCGGGGTCAGCGAAGCCCACAAGTTCGCCACCGGAGCCGGTGTGACGGTTGCCGTGATCGACACCGGCGTCGACGCCTCGCCGCGGGTCCCCGCCGAACCGGGCGGTGATTTCGTCGACGCGGCCGGTAACGGGCTGTCCGACTGCGATGCGCACGGCACGTTGACCGCGGCCATCATCGGCGGCCGTCCCGCTCCCACCGACGGATATGTCGGTGTCGCGCCCGACGCGCGGCTGCTCTCGCTACGCCAGACCTCGGAAGCCTTCGAGCCTGTCGGCTCCCAACCCAATCCGAACGACCCCAACTCCACCCCGGCGGCCGGATCCATCCGCAGTCTGGCCCGGGCGGTCGTGCACGCCGCCAATCTCGGGGCCGGCGTCATCAACATCAGCGAGGCCGCCTGCTACAAGGTGACCAAGCCGATCGACGAGGCCAGCCTGGGCGCGGCGATCGACTACGCCGTCAACGTCAAGAACGTCGTGGTGGTCGTTGCGGCCGGCAACACCGGCGGCGACTGCGCGCAGAATCCGCCACCGGACGCGGCCAACCCCGCCGACCCGCGCGGCTGGAACAAGGTGCAGACCATCGTCACGCCCGCCTGGTACGGCGATTCGGTGATCACCGTGGGCGGAATCGGGCAAACCGGCGTGCCCAGCTCGTTCTCCATGCACGGACCGTGGGTGAACGTGGCGGCACCCGCGGAGAACATCATCTCGCTCGGCGACCAGGGCGAGCCGGCGAACGCGTTGCAGGGCAAGGAAGGCCCGGTTCCGATCGCGGGCACGTCGTTCGCCGCGGCCTACGTCTCCGGTTTGGCCGCACTGATCAGGCAACGCTTCCCGCAGCTGACTCCGGCGCAGGTGATGAACCGCATCCAGGCCACGGCGCGCCACCCGGGCGGGGGAACCGACAACCTGGTCGGGGACGGCGTGGTCAACGCCGTCGCGGCATTGACGTGGGACATCGCGCCCGGGCCGGCGCAGATCCGGTATGACGTCCGACGGATGCCGCCGCCGGTGATGGAGTCGGGACCGGACCGTCGGCCGATCACCATGGTGGCGGTGGCCGTCGGGGGTCTGATGCTGGCGTTGGTCCTCGGCGCGCTGACGGCGAGGGCGCTGAGGCGCCGATGAGCAGCCCAATCCGGTTGCGGTTCAGCACCGGTCACACGTTGATCTGGGCGGTGTCGGCGCCGCTGGCGGTCCTGCTGTTCCTGCCGACGCGTTACTGGTGGGCGGGCATCGCGCTGGTCGCCGTCGGTGCCGTCGTCGCCTTCGTCACGTTCTACGGGCGGCGGATCACCGGGTGGGTGGCGACGGTGTTCGCCTGGCTGCGGCGCCGCCGCACACCGCCGGACGTGCCGTCGGAACCGGAGGTCGGCGCCACGGTGAAGCCGGGGGACCACGTGGCGGTGCGCTGGCGCCGAGACCACCTGATCGCGGTGATCGAACTCAACCCGCGGCCGTTCACGCCTACCGTCATCGTCGACGGGCAGGCCCACACCGACGACGTGCTGGACACCCGGCTGCTCGAGGAACTGCTGTCGGTGCACTGTCCCGACATGGAGGCCGATATCGTCTCGGCGGGCTTCCGGGTGGGCCGCACCGCCGCCCCGGACGTGGTGAACCTCTACCAGCAGGTGATCGGCGCCGACCCCGCCCCGGCCAACCGGCGGACCTGGATCATGCTGCGGGCTGACCCCGAGCAGACCCGGCGGTCCGCGCAGCGACGCGACGAGGGTGTCGCCGGCCTCGCCCGGTATCTGGTCGCCTCGGCGACCCGGGTCGCCGACGCGTTGGCCAGCCACGGCGTCGACGCCGTCTGCGGACGCAGCTTCGACGACTACGACCACGCCATCGACATCGGCTTCGCGCGCGAGAAGTGGTCGATGATCAAGGGTCGCGACTCCTACACCGCGGCCTATACCGCGCTCGGTGGCCCGGACCTGTGGTGGTCGGCCCGCGCCGACTACACCATCACCCGCGTCAGGATCGCTCCCGGCCTCGCGCCCCAGGCCACTGTCCTGCTCACCACCGCCGGCAAACCGAAAACCCCGCGCGGCTTCACGCGCTTGTTCGGCGGTCAGCGTCCGGCGCTGACCGGCCAGGATCTCGTCGCCAACCGGCACTGTCAGATCCCGATCGGGTCGGCGGGCATTCTGGTGGGCGAGACGGTCAACCGGTGTCCGGTGTACCTGCCCTTCGACGACGTCGACGTCAGCCTCAATCTTGGTGACGCACAAACCTTTACACAGTTCGTGGTGCGCTCGGCGGCGGCGGGGGCGGCCGTGACGGTCGGTGCGCACTTCGAGGAATTCGCCCGGCTGATCGGCGCGCAGGTGGGGCCGGTGGCCAAGGTGGCATGGCCGCAAGCGACCACCTACCTGGGCCCGCACCCCGGCGTCGACAAGGTGATCCTGCGTCACAATCTGGTCGGCACGCCGCGGCACCGCGAACTGCCGATCCGGCGGGTGTCGCCGCCCGAGGAAAGCCGGTTCCAACTGGCGCTACCGAAGTAGTTCTATCCGGCGAATATTGCTGCAGGCGGCCTCGGCTTTAGCGACGATAATGGTTAGAGCATCAAGGAGGACGATCCGAAATGACTCAGCCGCAGACAGTGACGGTGGATCAGCAGGAGATTTTGTCGCGGGCTGACGAAGTCGAGGCGCCGATGGCGCAGCCGCCGACCGACGTCCCGTTGAGCCCCTGCGGTCTGACGGCGGCCAAGAACGCCGCCGAGCAACTCAAGCTGTCCGCCGAGAACATGCGGGACTTTCTGACCGCCGGGGTGCGCGAACGTGCCCGGCTGGCGACGTCCCTGCGCAACGCCGCCAAGGCCTACGGCGACGTCGACGAGGAAGGCGCGGCCGCATTGGACAGTGACGGCGGCGAAGTGGCCGGGGAATCGGCCGGCGGCGTCGGCGGCGACAGTTCCGCAGGCCTGCAGGACACCCCACAGGTGGCCGCGGCCGGCGGCGACGGATTCACCGACCTCAAAACCGCGGCAACCAAACTCGAGTCGGGCGACCAAGGCGCATCGCTGGCGGCGTTCGCCGACGGCTGGAACCAGCTCAGCTTCGGATTGCAGGGAGACAGGAAGCGGTTCCGGGTCTTCCAGAACTGGGACGGCGACGCGGCCACCGCGTGCGAGGCGTCGCTGGACCAGCAACGAGTCTGGATCACCCACATGGCGGACCTGGCGACGTCGCTGGCCAAACAGGCGACTTACATTGCGCAACTGCAGGTGTGGGCACGCCGCGCGCACCCGACGTTGGCCGACATCACCAAACTCGAAGAGCTGTCGAAGGATCCGGCGTACAAGGACCAGGCCATCAAGCTCTACGCGGAGTACCAGACCAAGTCCGAGCAGGTGCTCAGCGACTACAACAGCAAGGCTCAGCTGGAAGCGGTGAACCCGCCGAAGCCGCCGGCCGCCATCAAGATCGACCCGCCACCGCCGCCCCAGACGCCGGGTTTGATTCCCACTCAGGTGATGCAGGCGGCGGCGATGGCCGGCGGCGGTTCGGGCTCGGGGATGCAGACTCCGATGATGCCGCCGATGGGTGCCGGCGCGGGTAGCGGCGGCGGTATGCCGTCGGGCATCGGCGCCGAGATCGGTTCGGCGGGTCGCGACGCGGCCGCGAGTCTGGGCAAAGACCTTGGCGTCAAACCGATGTCGCTGGGCGGCGGCGGTGGTGGCGGCGGGATGCCGTCGATGCCGCTGGCCGAGGCGGGCGGCGCCGGCACCGGCATCTCGAGTGAATCGATGCGACCGGCCGGCGTGGGTGACATCGGCGGACTCGGCCAAGCGGGCGCCGGCCGCGGCAGCGGCATGGGTGGCGGCGGCATGGGAATGCCGATGGGTGCCCACGGCCAGGGCGGTGGGGGATCCAAATCCAAAGGCGCACAACAGGATGACGAAGCCCTCTACACCGAAGACAGGGAGTGGACCGAAGCGATCATCGGTCAACGCCGCCGGCAAGACATGAAGGAGCCGAAGTGACCCACATGGATATGGAACCCCACGTCGCCGCGGCGTTGGCCCTGGCGGCACGTTTCCAGCAGGCCCTCGAAGGCACGCTCAACCAGATGAACAACGGCGCGTTCCGCGGCGCCGACGAGGCCGGGAGCGTCGAGGTGACGATCAACGGACACCAGTGGCTCACCGGCGTGCGCATCGACGACGGTTTGATCAAGGAGATCGGTGCCGAGGCGGTGGGTGTGCGGATCAACGAGGCACTGCAGAACGCACAGTCGGCGGCGAGTAAGTACAACGCCGCGGCCGGCGAGCAGCTCACTGCGGCGCTCGCGGCTATGGGCAAAGCGGCCAACCCCGGACCCGCCTGACGTTGTTGCGCCGAATGTGAATCTCGCGACAGCGACTCGGCGTGTCGCGCAGCGAGATTCACACTCGGCCGCGGAATTGCAGTGTGCGGCAAGCGTTTATCAATGATCTTTGAAAGAGACGGCAATGGGTATCCCGAGACCGATCGGTGAGTATGCCGGTCAGATGCTGAGTTCGGGTGGTTGGCCGGAATCCGACGAGGACACGTTCTACGACCGTGCGCAGGAATACAACCGGATGCTGCGCAAAGTGACCGACGTGATGGATGCCGCCCGCCGCCAACAGGTCGAGGTCTTCGACGGCGGCGTCTGGTCGGGCGGTGCCGCCAACGCCGCCAACGGTGCGCTCGGTACGAATCTGACCGAGATGAGCACGCTGCAGGATTACCTGGCCACCGTCATCACCTGGCATCAGCACATCGGCGGCTTGATCGTCGCGGCGAAATCCGAGATCGGCAATAACGTCGACGGCGCTCAGCGGGAAATACTCATCCTGGAAAACGATCAGGAGCTGGAGCCAGAAGCGCGCCAGGCGGCCATCAATGCGCTGGTGCGGGAGACGCAGCAGGCCAACTCCAGTCTGGTTGCCGAGGCGGCCGAGCAGGTGCTGGCATCCAAGGACTGGAAGCCGCCGCACAACGCTCTGCAGGACCTGCTGCACCAGGTGACGCCCCCTGCCCCGGACGTCCCGACGCTGGTGGTCCCGACGCCGAGCACGCCGACGCCCGTCGTCCCCTCGCCGACGCCCTTCGAGCCGACGCCGGCCAATCCGTACGATCCGGTCGCGCCGGGCCAGCCGGTCACGCCGATCACCCCGACGCCGTTCGAGCCGACGCCGGCCAACCCCTACGACCCGGTCGGGCCGGGAGTTCCGGTGACCCCGGTGATTCCGTCCGACCCGGGCTCGCCCGTCACCCCCATCAGCCCGGTTCCGCCGGTGGTCCCGGTCAATCCGAGTCAACCGGTCACCCCGATCACCCCGATCCCGGGCAAGCCGGCGACCCCGGTCACTCCGGTCCGGCCGGTCAACCCGTCTCCCGCGCCGAGTCCGTCACCCGCGCCGAGTCCGTCACCGACGCCGAGTCCCTCACCGGCGCCGATCAACCCGACGCCCCCGACGCCAGCACCCGTCGGCCCCTCGCCGGACCAGCCGTCGATGCCGGCGGATCCCGGTACCCCGTCGACCCCGGCCGCCCCCAGCACCGATCCCGCGCACGTCAAGCCGGCCGCCGCCATCGACGCACCGACGCACCCCGGTCAGTCCGGGAGTCCCTCGGGACCGTCGCACCGCGGGGACGACGCCTCGCCCGCGATGGCTCCCGCAGCGGCCACCGGTATGGCGGCCCCGGCTCGGGGTGCCTCGGCCGGGGTGGGTTCGGCGGCTGCCTCCGCCGGAGCAAGCCACACCACCGGGGCGTCCGCGGCGTCGGGCGCCGGGTCGCGTGCCGCTGGTGGGCGCGCGCCGCTGGGTGCGGCAGGCAGGGCACCGGCCGCGTCGACCCGTGCGGCTGCGGCGCGCACGTCGGCGCCGGCACGCCCCGCGCCGCCGGACCGCACGGACGAGGCGCAGAAGGACAACAAGGAGCCGACACACGACGTGACGGCATTGCCGTCGGTGCCCGTTTCGGCGGCCCGGGCCGCACGCGATGCGGTGGCCGCAGCCTCCGGCGCCCGCGGGGCCAAGAAGGATCCGCTGCGCCTGGCCCGCCGGGTCGCCGCCGCGCTGAACGCGCACGACAGCGGCGGCGACGACGACTACGGCTTCTTCTGGATCACCGCCGTCACCACCGACGGCGAGATCGTGGTGGCCAACAGCTACGGGCTGGCCTACATCCCCGAGGGCGTTCAGTTGCCGGCCAAAGTGTTCATGGCCAGCGCCGACCGCGCCGTCCCGGCCGACGAAAAAGCCCGCACCGCAACGTATCCGGTGCTGGCCGTGCAGAGATGGGCAGCGTTCCACGATCTCACGCTGCGGGCGGTGATCGGAACCGCCGAACAGTTGGCCAACTCCGATCCGGGCGTGGCCAAGATCATCCTGGAAGCCGACGACATTCCCGAGAGCGGCAAGATGATCGGCCGGCCCCGCCTCGAGGTCGTCGACCCGTCGGCGGCCGCGCAGCTGGCCGAGACCGACGACCTGCAGCTGGTGGGCGTATTGCCGCCGGCGCCGGCCGCTGAGAGCGCACCCGACGACGAGCGGCACATGTTCTGGTTCGAGCTGATGAAACCCATGACCAGCACCGCCACCGGTCGCGAGATCGCGCATCTGCGGGCGTTCCACGCTTACGCCAACCACTGCCAGGAGCTGGCCCTGCATCAGGCCTACGGGGCAGCGGATGCGCAAGCGCAGCGCCCGGCGGTCGAGGAGTTCCTGTACTGGCGGTCGGTCGCGGGTCTGCTCGACAGCGCGTTGTCGGCGACGCCCTGAACGTAAAGCCGGCAAACGAAATTGCCGCAATGGGGGCGGTGTCACCCGGGGTAAAATTTCCGAGTGGGAAACGTACAGAAGGGAAGCGGCGATGGCTGAACCGCTGGCCGTTGATCCCACCCGCCTGATCGCCGCGGCGAGCAAACTCGGCGAGCTCGTCTTCCCGGCCCCGCCCGCGCCGATCGCCGCGACGGGTACCGATGCGGTGTCAGCGGCGATCAACGCGACGATGCCGGGCATCGAGTCCCTGGTTTCCGACGGACTGCCCGGCGTCACCGCCGCGCTGAAGCGGACCGCCGGCAGCATGACCGCCGCCGCCGACATCTACATCAAAGCCGATCAGTCGCTGGGGCAGGCGATGGCGCAGTACGGGTTCGTCGGCGACGGTCAGTCGTTGGGCGCCAACGCCGCAACGGCAGCCATGACCGGGCCGGCGGGCGCGCTCGGTGCCCAGATGCTCGGCGGACCGTCTGGTGCGGCACAACAACTGCTGGGCGCGTCCGGGGGTACCGCGGCCGCCGCGGGGGTGGGCCAGCAGCTCGGTGCGGCGGTCGGTGCGCAGGCAGCAGCATTGGCCCCGCAACTGCAGGCGACCGTGCCGCAGCTGATCCAACTGGCGCCGCTGGCCCAACAGATGGCACCGATGGGTCAGCAGGTCGGGCAGAGCGTGCAGCAGGCCGCGTCGCAGGCTTCCCAAGGGTCGTCGTCGGCGCAGCTCGCCAGTGACACCAAGCCCGACGACGAGGACAAGAAGGACGACGAATCCCAAGACGCGGCGGACGGCCAGCCCGACGGAGCCGCCGCGGGGCAGACCACGCTGGTCAGTGCGCCGGTGGCGGGCGCGGCCGGAGGCGCGGCACCGTCGGGATCGGTCGCCGCACCGATCTGAGTTGCGTCCTGGCGTCACCCAGATTGCAAGTCAGAACCGCAGATTCCGCACCATGTCGTAGACGCCGGTGACCCAGAGCAACAGCGGAATGACGGACGCGACGACCGCTCCGTCGACCAGCTCCGAAATCCGTTTGGCCACCGGCGAAATGCGGCGCACCGGTGCCATCGCACCGATGATCACCAGGGCGACCACCGCCAGCGCCAGATACCCGCTCAGGATCAGCCACGCCCAGTGCGGGTACCACAGACTGAGCCGCGCGGCCAGCCCGGTCGGAATGGCGACGGAGGCCGCGAGCAAGGCCCACGCGCACCAGCGGTCCACGTAGAGCCGCGACCGGAACCCGCAGAGCACCGTCAGCAACGCCGCGATCACCAGTGTGTGGACGAAGAAGTGGCCGTGCGTCACGACCGCGATCGCGCCGACGGCCAGAATCAACGTGCCCGCCGTCACGAAGCCGACCAGCAGTTGCTTGGCCAGCTGACTTCGCTCGGTCAGTCGTACTGCCGAGGCGGGCACCGAGGCGATGATCGCCTGCCAGGTAGGTGTTTCGTCCTTGGTCGTCTCGTCGGCGGCGACCGGGTCGAGCAGTTCCTCGTTGTCGACGGTTTCGCCGGGCACCGGTATCGGCGGCAGCGCGATGCGGGCCACGGCCACAGTCAGTTTGGCCGCCGTGGTCACCACGAACAGGCCGAACGCAATCGCACCGGCCGACACCCAGCGCTGATAGCCGTACCCGTAGGCGATCGCGGCGCCGATCACCGCGATCGTGGTGATGACGGCGAACGACGCCAGCTCATGCCGCCGGCGGGGCCCGCCGCGGGCCACCAGCGTCAGCACCAAGACGGCCGCCGCGGCGGCGGCGAGTTGCGGGGCGCCGAGCGAACCCACCCCTCTGGGCAGCGGGACGGCGATGGCCGCGGCCGCCGCGATCACCGGTATCGCCGCGATCAACAGGCATTCGGAGAGCTGGGACTTGCGGTAGAAGCGGTTCGCCACGAACGAACCGGCCAGCACGGCGATGCCCACCAGGCCCAGCGCCAGGCTCCAGTACCAACTGCGCCCGGTCAGCCACCACGCGCGTAACGCGACCGCGGTCATCGGCACGGCCAGAAGCGGGATCGCCACCGCGACAAACCGATTCAGCGCCGTACGGTCGAACTCCGGCGATTCGTCCAGCACCGCAATCGCATCGATGACGTCCTCGACGAGCGGTCGGTACCGTTCGGTCCGGCTGGCGGAGACCAGGGTCAGCAAGGATCCGTCCACCACGCCGGCCTCGTCGAGCGACTGGTCGAGTTTCAGCGGCGGCGACCCGGGCCTCGCAAACGTCCACACCCCCTGCGCGGAGAAGTCGAACCCGGCCAGGATGTCGGGCGGCGTGTCCTCCAAAAGATCGGCCAGCACCGCGACGGTCTCGTCGATGTAGGCGGACATCGGTGTCGCCGCCGGCAACACCAGGTCGGTCATCCGCCGGCCGGTGAGAACCGTGACTCGCGTGGTCGCGGGTCGTGCGGGACCAGACCCCGCGGCGGTCGAACCGGTGGCAACAGCAGGTGCGCTCAACGACGTCCAGCCCTTTCGAAATCGTCGGACAGAGCCGCGGCCAGCTCGAGAACCCGGCGCTTGTATACCGGGCCGATCTGGTCGAGGCGAATCTCGGTCCCGGCGGCGATGTGCTTGTCCCACGGCAGCAGCACCACCCGGTCGGGTCGAACCAACTGTTGAAACTGTCGCACCAATTGCTTGTCCGGCACGTTGGTGTCCCCGACCGCGACGTGATTGATCACCACCACGACGCGATCGAGCAGATCTTGATAGCCGTTGTGCCGCAACCATTCCAGTGCGCTTTCGGCTTGTCGGGCGCTGTCCAGCGACACGTTGGTGACGATCACGATCGCCGACGCCGTCTCCAGCACACCGCGGGTAACCGGGTCGAACAGGCCGGGTCCGCAGTCGGCCAGGACCAGGTTGTAGAACTTCGACACCGTGTCGACGGCGAAGCGCAGGTCGTCTCCGCTGAGTCCGCGTGCGGCGGTGGTGTATTCGGCGGTCGGCAGAATCTCGAGGTTGTCCGCGTTCACGCTGGTGTGGGCGCGGACGTCGTTGTAGTGCGACACATTTCTGTCGGCCAACAGATCCACGATGGACGACGGCGATGTGCGTCCCGCCCGTTCGGCGAGATTCCCGCAACCGGGATCCGCGTCGAGCACCAGGATCCGATCGCCGCGCACCTGGGCCAGCATGGTGCCCAGCGTCACCGTCGTGGTCGTCTTGCCGACCCCGCCCTTCAGGCCCAGCATGCCGATTTGGTAAGAGCCCCGGGGCTTTCGGGCGACCCTGGCCCGGAGGTCGTGTTGGAGTTTCTCGTCGCGGGACAGGCCGAGATTGATCCGCGTGAGTTTGTAGACGACGCGGCGCCAACCTCGTTGCGGCACGGGTTTGACGGGCTTGACAGGCTTGACGGGCTTGCCGGGCGCCGGCGGCGGAGCGGTCGGAATGCCCGCCGTCGCCTCGGATGGCGGTGCGGCCGGCGGATGCGGTTGTGCGGCAACCGGTGTCGGCGCCGACGGCGGCATCGGGACCGGGATCGGTCCCGACGGGGCCCGACGCCGGCCAGGACGGTCGCCCGGCGGAGGCGGCGCGGGCGCATCTCCGGCTGGGCGGGCATCGGGCATCGGGACCCGGAAGTACGGGCCGGCCGTGGGATCGGGTGCACCGGATTCGGGGTCGGGCAGATAACGGTGTCCGCGTCGCGCCCGCCGCGACGGCTCCTCGGCTTCGGGCCGCTGTTCGGTCGGTGACGGCTGCTCGCCGCGGGGTGGTGGTTCGGTCGGCCGCGACGGCTGCTCGGGTTGGGGTCGTGGTTGGGTCGGCCGTGACGGCGGGCGTTGGTTACCGCCGAGCCGCACCCGAGGATTCGACCCCGCCGCAGGCCGCGACGACGGAGGCTTCGGTGGCTGCGGTACCACAGCGGGCGGCCGGTCGCGTGGTGCCGGGGCCACGTTCGACGCCGGACCGGGGTCCGCTCCGCGGGTTGCTCGCGGTGGTGGTTCGGTCACCATCGGGGGCGGAGCATCCTCCGAAACATGTTGCGGTTCGGGGGGTTTCGGTGACGGTCCGGGCGCCGCGGGCGGCGGTCCCGGCGGCCTGCCGATCGGCATGGGTGGTCGCGTCGGTGCTGGGCGCTCGGGCGCCGCCCTCGGGGGTTCGGCCGGTGACTCGAACACAGCTGGTTCGGCTGCCGGCGGCGCCTCAGACGGCGGCGCCTCAGACGGCGGGGCGACCGGCGGCTGGGGCGAGTACTGCGGGAGTTCGGGCGGCGGGGGCGGTGGTGGTCCACCGATCGGCATCGGCGGCAGCGGAGACCTGCTCCCCGCGGCCGGCGCGGCGGACGCTTGGGGGAGCTCCGCCGAGAAATCGGGCGGTGTCGGTGGCGGCTGGGGTGCGGGCACGCCGATCGGCCCGGGGGGTGCTGCGGGTGAGGAGGCCGGAGTAGGCGGCTGGGACCAGTCGATGGCCGGCGCGGCATCGCCGTTCGCTTTGGGCGACGACGAATAACCCGCATTGGGATCGAAGAAAGTTTGCCCCGTGTCGTCGTCGGGCGAATTGGAATCCTGGGCGGGCCGAAAGAGCTTGTCGTAGTCGGCCGGCATCAGAACCTCTCAGAAGTTCGTCAAAAGGACAAAGCACGAGAAGGGGCGAGATCCCCCGGATGGGTTGAACTCGCCCGATCTCGTGCTTCGGGATTCTACGCGTAAAGAAGCCTTTGTCAGGCGAACATTCCCGTCACGCTGCCCTCGGTCGACTGCATGGCCTGCCCGGCCTCGCTGATCGTCCGGGCCAGGTTCTGCAGCGAGTTGTTCAGCTCCTGTGCGGTGCTGTCCCACTTCTGCTGAACGCCCTGGTAGGCCTCCGAACCACTGCCGCCCCACGCCGCCGCAAGCTTGGTCAGCGACTGCTTGCCCTCGTCGAGCAGGGAGTGGATCGTGGTCACGTTTCCCTGAATGGTGCTGGCCGCGGCCTCGATGCCGGCGAAATTCCACTGCTGTTCCGTCATTTCGATTGCTCCGTTTCTTGGTGGTATTGGGGAATTGGATCAGAAGCCCATTTGCGAGGACAGCGCCTGCTGCTGCTCCTCGTCGGCACGCTGGTATTGGACGCCGGCCTGACGGATATTCGTCGAGATCTCGTCGAGTTCGGCCTTTTGCTTGTTGGCGGCTTCCTGGAAACGCACCACGGCGGCCTGGGCGGCCTGACCGGCGGCACCCTGCCACTGACCCTGCAATGACGCTGCGGTGGACTCGACCTGGTCGATCTGGGTCTTCAGATCACCCGAGATTCGCTCGAAGTTACCTGCCTCTTGCGCGAGGGCAGCGGCATCAGTCTTCATCTCTGCCATGCTGGACTACTTTCTCTCTTTCCATTCCTCGCCGTGGTTGGCAAGTCTTCCGGCCCGGTTTGGCCGGGAAGTCTGTTGTGGGCCTGAACGATCGAGACAATCACCAGTCGTCCTCGTCGTCCCACAGGTCTGGCTCGGCGTCTTCGGACTCTTCGGCAGCCGCGGTCGGGACGGCTAGGGCGGTCCGGGTGCCGCCGCCGGCCGCAGCGCCCTGGCCCATCGCACCGGCACCCACGGGCGCCGTGCCACCGGTAGCCGCTTCGCCGGCGGCCGCCGCGGGCATCATCGCGGGGCCGACGGGCTTGTCGATCAGTCCGGTCATCAACGGGGTGCGGGTCAATGTCCCACCCGCGCCCGGGAGTGCTTCCCCGCGTAGCAATCCCGAGCCAACGCTGGCACCCGAGCCACCAGCGAGGGGGTGGTTCGACAGAGGGCTGGCACCGAGCAAGCCCATCTGCGCCTCATCGTCAGCCAACCCGGGCCCGGTACCGCCCGAACTGCTGCCCATCTGACTGAACATCGAGGTCATCTGCTGCGCCGGTTGAGCGAGCTGCTGCATCGGGCCGCTCAGTTCGGCGGCCTGGCCGGCTGTCGCGGACAGCTGACCCGGCGTGACACTGCCGAGCTGAGTTGGCATGCCCAGCAACGGGTTTGACGCCATCGCGCTCTGGCTCATCCCCGGGTCGAGGATGGCCGTCATCGGCTCGATCTTCTCGAACATCGTGTTGGCCAGCGTCTCGGCCTGGTAGATGTCCATCGCCACGGCCGCCTGGGTCCACATGCGGACGAAGTAGTCGATCTCGTTGAAAGCGATCGGCACGGTGTTGATGCCGAAGAAGTTGGTTGCGGTCAGGATTGCGGTGGTGATGTGGTTCATCGCGATCTCGGGCAACGACGGTGTGGTCGCCATCGCCTGCTCGTAAGCGGCGGCTTGGGCGGTGGCCTGCAGGCCGCGCGTCTTGGCCTGCGTCGAGGCGGTCTGCAACCAGGTCACCATCGGCAGCGCCGACGCGATCGCTTTGTCGCTGCTGCCTCCGGTCCAGGCCTCGCCGAGAGAGTTGAGCCGCGCGGTCAGTTCGACCGCCTGAGCGTCCAGCGCCGCCGCCAGCGCCTGCCATCCCATGGCTGCCGCCAGCATCGGAGCCGCGCCCGCGCCGGCCATCAGCCGTGCGGTGTTCAGCTCCGGTGGCAGTGCGTGCCATAGCATGTGGACAATTCCCCTCTGGTCGCGCTTCATTCCTTATTGAAAGCGATATGAAGGCCATTGATTATGTCGCGATTATTGGCGCTCCGGCCCAAACTTCGTCGGTTATCGCCGGAATTCCTTAAGGCCCGATTATCAGGTGTTCTCCGAGCCCATTGAAGTGCGTTGCAATAATCCTAACCGGGGTTCGGGGGTGGTCCGAACACTTATTCTCCGACCTCGTCCGGGGGCTCGATGTAGGGCGCCTGGATCACCTCCTTCCCGTCGGGCGAGACGAGAAATGCCTGGCCAGGGGGCCGGCGCTTGACCTTGAACTCGCTGGATGGGAACTCCTGCTTCTCCCCGGAGAGGAACATCGTCGGTGCACCCGACCCGAACGCGGCGCCGACGAACTTGTCCATCGTGGCCTTGTACGCCTGACTCATCTGGCAGGTGACAATGATGTGCAACCCGATATCCGCCGCGGCCGGCAATAACGGCGCCAGCGGTGCCATTGGCGGCATGCCGCTGGCGGCCCCGACGATCATGTGCCAGTCGTCGACGAGTAACACGACATCGAATCCGCTCCACCATGATCGGGAACGTAATTGCGCGGTGGTCAGATCGGTCGGCGGCAGCCGCTTCTTGAGGTTCACCGCCAGCGCCTGAACCGCCTCGTCCAGGCTCGCGCTGTTGCGGTTGATCGCGCCGGCTTGCAGCAAGTGCGACTGCGGGACGGCGTCCAGCAGACCCGAGCGGTAGTCGGCCAGCATGAACCGCACCTGCTGTGGACTGTTGCGGGCACAGATGGCCCGCGCGATCGCGTGCGCGATGGTGGTCTTGCCCGACTTGGCCGCACCGAAGATCAGCAGATGCGGGTTAGTGTGCATGTGGCTGTAGGCGGGCGTGAGGTCCGCCTCGCGCAGCCCGATCGGGATCTCCCAACGGGTGCGGTAGTCCGCGTCGGGCCCGGGCGGGTTGGGGTCGAGTTCGTAGAGATGGATCCGTTCGGGCAGCACCCGCACCGGCGGGGCCTTCTCGGTGGTCTGGGACGCGATGTGATCGACCCCGACGGTGATCGCTTCGACGAGATTGTCGGTGCTGTGCACACCGTCGAACCGCGGTACCCCGATCATCAGATGGTGTTTTTCCATCGACACCGCGCGTCCGGGACGGTTGGCCGGGATCTCCCGGGTGATGCGGTCGATCTGGGTTTCGTTCACGTCGCCGAGCCGGAACTCGATCTTGGTGCCCAGATAGTCACGGACGCGTGATTTCAGTTCCGTCCACCTCGGCGTGGAGATGACGACGTGGACGCCGAACGCGAGGCCCTGCGCGGCCAGATCCTGTACCGCGGATTCGAGTTCGTTGAATTCGCTGACGAACCCGGGCCACCCGTCGATGATCAGGAACACGTCACCGTAGGGGTCGGCCGCGACGGGTTGGCTCGGGTCGTCGCGCAGTTGGCGGTACATCGCGATCGAGCCGACCCGGTTTTCTTTGAACAGCTGCTCCCGTTGCCGCATCACCGCCTGCATCTCGGCGACCACGCGGTAGACCTTGTCGGGTTCGGAGCGGTTCGCGATGCCGCCGACGTGCGGAAGATTCTCGAGATAGATCAGGCCACCGCCTCCGAGGTCGATGCAGTAGAACTGCACGTTGCGCGGTGAGTGGGTCGCGGCCGCCGACATCACCAAAGTCTGTAGCAGCGTGGACTTTCCGGTCTGGGGTGCGCCGCCGATGCCGATGTTGCCGCCCGCTCCGGACACGTCGACGCCCCACGTCTCCTGCAGATGCCGGCGCGGCTCATCCATGATCCCGAGGGCGAACCGCAACGGCTGGCGCCGGTCGCGGGCGATGAGTTCGTTCAGCGGTGTCGGATCGGCCAGCGGCGGCAGCCACATCTTGTAGGCGCGCGATTCGCCGGTGCCCAGCTGGTCGAGCACCACCTCGCGCAGCGCGCGCACTTCCGTTTCGGTCACGACGTCAGCACCTCCTCATCGACGACCGGCGCCGCGGTGAACTGCCGGATCCGCACCGACTGCTTGCCGACTTGCGCTCCGTCGCGCCCACTTTCGCCGTTGGTGTCCGCGCTGGCCGGCGGAATGTAGGGGGCGCCGATATAGAACGTGCTGAACTTCACCGGATCCTCCATGCCGACCCGCAGGAACCCGACGCCGCTCTCCTTGTTGGTGATGTACTGTGCCTCCGGCGTGCCGATGACCGCTTTGGACTCGTGAGAGCTGGTGGTGCGCAACGCAATTCGGTAGGTGAGGTTGGGTTCCAGCTTGTCGATCCGGACCCCGCCGGTTTGCAGCGACTGGGTGGCCAGCAGCAGATGCACCCGCAGCGACCGGCCCACCCGACAGATCCGGTCGAACAGGCCGATGAAGTCGGGGTGACTCTGCAGCAGCTCGGCGAACTCGTCCACCACCACGAAAAGCGTTGGCAGCGGCGCCAGATCGGCACCGCGCTCGCGGAACTTCTCGTACTCGGCGACCCCGGACAGCGCGCCGGCCGCACCGACCTGCATGCCAGCCTGCCGCAGGATGTTCTGGCGCCGGTCGAGCTCGCCGGTCAATACCTCGCCCATCCGGCTCACCAGCTCGGCTTCCTCAGCCATGTTGGTGACGACGGCGGCGGTGTGCGGGAGTTTCTCCATCCCGAGGAAGGTCGAACCGCCCTTGAAGTCGGTGAGCAGCAGGTTCACCTGGTCCGGGTGGGTCATGGCGACCAGCGACAGGATCAGGGTGCGCAGGAACTCCGATTTGCCCGAGCCGGTGGTGCCGATGAGCATGCCGTGCGGCCCGCCGCCGAACTCCGCGCCCTCCTTGATGTCCAGGTACATCACGTTGCCGGTCTTGAGTTCGTGCCCGAACGGGATCTTGAGCCGGTCCCGGTCGGTGTCGGTGTACATCCGCCAGCGGCTCGGCGTCACCTCCTCGACGCTCTTGGCGCCCACCAGTTGATGCCACTCGCTGGCCACCTTCTTCTGCACGCGCTGAGTCCGGTCCAGGATGGTCCCGGTGATGGACCAGCCGGCCAGCTTTCGGGCCACCCGGTTGGCCTCGGCGGGCGACATGCCGTCGGCCGCCGACACCACCAGTCGGAATTGCTGTCCGGGCAGCCGGTCGTCGGCCTTGCCGTCCTCGTCGACCCGGATCCGGTAGGACGAGCCGCGGTGATTGCCCAGCGTGATCACCGTGACCCCGGCCCGGCCGTCGGGCGGGAACCCCGCCTTGCCGCCGGTGAGGTCGACGACGACGACGTAGGGCCCGGTGGGCAGGGCGTCCGGCGCATGCGGTCCACGCGCGGCCAGATCGGCCAGACCGTCGGGGCGGGTGTAGATCATCCGGACCGGGCCGGCGGCGTCGGTCTCGGTCTGGTGCGCAACGTGCGGCAGCCACTTCAGCCAGGACCAGTCGGGATCGTCGGGATCCTCGGTGAGGACCCGGATCTGCAGCAGGTCCGGCGGATGGAACACCGCCAGATGGCAGATCATCGCGGCCAGCAGCCGATCGGCACCGGGCCGGTGACCGCCGAGGGCGATCGTCGGAAAGGTGCGCAGCTGCAACAGTTTCGGACAGTCGTGGATCAGGCCGTGGGTGCGCAGGAACTTCACCACCCACATGTGGCTGACCGGCTCCAGGTACGGCTGAGGTGCCGCGGTCGCCGCCGCCAATTCGCCGCCGACGGCCGGCTTCAGCAACCGGTCCACCGCGGGCTGGTCGCCGATCCCGATGCGGGTGGCGGCGTAGAAGTCGCTGTTGGCCGGACGCGACCACTGTCGTTGCGTCCCGACGATCGAGAGCAGATCCTCGGGATGCGGTGCGTGATAGGAGAAGAACGCCACCTGCGAGCTGGCCGACGCGGTGACCCGGCTGCGCAGCCCGGCCAGATAACGCAGGTACTCCTTGCGGTCGGCGTTGATCTCGGGCACCTTCTTGCCGCCTCCGCCGGTGCCGCCGGCCATACCGCCGACCATCATCATGATCATCATCAGCGGCATCATCAGCATGTAGGGCGACAACTGCTTGGTGCCGCCGGCCAGCATGATCGCGATCATGCCGACCATGCAGCCGCCCATCACATACGGAAGTGCCTTCTGCACACCGGATGGCGGGATGTCGATACCGAGGTCGTCGGGAGGGGTCAGGCTGATCTCGCCGGGCGTCAGGCGGGGGCCTCGGGTGATGGTCGGGGTGAACTTCTTCGTCGTCATCGTTCTTCCACTGTCACGAGGGCGCTCCCGGGGTGCCGGCTGGAACTTTGCGGGGTGTCGGGTCCGCGGGCAGCGTCTCGTGCTCGAGCATCGCGGCATCCTTGGACAGCACCGGACCGTCGACCAGCAGCCGAATGACTTCCCAGGGCGCGGTTTTCGGCGAACCGAGGCCCAGCGCCTTGGCCGAGTCGGCGTTCGGCACCCCGTATCGCACCCCTTCGGGGTCGATGTAATACATGGATTCGCCGTACCGCGGATCCGGCGACTGGAGCCGGACGAACTTGCCGCCGTCGATGTAAATGGTTGCCGTGCCCTGGATCTGCTTGATGCCGGTGTTCATCAGGTTCGGTGCTATCGGCAGATGCCGGCCCGACAGCACCGCCTGCTTGGGGGCCTGGTCACCGGTGGCGCGCTCCCACGTCCAGCACAGCGTGGGCTCGTCGGGCCGGGACAGGATCTTGAGCTGTTCGTTGGGCAACGGCGAGGGGTACACCTGCTCGGGGATCTTGACCACGACGCTGGGGACCACGGCCGGCGGTTCGACCAGTCCGTGGGATTGGCTGGCGCGTAGCGCGGATGCGGTGGTGGAGTTCACCCGCGCGATGCCGTCGGGCAGCACCACGTAATACTGCGGACCCTTCTCGGCGCGGATCTGGAACACCGCACCGATCACCAGCTCGTCGGGCAGCCCGAGGGTGTTGGGGGCGCCGGCACCCGGTATCGGCGGCAACTGCCAGGCGCCTTGGCTGGGCAGCGCATTGAACATGCCCTCGGAAATCGGGACGGCTTTGGCGGTGACCGGGATACCCATCGACGACGTCAGCGCACGGTCGTTGAGATCGATTGAGTGCCTGCCCTTTTCGGTGACAATCCACTGCTGGCCCTGGTATGTGGCCAACAGCGCCTCGTTCGCGTCGACCGGGTCCACCGTGGGATCGATCTGCAGAGGCATGGCAATTATCGAGGTTTGTATCACCGGCGAGGCGCTGTCGGCGCGGGATACGGTGTCGCACAACGTCCAGACCGAGTCGTTGCCCCCGGACGTCGGCGTGGCGTAGGGGGCCCCGGGAATTCCGAGGGTCTGGCCCAGCGGCAGCCTGGTCAGTTCGGAGGACTTGACGGTGGCCGGGTTGGACGGATTGCCCAGCACGAGCCGCGCCGAAGTCAAGTTGTAGACCGGGTGCAGCTGGCCCGAGACGATCACATACAGCTCGTTGGTCGCCCGGTCGGTGAGAAGGGTTGTGCCGCCTAACTTCCCCTGGGGTTTGAAGTAGGCGAGCAGAACTGCACCCACCAGGACCACGACGGCGATGACGACACCGAGCCAGACCGACCGGCTGTAGAACTGCAAGGGATCGTCGAACATGCGGGTGTCTCGCCGCACGATCGCGTGCTCGACGCGGCGGAGCAGGAAGCGCCAGCCGCTGACCTGAACCTTGGTGGTCAGGCGTAGCCCCATGGGTCACTCTCTCATGTTGAGGTGGGCATGGACCGTGGCGATCGCCTCGGCCATGTCCGCGCTGTCGATCTCTTGTAGTCGGTCCACATCCAGGGCCTCGATGTCAAGACCCTGCGCCAGCCGCATGTCGCGGCACTGCTCGGCGGCTTCCACCAGTTGCCGCGCGTAGCGGCCGTTGCCGGCGATGTCGAGGGCCGGGCGGCCGCGCAACGTGCGATCGTGCAACACCTTGGCCGCCTCCACGAACGCATCGGCCGCCTCGGGGCTCAGTGTCGAGTCATTGCCCGCGGCAATGACTTTCGCGATCTCGAGAAGTTCTTCGGGTGAGTAGGTGTCGAACTCGATGCGGGTCGCGAAGCGCGACCGCAGGCCCTCGTTGGTTTCCAGTAGCCGGTCGATGTCGTTGCTGTATCCGGCGATGATCACCACCAGCCGGTCCCGGTCGTTCTCCATCCGGGCCAGCAGGGTGTCCAGCGCCTCCTGGCCGAACGGGTCGGTGCGGCCGTCCCGTTCCTGCACCAGCGCATAGGCCTCGTCGATGAACAGCACACCGCCCAGGGCGTGGTCGATGGTCTTGGTGGTCTTGACCGCCGACTGGCCCTCGTACTCGGCGACGAAGTCCTTGCGGGAGGTCTCGACGAGCTTGGGTTCGCCGATCACCCCGAGTCCGGCCAGCATGTTCGCCACCACCCGGGCGATGGTCGTCTTGCCGGTGCCGGGTGGGCCGGTGAAGATCATGTGCTTGCTCGGCTGGGCCACCTTCATGCCCTTGGCGGCGCGCACCCGCGCCATCAGGGTCGCCGCCCGATAGCGCTCGATCTGCATCTTGACCCGGGTCAACCCGATCTGGCGGTCCAGTTCGGCCTGCGCGTCGGCCAACAACGCCTCGCGTCCGGAGTTGTCGGTCACCACACTGCCCGCATCCCACGGGTCGGCGCGCGAGGCGATCTGCTCGGCCGTCGTCGTCTTCAGCCGGTAGGTCGGATCTTTCAGTGCCGCCGACACTTTCGGGTCCGGGTGGGTGGTCTGCAGCCATTCCAGCAGCGCCACCGCGGCGTCCTCGTTGCCCTGGCTGCGCCGCGCCATCGCAAGGAACCAGGCGATGGCGCGTGCGCAGGCCTCACCGGCCGGGGAGTCGTTGGCTTCGGTCAGCCGGCGTTCGGCTTCGGTGAACAAACCGAGATTGGCCGCCGCCACGCCGTGTGCCACACCGGCGGCCCCGGCCAAAAACTTGTCCGGCCACTTTCCCGCGCCTTTGACTTCGTCGATCACGTCGGTCCATCGTTCGGCCGCGCCGTAGATCACCGCTCTGAGCCAGGCCACCAGATGCTCGGACCCGGCGACGGCGCCGGCGTCGATCGCTTCCAGCGCGTCGGCGTAATTGCCTTGCGCCGCTTCGGATGCGGCGAAACCCATGGTGACCGCGAGGGGCGAGGTGACCGGATAGGTGATGTCGCCGTACAACCCGCCGATGGGGACCCGGGCGTTGAGCGCACTCATCGAAATCTGTGCCGCCCCGGACAGTTGCCCGAAATTACGCCGCGAATACCAGGATCGGAACAGCGTCACCCGATCCGTGTCACCACACCGGACCCGACCCACCCAGGCATCGCACGCGGACTCGTCGTAATTGGTGATCTCGGTGAACAAGTCCAGAGACCGTGCCTCCGACAACGGCAGCATGCCGACGGCACTGTCGAACAGACCGGCCAGGCGATCAGTCATCGATCACCGTTGTACCGGGCCGTGTAGTCCACGTCGTAACGGGAGGCGAACACCTGCTCTTCGTACGCGGCGGCCTCTTCCGGCGTCGGCAGATTCAGTGTGGCGCCGACGAACTCGTGCAGCAGCGCATTCTGTTGCGCACCGTCGCCGGTCATCTCACCCATGTTCTCGACCATGAAGGTGTGCTGTGCGGCCCGCGCTTTCTGCCGGGCCAGGTCGGCGATGACGAAAATCTCTTCGGCCAAACCGGATTCGGTCATGCTCGATGCCTTGTCGGTCACCGTGACCTGCTGGACGCGGCCGTCCATCAACGCCGTCACCGACACCGACCCCTGCGGGTTGGTCACGGTGAACAGCGCCAGCTCCGGCTCGTCCTCGTGCTCGGTCAGCCCGCTGAGCGCGTCGAGGTCCGTTCCGGAGTCCCCGGATCCGGAGGGCGGCGCGTACTCTTCGAACGCCTCGAGTGAGGACTCTTCGACGGCGCTGCCGCCGGAGAAGTCCAGCGCGCCGAGATCGTTGTTGTCGTAGTCATTCCCGGGCAGGTCCACGGTGGCGTCCCTTTCTCAGATCTCGTATCAGGCTGGTGCGGAGGCTTCCGCGTGGTCTAACCAGGCACCGGCGGGCAGCAACTCCAGCAAGCTGTCCAGCGCGCGCTGCAGATTCTGCTGCGTGCCGGGGAGAAAACTCCCGTACAACTCGCCACCCACCCGGCGCGGCAACGACACCAGTCGGCCGTGCTCGGAGTCGAGGACACCGGCCGCCGCCGGGGTAAGGGTCGTCGTTCCGCCGGAATGGCGTTGGCTCGCGACGATCTCGACCCAGCTGGTCGGGTTGCTGACGATCTCGCTGTAGATGCGAGCTTGCGCGGGCGGCACGCCGTGCCGAGTCAGCTGAGCCGCCGTCGTGCACTCGGCCAGTTCGCTCGCCACACCCGTCAACGGTTCGACATTGGCGGGATCGGCCGGGCCCAGCACGGTCGTCACCATGCCTGCCAGACCGACCTGCGGGGCCACCAACTGCAGCACCAGCATGTCGTCGTCGCGCGCCGCGACCACATGGGTATCGCCCCTGCGGCACACCACGAATCGCACCATCACGCCGCCGGCCGAATCGCCCCGGTCGCGCCGCCACCAGCGGCACTCCAACGTGCGGTCGGCCCTGCTGATGGTGTCGACCATCGTGGCGACCGCCGGATGCGGTTGTCCGTTGTGGTCCAACACCCCCTGTGCGGTGAGGTCGCGCTGCACCTGGTCCCACACGATGTCGCGCAGATCTTCTTGAGGGATGTTGGGCCGAATCCCAAGTGCGACCGGGAAATCGACCAGGTGCAGCCTGTCGGCGATCACCAGCATCCCGTCGATGGTGACTGATACGCCAACCACTTGGTCGATCAGGCCGGCGAGGCCCGCGCGACCGGATGCGAGCGGACCGGTCATGATCAGCCGAAGATCTTGTCGATGATGCCGGCCAGACCTTCGTCGGACTTGAGGTACGCCGCGGCGGCCGAGAGCAGGTTGGTGGCGAGCCCGGAACTGACCGCCTGCACACCTTTGCCGGTGTTGGTGCGGTTGGTCTCGACGTCCCGCAGCGCGTTGTTGAACTTCGACGTGAACGAACCGTGGGTGAGCGAGACGCGCCCGCTGATCCCGTTGACCGAATTGGTCGCGGTTCCGAACTGCCCGGCGATCTCGGTCTGCATGCCCGACAGCACCTTCAGGAACGAAGGGACGACTTCGAGAACTGACATGGGGGAGACCCTCCTCTACGGTTAACGTTTTACTCGCTATGGCTTTGGCTTGGTATGGGTTTGGCCGTTTACAGGCCGACTGTTTGTACTAGAGGACGGTCCCCGGCTGGCCTTGCTGGCCACCGACTCCGGCGTCGACCGGTGCGCGCTCGCCGCCTGTCGATCCGGCGCCCGCTCCGGCGCCTTCGTCACGCTGGTCGTCGTTCTGGCCGGCTTGCTGTGCCTGCGACGAAATCATCTGCGCCTGCTGCCCGGCCATGCTGCCCAGTTGGCCCGGGCCGCCGCCGGCCGACATCAGTTGCTGCAACTGGCCCATCGTCGAGGTGATCTGTCCGACGCCGGGCAGCTGGGCAAAGCTGAGCAGGTTGCCGAAGCTCAGCACGGGCAGGCCGGCGAAGCCGCCCAGGAAGTCCGGCAGAGCGGCCAATTCGGTCCAGGTCGGCAACTTGCCGAGGTTGCCGACACCCGGGAAGAGTTCGCCGAGCCCGGGCAGCCCGGGGAACAGGTTGGGGATGCTGGGCAGGCCGGGCAGACTCGGGAAACCCGGGATGAGGCCGCCCAGCTCGGGGATGAGCCCGCCGAAGTCCGGCAGGCCGGGGATGGACGGCCACTGGAACTCGGGCAGACCCGGGATCGGCAGGTTGAAGTCCGGGATGCCGACCTGCGGCGGCCAGGTGAATTCGGGCAGGCCCGGAATATTGGGGAGGCCCGGGATCGGAATGTCGGGCAGCTTCGGCGGCCACAGGTCGCCGATGATGCCGCCGATGATGTCGGGGATCAGCCCGGCCAGCTTGGGCAGGTTCGTCAGGATGTCGAGCAGCCGGCCGCCGAGTCCGATCATGGCGGCCGCGTTCATCGCCGTCATGATCGTCAGGTAGAGCAGTGCCCCGCCGACAACGGCCATCGCGAACGCGCACGACGGGATGGCCAACGCCACCGACAACGCGTCGCCGACGATCCACAGGTTGTCCTCCAGCCATTTGCAGGCCTTGTAGACGCCGTCGATCATGTTCTTCATCGCCCGCAGGACACCACGCGTATCCGAGACGTGTTCGGCCTGATTGGAAATGAGATTGCCGGTCAGGTCGTCGATTTCACCCATCAGTTTGGCGCGCAGCTCCTGGGCGGTGTTCTGGTTCAGATAGGCGTCGGCGGCCTGGCCGATCCAGTTAGTGCCCGGGATGGCCAAACCGATCTTGTCGGCCACACCTTTGAACAATGAAGAACCGGCGTTGAAAATGTCACCCGGGTCGGGAATGCCTTCACCCAGCAAAAACAACTGCGCGTAAATGAAGTTGCTGGTGGTCTTGCACATTGCGCTACCCGACATTGGAGTGGTTCCTTACGTTTGGCTATTTGGAGTGCATGGTCATCTCGGTATGCACCTTCGCACCGTGAAATGAGCTTAACAGCGCTCTGGCAGGGGTAGATGCACGAATTTTCCGGTGGGAGTGGCGCTTTCGCGGGCACGACAATGCCGCGCGCACACCGGGATTCCGGGGCGACGACACCGCTCCCCGGACCATCCCATTCATCTCAATTGATCTGAGTGATCAGCGTTTCGATCGCGTCGGCAACCTCGGCCGGCAATGGTTCCTCCGCCTCGGCGCGAACGATCATTTCCTCGTCAACTCCGGCGGCCTGCGCCGTCTCCAGTGTCGAAAGATTCGCTCGCCGGCGTGCGGCATATAAACGCTGCGCCAGGGTCGCGCCGGGCGCCGTGGCGCCCAGCGTCATCAATTCATCGTGATATCGACGCACCGCTCCCATGGCTTTGATGAGTTCGGGGGTGATGCGGCTGATCCGGGTGGCCTGGACGGCGATTCCCTCGAGTTGACGCAGATCGGCCAGAATGGGCGCCGCCCGCTCGGTGAATTCGGGATCCTGGGGCGAGGGCAGCGCGGCGATGGCCAGACTGCAGGTATCGACCGCGGCGGCCACGGCTTGCGCAATCAGCGACGCGGGCCCGCCGTCCGGGGACGGGGTCTCGGGTGCGGCGCTGACGGTGGGCGCCGGGGCGGACGGCGAGGCGACAGTCTCGCCGTCGCGGATGCGCGCGATTGTCCCGGCCGGCCATTGCAGTACTTCCTCGAGCTTGGCCCGAGTTCGTTCGCGCGGCCAGCTGCGGCCCTTCTCGAACGCGATCAGCGCACCCGCGTTGATGATTCCGTCAGCCGCGAGGCTGCGTTGACTGATGTCGAGTTCGCGGCGGCGCGCGGCAGCGGCCGCGCCGGCCCGAACGACACCGGGGTCAAGCTCTGACGGGTCCGTCGAGTCTGGGTCGGCCCGACGGTCCCGAGCGGGCGCTTCAGGCGGATTCGCCGGCCTGGTGACTTCGAACGTCAACGCCTTGCCTCCAGTGAGTTGGCCGAACCGGACGTTTCTGTTGTCGTTGACGGTCGGCGAGCTTTCGCTCAGTCCGCCGACGAACCTACCGTTCGGGTGGTCGCCACCGTTGCGACGCCGACGGCCATCGGACACCGCTCGCAGCTGAACCCCGGGTGCCGGCGTGGTGCCGACGGTGACGATGCCGTAGCCGCAAGTGAGCGCCATCGGCGTGACGCTGCCCAGCACGGCCAGCGCGGCCGGGCCGACAGTCGATTCAGCGTCAAGCATCTGGACGGGTTCCTCGCTCGGGTTGGCCACAGCGGGCAGCAGTACGCGGCTTCCGCTGACCAACATCGTAACTGTTGCACCCTTCCATCGCTACACCTTCGCTACGCTTTTCGCGGCCGGTCGTCACGGCGGAGCGGCTGATCAAAACCGGGCTACCGCTACGGTTAACCATACCGTCTACTGTCGCATCCGGCGACACTTTGCGCCATGCCCCAGGCTGGCGACTAGCTGTTCAGCAGCCGACTCACAGCTAACTGACAGCTAATACAGCCTGGTAATCCAGCATTTCGTGAGTACAGTTCCCATCGCGCCACAAAGCTGTAGCACCTGTAGCGCACCACCCAAAACAAACTGTTGCACCGCAATGGTTAGTGCTATATGGTTCCGAACCAGGCAGGCACAACCTGCAACGCTTTCACGGAGGAACGTAACGACATGACCGCAACGACTCTGTACGAGGTCCCGCAGCTCGGTGTGTGCACCCAGGACCCCGACCGTTGGACGACGACTCCCGACGAAGAGGCCAAGACGCTGTGCCGGGCCTGCCCGCGCCGTTGGTTGTGCGCCAAGGAAGCGGTGGAATCCCCTGGAGCCGAGGGCCTTTGGGCCGGCGTCGTGATCCCGGACTCGGGTCGGGCGCGGGCCTTCGCGCTGAACCAGTTGCGGTCGCTGGCCGAGCGCAACGGTTTCCCGGTCCGCGAGCGGGTGACCGCCCAGTCGGCATGAGCGGTCCGCGTCGGTGCGCCGATCAGGTCCGTTCGGTTCGTGATCCGAAGTAGCCCGTAATGGTCGCCGCGACCTGCAGGAACTTCAGGCGCGTCGCCGGAGCCATCTCGTTGGTCACGTCGATGACGCCGCCGGGACGTAGGTGGGGATCGAAGGGCACCTCGACCACCGGCTGGCCGTGGTCGACGAACTCGCGGGCCAACAACGCCCGGGTGCGTTTGTCGGCGTGGCCGTCGGAGTCGTTGAGCACCACCACGCTGCGTTGCAGCAGGTCCCGTAGATCGTGGTCGGCCAACCACTCGACCGTCTTGGCGGCAGCGGCGGCGCCGTCGGCCCACGGCGAGGACACCACGATCAGCGCGTCGAGATCGCGCAGGACTTCCCGGGTGACCGCGGCATCCATCGTGGAGCCGCAGTCGATCACCGAAATCGCGAAATGGCGGTCCAGTCGCAGGGCGGCCTCCCGGTAGACGGCCGGGTCGAGCACCCGGCGCGGGCCCGACACCGGCTCACCACCCAGCACGTACAGTCCGGCGGCGTTCCGGCCGACCCGCGCGGTCATGTCGGTGAACGACTGCAGGTTCTTGTCGGCCGTCAATTCCCAGAACGAACCGGTGGTGCGCGGGTCGATCCGACTGCTCAACCGCCCGAAGGCGGTGTCGGCGTCGATGGCGACGACACGGTCCTGCTGGCGCAGTTCGGCAAGGATCGAGCCCACGCTGGCGGCCACCGAAGTCTTTCCCACGCCACCCTTGCCCAGCACGCCCACCTTGTGATTGCCGTGCAACGGGGTTCGGATCGTCGCCTCGAACTGCGCGACGTCGCGTTGTGCGGCCGAGGGGCCCGGGTCGACGAGCCCGAAGGTGGCGGCCCGCACCACGCGACGCCACCCACGCTGCGGGGGCCGCGACCGCGCGCGGGCCGGGTCCGCTCGGCCACCGGCCCAGGAACGGGGCGGCGGTGCCCCCTCCGGTGGTCGCGCGGCTCCGGGGAACGGCTGTGACGGAGCCGACGGCGGGTGCGGCGGTGCCGACGGCGGGTGCGGCGGAGCCGGTCGATATTGCGGGGGCGGATAGGTCGGCGGGCCGGCATGGGTCGGTGGGCCGGCATGGGTCGGCGGGCCGGCAGGCGGCCCGGCATGGGGCGGCGGGGGCGGCGGTGGTGGCGGGGGAGCGGGCCTGGGAACAACCGCGGTGTGTGCCGGGGATTCGTCCTGAGCACTGGCGGGCCCGGCCGACGTCGTCGGCGGGGGATCGGTCTTGGCGAATACCGCGGTGTGTTCCGGGGATTCGGCCTGCGCGGGGGCGGGAGGGACCGGCGGCGCGGGTGCCGACGGCGCGGGATCGCTGTCGGGAGGTACGTCGGTGGGTGCCGGGGATTCGGCGGCCGGCGGCGCCGGACTGGCCGGGGGCGGTGGCGGCGCCTCGGTCTGCGGGGGTGCCGCGGGTCGGGCAGGCGCCACAGCGCGCGGCGGCGGGGGAGCGAACGTGGCCGGTGGCGCGGCCTCTGGCGATCGGGCAGCGGGCCGCTGGGGCAGCGGCGGACGCGGCGCCGGCGGGCGAAATCCCGAGGGCGGGGCCGGGCGCTGTTGCGGCGGCCGCGGGGCCGCCGGAGCCGGCTGATCGGGCCGCACCCGGTTGCGCAGAAACTCCTGGGGCTCGTTCATGGGCTCCTCGGGTGCAATGGCGACGGACCGTCGCGTCCGCAGCCGACACCGTTCAGCGTGATGATTCCCACGCTCTGCCGGTCGCTACGGACGCTGCAGTCCAGTATCGGCCACCCGCCCGCCGGTCCGAACCCGGTCGCGCCTGTCCCTGTGCATCGACCTACCGGTTTCGGGTTCCTGTCAACTCTGCGCAAACTCACTCTGGCGGCTGCGGCGGCGGTGGCGCGACGCCCGGGACGCGTCGTGCGTCGATCCGGCGTCATTGCTGCCACGCCTAATAGCGCGCCATGTTGCCGATGTGAAGACTGCCGTCGAACCTGCCCGGAGCTCCCGACCGGGTGCGCCGGCGTCGTCAGCAAAGTGACCGGAAAAACTGACGCTGCCGGCCCACCGACGCCGAATGCGTTCCGGCCCCGCTGCCGCCCCGTCGGCCGAGGCCCGTGTCGCAAGGCCGTCAAGCGGCCGTAACAGCGAATTTACGGAGCCGCGAGCTGGCAAGTTAGTATTGGCAAGTTGGCATGTCAGGCGGTTTTTGTCCTATCGTTTTAAGACTTGTCGAAACCAGGTACAGGATCACCGTTCAGCGATGCACGGACGAAGTCCTGACCGGATTATCTCCGCGTGGCGGACAGCCAATCGATGAGACCGACGGGGCCGAGCCCGCAACCTCCGGGTGCGGCCCCAATATCGGAGAAGTCGATCCGCAAAGCGGCGGTGCAGAAAGTCTGCTGAAGGGTTAGGTGGGTATGGCGCCCAGGCGCGTCGGGCTTTACAACCCCGCATACGAACACGATTCGTGCGGGGTCGCCATGGTCGTGGACATGCACGGCCGCCGCAGCCGCGACATCGTGGACAAGGCGATCACCGCGCTGCTCAACCTCGAACACCGTGGTGCGGCCGGCGCCGAGCCGCGCAGTGGAGACGGCGCCGGCATCTTGATCCAGGTGCCCGATGCCTTCCTGCGCGAAGTCGTGGACTTCGAACTGCCGGAAGCGGGCAGCTACGCCACCGGCATCGCGTTCCTGCCGCAGTCGTCTAAGGACGCCGCGGCCGCCTGCGCGGCGGTCGAGAAGATCGCCGAATCCGAGGGCCTGCAGGTCCTGGGCTGGCGCAACGTGCCCACCGACGACTCGTCGCTGGGCGCCCTGTCGCGCGACGCGATGCCCACATTCCGTCAGGTGTTCATGGCCGGCGCCTCGGGCATGACGCTGGAACGTCGCGCCTACATCGTCCGTAAGCGGGCCGAGCACGAACTCGGCACCAAAGGCCCCGGCCAGGACGGCCCCGGGCGCGAGACCGTGTACTTCCCGAGCCTGTCCGGCCAGACGTTCGTCTACAAGGGCATGTTGACCACGCCGCAGCTCAAGGCGTTCTACCTCGACCTGCAGGACAACCGGGTCACCAGCGCGTTGGGCATCGTGCACTCCCGGTTCTCGACGAACACATTCCCGTCCTGGCCGCTGGCGCACCCGTTCCGGCGGGTCGCGCACAACGGTGAGATCAACACCGTCACCGGCAACGAGAACTGGATGCGTGCCCGCGAGGCGCTGATCAAGACCGACGTCTTCGGATCCGAAGAGGACGTGGAGAAGCTGTTCCCGATCTGCACCCCCGGAGCGTCGGACACCGCGCGCTTCGACGAGGTGGTCGAGCTGCTGCACCTGGGCGGACGGAGTTTGGCCCACGCGGTGCTGATGATGATCCCCGAAGCCTGGGAACGCCATGAGTCGATGGACCCAGCCCGGCGGGCCTTCTACCAGTACCACGCCGCGTTGATGGAACCCTGGGACGGACCGGCGTCCATCACGTTCACCGACGGCACGATCGTCGGCGCGGTGCTGGACCGCAACGGCCTGCGCCCGTCCCGGATCTGGGTCACCGATGACGGCCTGGTGGTCATGGCGTCCGAGGCCGGCGTGCTGGACCTGGATCCGTCCAAGGTCGTCAAGCGGATGCGGTTGCAGCCGGGCCGGATGTTCCTGGTGGACACCACGCAGGGCCGCATCGTCGCCGACGAGGAGATCAAGGCGGAGCTGGCCGCCGAGCACCCCTACCAGCAGTGGCTGGACGACGGACTGGTCCCGATCGAGAAGCTGCCCGCCAACAAGTACGTGCGGATGCCGCATCACCGGCTGGTCATGCGGCAGCAGGCTTTCGGTTACACCTACGAGGAACTGAACCTGCTGGTCGCCCCGATGGCGCGCACCGGCGCCGAGCCGTTGGGATCGATGGGCACCGACACCCCGATCGCGGTGCTGTCGAAGCGGCCCCGGATGCTCTACGACTACTTCCACCAGCTGTTCGCACAGGTGACCAACCCGCCGCTGGACGCCATCCGGGAAGAGGTGGTCACCAGCCTGCAGGGCACCACCGGCGGGGAGCGCGACCTGCTCAGTCCCGACGAGACCTCGTGTCACCAGATCTCGCTGCCGCAGCCGATCCTGCGCAACTACGAGTTGGCGAAGTTGATCAACCTCAACCCCGACGACGAGGTCAACGGACGGCCACATGGCATGCGGTCCAAGGTGATTCGCTGTCTGTACCCGGTCGCCGACGGCGGCGCGGGCCTGGCCGCGGCGCTGGACGACGTGCGCGCCCAGGCATCGGCAGCGATCGCCGACGGCGCCCGGATCATCATCTTGTCCGACCGCGACTCGAACGAGGAGATGGCCCCGATCCCGTCGCTGCTCGTGGTCGCAGGCGTGCACCACCACCTGGTGCGGGATCGGACCCGCACGCACGTCGGACTCGTCGTCGAATCCGGTGACGCCCGCGAGGTGCACCACATGGCGATGCTGATCGGGTGCGGCGCCGCCGCCATCAACCCCTACCTGGTGTTCGAGTCGATCGAGGACATGCTGGACCGGGGTGTGATCGACGGAATCGAACGCAACAAGGCGCTCAACAACTACGTCAAGGCCGCCGGCAAGGGCGTGCTCAAAGTGATGTCCAAGATGGGCATTTCGACGTTGGCGTCCTACACCGGCGCGCAGTTGTTCCAGGCCGTCGGCGTCTCCGAGGACGTGCTCGACGAGTACTTCACCGGGCTGGCCTGCCCGACCGGCGGGATCACCCTGGACGACATCGCCGCCGACGTCGCGACCCGCCACGCGCTGGCGTATCTGGACCGCCCCGACGAGCGTGCGCACCGCGAACTCGAGGTCGGCGGGGAATACCAGTGGCGCCGCGAGGGCGAATACCACCTGTTCAACCCGGAGACGGTGTTCAAGCTGCAGCACTCCACCCGCACCGGGCAGTACTCGATCTTCAAGGAATACACCCGGTTGGTCGACGACCAGAGCGAGCGGATGGCGTCGCTGCGCGGGCTGCTGAAGTTCCGTGCCGGGGTACGACCTTCGATACCGATCGACGAGGTCGAGCCGGCCAGCGAGATCGTCAAGCGCTTCTCGACCGGGGCCATGAGCTACGGCTCGATCTCCGCCGAGGCGCACGAGACGCTGGCCATCGCGATGAACCGGCTGGGCGCCCGCTCCAACAGCGGCGAAGGCGGCGAGAACGTCAAGCGCTTCGATCCCGATCCCAACGGCGACTGGCGGCGCAGCGCGATCAAGCAGGTCGCCTCCGGACGGTTCGGCGTCACCTCGCACTACCTGACCAATTGCACCGACATCCAGATCAAGATGGCACAGGGCGCCAAACCCGGTGAGGGAGGCCAACTTCCGGGCCACAAGGTGTACCCGTGGGTGGCTTCGGTGCGGCACTCCACGCCTGGTGTGGGGTTGATCTCGCCGCCGCCGCACCACGACATCTACTCGATCGAGGATCTCGCGCAGCTGATTCACGACCTGAAGAACGCCAACCCCTCGGCGCGGGTGCACGTCAAGTTGGTGTCCGAGAACGGCGTCGGAACGGTTGCGGCCGGGGTCTCCAAGGCTCACGCCGACGTGGTGCTGATCTCCGGGCACGACGGCGGCACCGGTGCGACCCCGCTGACCTCGATGAAGCACGCGGGTGCACCGTGGGAGCTGGGTCTGGCCGAGACCCAGCAGACGTTGTTGCTCAACGGTTTACGTGACCGGATCGTGGTCCAGGTGGACGGACAGCTCAAGACCGGACGCGACGTGATGATCGCGACGCTGCTCGGTGCGGAGGAATTCGGTTTCGCCACTGCGCCTTTGGTGGTGGCCGGCTGCATCATGATGCGCGTCTGCCACCTGGACACCTGCCCGGTCGGGGTTGCCACCCAGAACCCGCTGCTGCGGGAGCGGTTCACCGGCAAGCCGGAGTTCGTGGAGAACTTCTTCATGTTCATCGCCGAAGAAGTCCGGGAATACCTGGCGCAGTTGGGCTTCCGCACCATCAACGAAGCCGTCGGCCAGGCCGGCGCCCTGGACACCACGTTGGCGCGTGCGCTCTGGAAGGCCCACCGGCTGGACCTGACCCCGGTGCTGCACGAGCCCGAGTCGGCGTTCATGAACCAGGACCTGTACTGCAGTTCGCGACAAGATCACGGCCTGGACAAAGCGCTTGACCAGCAGCTGATCGTGATGAGCCGGGAGGCGCTCGACGCCGGTTCCCCGGTCCGTTTCTCCACGACCATCAGCAACGTGAACCGCACGGTAGGAACCATGCTCGGTCATGAGGTCACCAAAGCCTATGGCGGACAGGGACTGCCGGACGGAACCATCGACATCACCTTCGAGGGATCGGCCGGCAACAGCTTCGGGGCGTTCGTGCCCAAGGGCATCACCTTGCGTATCTACGGCGACGCCAACGACTACGTCGGCAAGGGCTTGTCGGGCGGCCGGATCGTGGTGCGCCCGTCGGACAATGCGCCCGAAGACTATGTCGCCGAGGACAACATCATCGGGGGCAACGTGATTCTGTTCGGCGCCACCAGTGGGGAGGTCTACTTGCGCGGCGTGGTCGGCGAGCGATTTGCCGTCCGCAACTCCGGAGCCCACGCCGTGGTGGAAGGCGTCGGTGACCACGGTTGCGAGTACATGACCGGCGGACGGGTAATCATCCTGGGCCGCACCGGCCGCAACTTCGCCGCCGGCATGTCCGGCGGGGTGGCCTATGTCTACGATCCCGACGAGGAACTGTCGGACAATCTCAACACCGAGATGGTGGACGTCGAGACCTTGGACGACGAGGATGCGGAATTCCTGCAGGCCACCATCCAGGCGCACGTCGATGCCACCGATTCCGCTGTCGGGCAACGCATTCTGTCCGACTGGCGGGACCAACGGCGGCACTTCGTGAAGGTTATGCCGCGGGACTACAGGAAGGTGCTGGAGGCGATCGCCGACGCCGAACGCGACGGCGCCGATGTCGACAAGGCGATCATGGCGGCGGCTCATGGCTGATCCCACAGGCTTCCTCAAGTACACCCACCGCGAACTGCCCAAGCGGCGCCCGGTCGAGTTGCGGTTGAAAGACTGGCGCGAGGTCTACGAGGAATTCGAGACCGAGACGCTGCAGGAGCAGGCGACGCGCTGCATGGACTGCGGGATTCCGTTCTGTCACAACGGCTGTCCGTTGGGCAACCTGATCCCGGAGTGGAACGACCTGGTACGGCGGGGTCGCTTCCGCGACGCGATCGAGCGGCTGCACGCGACGAACAACTTCCCCGACTTCACCGGTCGGCTGTGTCCGGCGCCGTGTGAACCGGCGTGCGTGCTGGGCATCAACCAGGATCCGGTGACCATCAAGCAGATCGAACTGGAGATCATCGACCGGGCCTTCGACGAGGGCTGGGTGGAACCGGTGCTGCCGCACTGCGACACCGGCCGGACGGTTGCGGTGGTGGGCTCGGGCCCGGCCGGATTGGCTGCGGCGCAACAACTTACCCGGGCCGGTCACAAGGTCACCGTGTTCGAGCGCGAGGACCGCATCGGTGGGTTGCTGCGCTACGGCATCCCCGAATTCAAGATGGAAAAGCGCGTCCTGGACCGGCGGCTGGAACAGATGGCCGCCGAAGGCACCGAGTTCCGGGCCGGCGTGAACGTCGGAGAAGACCTCACCGCCGAGCAACTGCTGGCCGATTTCGATGCGGTCGTGTTGGCCGGGGGCGCCACGGCGTGGCGCGAACTGCCGATCCCGGGCCGGGAGCTGGATGGCATCCATCAGGCGATGGAGTACCTGCCGTGGGGTAACCGGGTGCAGGAAGGCGATGACGTCCTCGGTGAGGATGGGCAGCCGCCGATCACGGCCAAAGACAAGAAGGTCGTCATCATCGGTGGCGGTGACACCGGTGCCGACTGCCTGGGCACCGCGCACCGGCAGGGCGCGGCCAGTATCCACCAGTTCGAGATCATGCCCCGTCCGCCGGAGACGCGCGCCGAGTCGACGCCGTGGCCGACGTACCCGCTGATGTACCGGGTCGCGTCAGCGCACGAAGAAGGCGGCGAGCGGGTGTTCTCGGTCAACACCGAGGAATTCCTCGGGCAGGACGGTCACGTGTCTGCGCTCAAGGTGCACGAGGTGACCATGAAGGACGGCAAGTTCGTCAAGGTCGAGGACACCGATTTCGAGCTCGAAGCCGACCTGGTGTTGCTGGCGATGGGATTCGTCGGACCCGAACAGCCGGGCCTGCTCTCCGAGCTCGGGGTGAAGCTGACCGAGCGCGGAAACGTCGCCCGCGGCGACGATTTCGACACTTCGGTTCCGGGTGTGTTCGTGGCCGGTGATATGGGTCGTGGCCAGTCGCTGATCGTCTGGGCGATTGCCGAGGGCCGCGCCGCGGCCGCCGGCGTGGACCGCTTCTTGATGGGTTCGACCGCGCTGCCGGCGCCGATCAAGCCGTCCGCAGCACCGATGCGCTAGTCACACCAGTCCCACCAGAAACATTTGATAAATTCGCGGCGTGCCGCGAAAGGTTTGCCAGGACTTGGGTGTCTAATAACTGACTGTGGGCCTCGTCACACCAGGGCACATTTCGGGTCGCCCAGAGTCCCAGTTGCGTTAACCCGATCGCAGGAGTGGTTACTGTGTATATGAACCCCGTTCCCAGGTCAAAGGTGGGCCGGATCGCCTGGTCGCTGTTTCGGCACCCCGTGAAGAGCCGTGAGTTTCCCGCCCGCAACGAGCGACTGGTGACGGCCGAAGATCTACTACGGTTCGCTGTCTAGCGACCACTTGTTTGCTCAGTCGGCAAGTCCCGAGTCCCGAATCGCCTCGGCCAGCGGCGCGATGACGGCGCGGTCGTGCGGCGGCGCGATGTAGACGATGCCCAGGTCCAGTCCTTCGGCCCCGAGCGCGGCCGCCGTGTCGAGTAGTTGTCCATAGTCACGGTCGGGACCCAGACCCAGGTGCGCCGACATCGTGATCTCCTTCGGGTCGCGACCGATGTCGGCGCAGCGGGCGGCGAGCACGTCGCGTTTGCGGGCGAACTCCTCCGGTGTGCCGCCGGCGAAATTCCAGTGCTGCGCATAACGCGCGGTGATCGGCAGCGTGCGCTTCTCGCCGCTACCGCCGATCGCGATGGGCGGATGCGGCCGCTGCGGGCCCTTGGGTTCGTTGCGCGCGTTCTCGAGTTGGTAGAACTTGCCGTGGAAATTCGTCGTCTCCTGGCTGAGCAGGCTGACCAGTACCTGACAGGCTTCTTCGAACCGATCGAAACGCTCCTTGACGGTGCCCAACTCGATGCCGTACGCCCCGGACTCCTCCTCGTTCCAGCCGGCGCCGATGCCCAGCTCGAGCCGGCCGCCGGAGATGATGTCGAGGGTGGCGGCCATGTTGGCCAGCACGGCGGGGTGACGGTAGTGGATGCCGGTGACCAGGGTGCCGAGGCGGAGGCGCTTGGTGGCTTGAGCCAGCGCGGTCAACGTGGTCCAGCCTTCCAGGCAGGGCCCGGTGGAGTCGGAGAAGATCGGGTAGAAATGGTCGAAGGTCCAGCCGGACTCGAAGACGTCGATCTCGTCGGCGGCCTGCCAGACGCCCAGCATGTCGGACCAGGTGGTGTTCTGCGGTGAGGTCTTGAACGCGAATCGCATGAACCCGACGGTAGTCGCGCAATTAGACTGGGCCGAACGATGACTCTTGGACTAGACACCAAACTCACGCTGCTGGCGGCCGGCCTGATCTTTCTGCTCGCGCTCGGTCTCGGGGTGTGGAAATACCGCCAGATCATGGTCTCCGACGACCACCGCGCACACCCCTACGTCGACATCGCACACCGCGCGGCGCTGCTGTACTCCTTCGCCACGCTGCTGTTCGCGCCGTTCGTCGAGCTCAGCGCCTGGCCCACCTGGGTGAACCTGGTCGCGACGATGGTGGCGGTGTTCTTCTTCGTGGCCGCCATCGGCAGCTACATCCTGCACGGAGCCAAGCGCGACACCGAGAACCAGTTCGACCCGCCGGCCCCCGGAACGCGTCTGGTCATGACGCTGCTCATCCTCGGTGAGATGGGCGGCTTCGCCGTCGTCCTGGCCGGATTCGTCGTCGAGCAGTTGCTCTGATGGACCCGGTCGCCGCGCTGCGACAGATCGCGTACTACAAGGACCGCAGCCGTCAGGATTCCCGACGGGTGATGGCCTACCGCAATGCCGCCGACATCCTGGAGAAGCTCGACGAAGCGGCGATGGAGCGACACGGCCAGGCCGACAGCTGGCAGTCGATCCCGGGCATCGGACCCAAGACGGCGAAGGTCATCGCACAGGCCTGGGCCGGTCGCGAACCCGACCAACTGGTCGAATTGCGTTCCAGCGCTGAAGATCTCGGCGGCGGCGAAATCCGGGCCGCGCTGCGCGGGGACCTGCACCTGCATTCGAACTGGTCGGACGGGTCCGCGCCGATCGACGAGATGATGGCCGCCGCCGCGGCGCTGGGCCACGAATACTGCGCGCTGACCGATCATTCGCCGCGGTTGACCATCGCCAACGGCCTGTCTCCGGATCGGTTGCGCAAGCAGCTGGACGTGATCGACGGGCTGCGGGATCAATTCGCGCCGATGCGGATCCTGACCGGCATCGAGGTCGACATCCTCGACGACGGCAGCCTGGACCAGGAGACCGAACTGCTGGACCGGCTCGACGTCGTGGTGGCAAGCGTGCACTCGAAGCTGGCGATGGAGCCCGCGGCGATGACCCGGCGGATGGTCAACGCGGTGAGCAACCCCCACACCGACGTGCTGGGCCACTGCACCGGCCGGCTGGTCACCGGCGGTCGCGGGATGCGCCCGGAGTCGAAGTTCGACGCCGAGAAGGTGTTCACCGCCTGCCGTGACCACGGCACCGCCGTCGAGATCAACTCTCGCCCCGAGCGCCGCGACCCGCCCACCCGGCTGCTCAACCTGGCCCGAGACATCGGCTGCGTGTTCAGCATCGACACCGACGCCCACGCGCCCGGCCAGCTGGACTTCCTGGGCTATGGCGCGCAGCGCGCGCTGGACGCGGAAATCCCGGCGGAACGCATCGTCAACACCTGGCCGGTCGAGCGGCTGTTGGACTGGGCACAATCAGCCTCCTAATCCGGTAGGTGCGGCATCTCCAGGCCGGGATCCCGGCCGACCAGCACCGCACGGGTCAGCGCCGACTTGCCGTAACGGCGGTGAATCGCGTCGACGGCGGCATCCACTGCCGGCGATTCCCCGTCGAACGGCAGCGTGAGCTGCTGCGCGCCGCTGCGGTCGATCCCGGATACCGCGAACCCCACCAGCGTCAGACCCCGCTCGGCGATCAGCGGCGCGGCGGCGGCGACCAGGCGCCGGGCGGTGGCCAGGATGGGCTGCGTCGAGGCGGTGGCCCACGGCATGGTCTGCGATCGCGTGGCGCGGCTGAAGTCCTCGAACCGCAGCCGCAGCACCACCGTGCGTCCGGTACGTCCCGCGGCGCGCATCCGGCCGGTGATCCGGTCGATCAGGTTGACCACCACGGCGTCGACCTCGGCAGGTGACATGGCGGTACCTGCCCGGCCCAGCGCTCGCTGGGCACCCACCGACCGGCGGCGGACCCCGGTGATCACCCGGCGGCGGTCGATGTTCCGGGACAGCGCGTAGAGCTGGTGCCCCATCCCGGGACCCAACATCGAGGCCAGCATCGATTCGCTGAGCTCGGCGACCTGCCCGACCGTCGTGATGCCGTGGGCCTGCAGCTTGTCGGCGGTGACCGCGCCCACCCCCCACAGCCGGCGCACCGGCAGCGGGTGCAAGAAGCCCAGCTCTCGATCGGGCGGCACCAGCAACAGTCCGTCCGGCTTGGCTTCCTGGCTCGCGACCTTGGCCAGGAACTTGGTCCGCGCGATCCCGACGGTGATGGGTAGCCCGACCCGCTCGCGCACCTCGGAGCGCAACCGCGCCGCGATCCGCACCGGCGGACCACGCAGTCGGTGCAACCCCCCGACGTCGAGAAACGCCTCGTCCACCGATAGGGGTTCCACGACCGGCGTGCAGTCGCGGAACACCTCGAACACATCGTCGCTGGCCTTGGAGTAGGCATGCATCCGCGGCGGGACGACCACCGCGTCCGGACACAGCCGGCGCGCCTGAGCCCCGCCCATCGTGGTGCGCACCCCGTAAGCCTTGGCCTCGTAACTGGCGGCCAGCACCACACCGCCACCGACGATCACCGGACGACCCCGCAGCGCCGGATCGTCGCGCTGCTCGACGGAGGCATAGAACGAGTCCAGATCCGCATGCAGGATGGACGCCTCGACTCGCACGAACATATGTTCGCATGGGGATCCGACAAGTCTTGGTGCCCGCGTCGCGAACGCCCTTCCGTAGCGCCTCGTCGTGAAGTAAGTCTTTGATACGAACACGCTCAGACACTTCGTGGGGGGTTGCGATGTCAGCACCGACGCCTGGTTGGTACGCCGACCCCGAGCGCCGCGGTAGCGACCGATGGTGGGATGGCCGGCGTTGGACGGAGCACCACCGATCGAGCGTCTCCACCCCCGAACAACGCCCGCAAGCTAGCGGCGTGCCGCACCACCCTTCGTCGCACAGTACGACGACGGCGACAGATGTTGTGATCAAGCCGAAATTTCCCGCATTGCTCATCTTGATCCCGATTGTCGCCGTCGTCGCTCTTGCGAGGATGGCGTTCGCCCACGTGTATGCGGCGTTGGCCGTGGTGACGCCAGTATTTGTCGCGCTGCTCGTGATGCTGTTCATGTATGCGCTGCGTCCCCGGCTGGCCCGCCGCGGTGAAACCCTTGTCTATTCGGATTGGCTGGGCCGAAGGCATGCGGTGCGGCTCGGCGACATCTACTCGGCGGCCCTGGTGCACGTGCCCGACATCGGCCGCTACGTGATATGGCGGCTGATACTCGGCCGTCGTGACGGTGCTCCGCTGGAGATCACCCTCGGTGAGTTGTATTGGGACATCGACGAGATTGCCCGGTTTCTGGCGGCCTCAGGGATCAGGCTGGCGCTTTACGGGCCTGCCGCCCGGCAACAGGTCAGGGACACGATCCCCGGTGCCTATTCGAAATGGCCGGACCGCCATCCGGTGCAGAAGAATGTGCTTGCGTTCGTCGGCGGACTGGTACTTTTCGTTGTCATTGTCGGCTTGCTGTTCTTGCTGACCAGCTGATCGCAATTCCTCGGGATCGCGGGGGGACCACGGCGGGTAGCGTGACGACTATGACTGAGCACCTCGACGTCGTCATCGTCGGCGCCGGCATCTCGGGAGTGAGTGCCGCCTGGCACCTGCAGGACCGCTGCCCGACGAAGAGTTACGCCATTCTGGAGCGCCGGCCGCAGATGGGCGGTACCTGGGACCTGTTCCGCTATCCCGGGATTCGTTCCGACTCCGACATGTACACGCTGGGCTTCCGGTTCCGGCCCTGGACCGAACGTCAGGCGATCGCCGACGGCAAGCCGATCCTCGAATACGTCAAGAGCACCGCGGCCATGTACGGCATCGACAAGCACATCCGGTTCAATCAGCGGGTGGTCGGCGCCGACTGGTCGTCTGCGGAGAACCACTGGACGATCCAGGTCGAGAGCAACGGCGCGACGAGCACGCTCACCTGTTCGTTTCTGTTCCTGTGCAGCGGCTACTACAACTACGACGAAGGCTTCACGCCGAAGTTCGTCGGATCCGAAGACTTCACCGGGCCCATCATCCATCCGCAGCACTGGCCACCGGACCTGGACTACCAGGACAAGAACGTGGTGGTGATCGGCAGCGGCGCCACCTCCGTCACTCTCGTTCCGGCACTGGCGAATTCGGGAGCCAAGCACGTCACGATGCTGCAGCGCTCGCCCACCTACATCGTGTCGCAGCCCGAGGAGGACGCCATCGCCGACCGGCTCAACCGCGTCCTGCCCGAGAAGGCGGCCTATACCGCCATCCGGTGGAAAAATGTTGCCCAACAACGGATCATGTACGCCGCCTGCCAGAAGTGGCCACGACGTATGCGCAAGATGTTGATGGGCTTCGCGCAGCGTCAGCTGCCGGAGGGCTATGACGTGCGCAAGCACTTCGGTCCGCATTACAACCCGTGGGACCAGCGGCTGTGCCTGGTGCCCAACGGGGACCTGTTCCGCGCCATCAGACACGGAAAAGTCGACGTGGTCACCGACACCATCGAACGGTTCACCCCGACCGGCATCCGGCTCAACTCGGGTCAAGAACTCCAGGCCGACATCATCATCACCGCAACGGGTTTGAACCTGCAACTGTTCGGGGGCGCCACCACTACCATCGACGGACAGTCCGTCGACCTGACCAGGACGATGGCTTACAAGGGCATGATGCTGTCGGGCATCCCGAACATGGCGTACACCGTCGGTTACACCAACGCATCCTGGACGCTGAAGGCCGACCTGGTTTCGGAGTTCGTGTGCCGATTGCTGAATCACATGGACGCCAACGGATTCGACACCGTTGTGGTCGACGAGCCGGCAGCCGACGTCGAAGAGCGGCCGTTCATGGAGTTCACCCCGGGGTACGTGCTGCGCTCCCTGGACGAGCTGCCCAAGCAGGGCTCGCGAACCCCGTGGCGGCTCAACCAGAATTACCTGCGCGACATCCACCTGATCCGGCGAGGCAAGGTCGACGCCGAAGGTCTGCGGTTCGCCAAAAAGCCTGCCGCCGTAGCGGTTTAGCCCGTCAGAGTCAGTCTGCTGCGGCGATGACGACGATGCCGTCGTCGTCGCTGTAGGCCACATGGCCCGGCACGAAAGTCACACCGCCCAGCGCCACTTCGACGTCGCGTTCACCGGCGCCGGTCTTGGTGCTCTTACGCGGATTGGTGCCCAATGCCTTGATGCCGATGTCGAGGCCGCGCAACGCGGCGGCATCGCGCACCGCTCCGTTGACGACCAGGCCCGCCCAGTCGTTGGAACGGGCCAACTCGGCGATGAGATCACCGACCAACGCGGTGTGCAGCGAGCCGGCGCCATCGATCACCAGGACCCCGCCCGAGCCGGGCTGTGAGAGCACCGATTTGAGCAGCGCATTGTCCTGGAAACAGCGCACCGTACTGATCGGACCGGCGAACTCGGCACGGCCGCCGAACTGACGGAACTGCAGGTCACAGCTGCGCACGTCGGGACCGATGTCGTCGACCAGGTCGGCGGTCGGTCGAAAGGATATGGGCACCGCGTCGCTCAACGGCGGCGCAACTGCCGGACCAGCAGCAGCGCCAGCAGGCTCAGGACGATCGCCACCGCCACCGGGACGGGAGACTGCAGCGTGGACGGAACGGGCTGCTCGGCCGGCAGCGGGTTCTTAGCCTGTTCCACGGTCGACTTGGCTTGCGCGGCCGCATCTTTGGCTGCAGCCAACTGCCCGTTGGTCTCGGCGCGCTGGGGCGGTAACTCCGCGGGCTTATCGGCCGCTGCCTCGACCGGCTTCGGAGCCGGTTCGGCCACCACCGGGGGTACCTTCTTGGCCGGAGCTTTCTTGGCGGGCGCCTTTTTCGCCGTCGCCTTCTTGGCGGGGGCTTTGGCGGCCTCGCCCGGGACCTTCTTGGCCGGCACTTTTTTGGCCGGTGCCTTCTTGGCCGGGGCTTTCTGGGCCGGCGGGTTGGCGTCGGATTCGCCCTCGGGTCGATCCTGCGGGTCTGCCATGCGGCCGCTCCTTTGTGGCTACTTCGTCGCTCGGGTCGCTCAACACTCGGGTCCCATCATGCCAGCCGGGTCCGGTTCGGCTACGGTCTGCGCCGCACCTGCCAGATGGCCGCGACACCGACGGCGACGACGGTCCCGAGCACGAACGGCCAGACCGGCATGTCCGCGCCGGGGTCCTGCGGGGTGGCCGAGGTCGCGGCGGTCACCGCCAAGACGGCGCACAGCAACGCAAGCGCGACGAACACCTTCGACGGCACGAGCGCGTCAGCCCAACCCGAGACGCGCCAGCAGGTCGGCCTCGATGCCGTCGAGTTGCGACGAGATGGCGGCGTGGGCGGTCCGGCGCCGCGCCGTCGGCATGTTCTCCGCCGCGGTTACGGCGGCGGACAAGTCGGCGAGCCGTTCTGTGATGGCGGCCACGAACTGTTTGGTCTCGGCGTCCTTGGGCTTCTTGTCCTGCACGCTGCGCAGCGACTGCTCGGCCCCCGCGATCCGCGCCGAAAGCCGGGCACCGGGACCGGAGAACTGTCCGATCTGGGCCAGTGGAATTCCCAACCGGTCGGCTCGGCGCTGGTCGATCAATCCGCGGGCGGTGATGGCCGCGCGGTAGACCAACGGGGTCAGGATCGGGGCCAGCAGGCGGGAAACGGTCAGCACCCGACGGACTCGGGTGGGAGAGAACAACTTGCCTTCGCGCACCGCCTTGAGCTCGGTCTCGGCGATCTTCAGCGCGGCCCGGTCGCTGTCCTTCTGCGCCCTGAGCTGCGCCTTGAACGCCTTGTCGGCGGCCTTCTGGGCGGACTTGATGCGCCGTCGTTCGTTTTTCGCGGCGAGCCGAGCCTCCAGCTTGGCGCGGGCCTTGATCGCGCGGGCTTCGGCGCGACGTGTCGCGCGGCTCTTTCGCTTGCCGAACAGCCCCATACCCTTCCCGCCTCCCGATATCTCGTGGCTCAGCGTGCGCACACGCGAGCACTGGGCCAACCCTAATCTGGGCAGGCCGTCGGCGGTCCGCCAGGTCAGTTAGGAGTCGATACCCTCGGCGCGGCGCAGCTCGTCGATCCGGTCCAGCACCTTCTGCTGTGCCTCCAACGGCAATGCGTGCGCCCGAACGGCGATACGGCGTACCGCGTCGTCACGCACCATGGCGTAGAACTGCAACTCGGTGTCGAGCTTCTCGTAGTAGTCGTCGTCGGTGAAGTAAGCCGGCTTGATCCGAAAGAAGTTGGCGAGGGCGGTCATGGTCGCAGACGACGGGTTCGTGCGGTTGCCGGAACGTAGCTGCGAGAGGTAGGGAGCCGACATCGTGATGCCCTCCGCCTTGAGCGCGGCGATCACCTCCGCCGACGTGTGCGGACCCCTCCCGGGTGGATACACCGTGTCGAACAGGCGGTTCAGGCGGGCAGCGAACGTCGTGCTCATCGATATGACCTCCACCGGGGCTAATCAGACCAATCGGTACCTCTAGGTATTTGCTGATCATGGTAGCGACGTTGTCGTCCACAAACCAAGTGCAAACCCGGAGGTATTGGGTACCCGCGTTTCGGGCAATCGCGCGAGACACCCCCGACGAGCATCCGAACGAATCGGCTCGGTGTCCACAAAATGACCGGATTCACAGGTTATCCGCAGAATACACCTCCCGCGCGGACCCGGTGATTCGCGGTCCACAAGCTCGATGAGCGAAGCGACTAGCCCGGATCCGACGCGAACGCCCGACTCTGGGCAACCAGGGCAAGACGCCGATGCCGCAATCGGCTACTTTGCTGTCTGACCCCGCGAAGTCCACCGGACCCGACCTGCGGCGCCGCCGGGAGGCCGTCGGGACGACCGCGCCGCGACCGCCGGCACGGCTTCGGGCGATGCGCAGCCGTCGAGTTCCCGCCCGAGCGACAACCGGTGTCGGCCACGCCGCTGCCGAGACGAAGCGACCGTGTGGCGGGACTACCGAAAAGTTTGCGCCGTAGCGAACGCCATCGTGCCCTATGCGGCGAGCAGCATCGCCAGGATCGCGGTATCGGGGTGGCTGATCGGGTCGACACCGACCCGGCTCACCATCGACGTGATGGTGCCATCGGCCTCCGCCTCCACCCAGGCTGCCCGGTGCTCCAAGCCCAGATAGGGCAACCCGGGCAGCAGGACACAACCCGACGCCGCACCCGTGCACTCCGGCAACGACGGCATCGTTTCCGACGGCGGGTGCAACATCAGCAGCGCCGGAGGTTGGTGCTCCGCGAAATAACCCGGCTGGATAGCCTTTTCCCCGAACACCGTGCCCTCGGCCAGTACCAGGCCGACGGTGCCTGGTTCGGGTTCGTCGGGCAATTCTTCGCGGGCCCCGAATACGGTTGTGGTGGAAAGCAACCCGGGCAACGACGCGACCCGCACCGCCACCATCAACAGTTGGGCCCACTCTTTGGTGGAATCTGGCCAACGTCCAGAGATGACAAACCCTTTCAGGGCACCGCGGGAATGAAAGGGAGCAACGCCGATAGGTCCACCGGATTCAGCATCCATCTCGCCTCCGAATCGCGTCCATCCGAAGTAACCACGCTGGCAATGCTCAACTAAATGTAGCCCGAGTAACTAAGAATGCGCGGGCTTTTTGTGCCGTGCAACTCGACACGTCGCCGACAGAGGACAAGGGCGCCGCGCAATTCGCGCGACGCCCCAGTCCGAAACAAGCAATCAGGGGAAGATCAACCCCGAACTCTTCGAAGTCGCCGCCGCGTACCGGTCCTGCACGTCAGCCCAGTTGACGACGTTCCAGAACGCTTTGACGTAGTCGGCCTTGACGTTCTTGTACTGCAGGTAGAACGCGTGCTCCCACATGTCGACCTGCAGCAGCGGGATGATGCCGAGCGGCACGTTGGCCTGCTGGTCGTAGAGCTGGAAGGTCAGCAGACGTCCGCCCAGGGTGTCGTATCCCAGCACCGCCCAACCGGATCCCTGCAGGCCGTTGGCCGCGGCGCTGAACTGCGCGCGGAACTTGTCGAAGGACACGAACTGATCGTCGATTGCCGCGGCGAGGTCACCGGTCGGCTTGTCGCCGCCGTTCGGCGACAGGTTCTTCCACCAGATGCTGTGGTTGACGTGGCCACCCAAGTGGAAGGCCAGGTTCTTCTCGTTCAGGAAGATCGCCGCGTGGTCGTCCTTGGCGCGGGCCTCTTCGAGCTTGGCGACCGCGTCATTGACACCCTTGACGTAGGTGGCGTGATGCTTACTGTGGTGGATCTCGTTGATCTGACCGGAGATGTGTGGTTCCAGCGCTGCGTAGTCCCAGTCCAAGTCGGGCAGGGTGTATTCAGCCACGGCGTTCCTTCCTTCGATGAGCCGATCATCTGACGTGTCGTTCGCAGGATTCCGCCGCACGGCGGCCTCACCTATTCAACCCTGCTCTAAGACCGCCTAGGCCGCAAGGACGACCCGGTAACCGGATTCAGGACAGCGCGATGAGTGCCAGCACGGCCAACAGCGCCAGCGCGATCAGACCGGCGCGCAGCCCCGCGACGACATACGCGTGGCTCCAGGCGGCCGATCCGTTATAGGAGTTCGACGGGGTCGAGCCCGGGCCGAACGAGTGTGTGGCCATCAGACCCCCTCCACCTGCACGTTCACTCCAGCCCCCAGATGGTCCTCGATACCCGCGAGTGAGGTGAGTCACATCCGAGGTTGTGTTCGCGATCATAACGCCTGGCGCGCAGCGTGGAAAACCAGGCGGCTTCGGCACCCGAAATCGGGTCGTTGCCGCCGGTTTCGATCGGCCCGAAACGGGGTACGCAGCTTTGTTAGCGCTGCAATGCATTTCGCTCGGGGTGCGCTCTGGGCTGTCGATGGCGCGCTTTGTTACCGCAATGTTATCCACAGTCGCCGCCCGATCGGGCCGATAGAGGCTGTCTCCGCCACTCACCACTGGTGTGGATAAACCTGTGGAAATTGTGGATAGGTATTGGTAGCTGTGGTCTACGTCACGTGCCGGGGCGTCCGGGTGTTCCACCGCGGTTAGTCTGGTGCGGTGATTCAGGTGTGCTCCCAGTGCGGCACTCGGTGGAATGTGCGCGACAGGCAGCGCATGTGGTGCCCGCGCTGCCGAGGCGCGCTGATGGCACCGCTTCCCGACACGTCACCACCAGCAAGTTCCCAGTGGGGCGCACCACGGCCGCCCGCCGCTCCCGTCGCTCCGCGCGTGGCGCCCCGCCTCCCGCCGGGATTCCGCTGGATAGCGGTCCGTCCTGGTGCCGCACCGCCGATTCGCCGCGGCCGACGACCGCTCGGCCCGACCCCCCGCTACGCCGCGATACCTCGGTGGGGCCTGGTGGACCGGGTGCCCGAACTGGCTCCCGCATCAGCGGACGCGCCCGCGAAGACAGGGCCCACCCCCGAGTTGGTGCGTGCCCTGATGTTCGCCACTCAGCTGGTGCTGGCCGCCGCGGCGCTGATGTACGCGGTGCGCTACGGACTGCTGATGTACAACCGAGACGCGCTGCTGAACTCGCTGCTGGCCGGCGCGGCGGATTGGCTGGGTATCGCCGCCAGCGTGGCCGTCCTGGCGGCGATGCTGGGCTGCTTCGTGGTGCTGGTCAAGTGGCTGATCGCGCGGCGCGCGGCCGCTTTCACCCATCACGGGATACCCGAGCATCGTCCGCCCCGGCGATTGTGGGCTGGATGCCTGCTGCCGTTCGCCAACCTGGTGATGGCACCCGTGTACGTCATCGAACTCGCTCTGGTCGAGGACACTTACGAGCGGCTGCGCAAGCCGATCACCATCTGGTGGCTCGCCTGGGTCGTCAGCTATGCGGTGTCGCTGTTCGCGATCGCAACCTCCCTGGCCAGCGACGCGCAGGGCATCGCGAACAACAACCTCATGGTGGTGCTCGGGTACCTGGTGGCGGCGGTCACCGTCGGTGCGGTCGCGCGGGTCTTCGAAGGTTTCGAGCGCAAGCCGGTCGAGCGGCCCGCCCACCGCTGGCTCGTCGTCGAGCCGGATCAGCCGAACAGGTCCGTGCCTGCCGCTGCGGTTGAGCCGGAGGGACAGGAACCGGCAGCATAGGCATATGACGCGGGCGGACGAGGTCCTCGCCGGGCACCCCTTCGTGGTGGCCCACCGCGGTGCGTCGTTCGTCCGTCCCGAGCACACGCTGGCCGCCTACGACCAAGCTCTCAAACAGGGTGCTGACGGGGTCGAATGCGACGTGCGGTTGACCCGCGACGGCCACCTGGTCTGTGTGCACGACCGCCGGCTGGATCGCACCTCCTCCGGAGAGGGGCCGGTCAGCACCGCGACGTTGGCCGAGTTGCGTGAGCTGGACTACGGCTCCTGGCACGACAGCTGGCGCCCGGACGGCGCGCACGGGGACACCAGCCTGCTGACGCTGGACGCCCTGGTCGCATTGGTGCTGGATTGGAACCGTCCGGTCAAGATCTTCATCGAGACCAAGCATCCGGTGCGCTACGGCTCGTTGGTGGAGAACAAGCTGCTGGCGTTGCTGCACCGCTTCGGCATCGCCGCGCCGCCGTCCGCGGACCGGTCCCGGGCGGTCGTCATGTCCTTCTCGGCCGCCGCGGTGTGGCGGATCCGGCGTGCCGCGCCGATGCTTCCGACCGTGCTGCTCGGTAAGACCGGTCGCTACTTGAGCAGCAGCGCCGCCACCGCCGTGGGCGCGACCGCGGTGGGACCCTCGCTTGCCGCGTTGCGCGACTATCCGCAACTGGTCGACCGATCCGCCGCTCAGGGCCGGTCGGTGTACTGCTGGACGGTCGACGAACACGCCGACGTCGATTTCTGCCGGGAGGTAGGGGTGGCCTGGATCGCCACCAACCACCCCGGCCGCACCAAGGCGTGGTTGGAGGACACGAACGAGAAGAGCGGCTAGCCGCTCGCCAGGTGACCGCCTGCGGCGTGCGGCGCATCCGGCCCCGCCGGCGCCTTGGACACCTCGCGGGCGACGAAGGTCTCGAGTTCGAAGAGGTTGGCTCCGGCCCGGTCGGCGACCCGCACCAGCGTGGACATCAGCGCCACCTCTTCGATCTGTTCCTTCAGGAACCACTGCATGAACTGCTCGCCCAGGTGATCGCCCTCGTCGCGCGCCGCCGCAGTCAACCGGCTGACCTGGTCGGTGACGGCACGTTCCTGATCGAGGGCCAGCGCCAGCGCCTCACGGGGCCGGTCGAACTGGTTGCGCACGGCATCCACCCGCGGGATCTCCACCCGCAGGTCGCGATCGAGCAGATGCTGGACGAGCATCATCGCGTGATTCCGTTCCTCGACCGCCTGCGCGTAAAAGTGCTTCGCCAATTGCGGGAGGTCTTCGCTGTCGAAATAGACCGCAATTGCGACGTATTGCTGCGCGGCGGTGAATTCGTTGAAAATCTGCTCCTGCATTAATGCGTGGAATTTGGTCCTGGGACCGTCATAATCCGTCATGTAAAGCAGGTTAGTCCAGCTAGAAGGCCACCGGCAACGAAGGATGTGCTTAGTCAGGAAAGGTCTTCCTAAGCGATTGTCCGCAATTAAGTCATGCTCAGATAGGCGAGCTTTGCCTAATTGATATGCCGAAAAATGTGCGTCAGGGTTGGCTGTCCAGCGCGGCCACCGGCACCGGCGCGTCGGCGGCCAGGGCGTCGAACAAAGCACTCGCCGCGTCGTGATTCCACACCACGACCGCACCGGAGCCGCTGTCGGTGAACTCGCCGATCGGCACGGTCATGGCAGTGGCGCGGCCGTGCAGCGACCAGCCGAGCCGCGCCAGGTCCCACGCGTGGTCGCCGCGGTCCACCGTCAGGGCCCCGGCGGCGGCACGCGGAACCGAATACCAGCGCCACGGATTCAGCCACACCGCTGGGCTGGCTGCGCGCTCCAGCAGCGCCGACATGAACTGCCGCTGGTGGATCATCCTGTCCAGATCCGCCCGCGGCGTAGCCCGGGACCGGACGTAGCCCAGGGCGCTGCGACCGTTGAGCTGCTGGCAACCGGCGGGCAGGTCGAGGCCGGCCAACGGGTCGTGGATCGCCTCGGCGGGGCACACCCGCACGCCGCCCAGCGCGTCGACCAGCACCGCGAATCCGGCGAAGCCGACTTCGGCGTAGTGGTCCAGATGCAGGCCGGTGGCTTGCTCGACCGTCTGCGCCAGCAACGGAGCCCCACCCAGCACGAACGCGGCGTTGATCTTGTCCCGGCCGTGGCCCGGGATGGGCACGTAGGAATCACGCGGGATGGAGACCAGCGTTGCGGGCCCACCGGACCCGAGACCGGACACGTGCACCAGCATGATCGTGTCGGTGCGGCCGGAGCCGACGTCGCCGCCGGTGGCCAGGTCCTGCTGCTGTTCGGCGGACAGGTCCTGACGGCTGTCGGAGCCCACCAGCAGCCAGTTGGTGCCGCGGCCCGGACCCGGTCGGCCGGGATAGTCGGTGAGCACCGTCGCGCGGTGCACCGCCGAGTCGAACCACAAGGTGAGTCCCAGCATGCCGGCGGTGGCCAGCAACACGAGGACCAGCAGACTCAGCGCGAACGTCCGAAGCCGGCGACGTCTGCGGCGCGGGCGTGGTAAGCGAGGAAGCGGGGGAGGGGACGTCGGTGCTGCCGGGCGCGGTGGCATGGGTCCCGGGCTGCTCTGGCGGCGAATCACCTGCGAGGGTTCCGGCGGGGCCGGTCTGGCGGGACCGCGAAAGTGCGGGCGCTGCGGTGATCGATCGCCGTTCACCCGGACAATTTACGCGGCCGGTCTCGCGCCGGGTAGCCGGCTGGGGCGCTACCGGCGGGCGCGCAGGCCGTTGACGAAGGGGCAGCCCATCAGGACGCGAATGGCTTGGCTGAGCCCGTTCATGTCGTCGACCGGCTTGTGGAACGGCAGCCTGATGTCGTGGTCGCCGTCGTTGCCCTCGATCCGAAACCGCACGCCGTAGCGGTCCAGACCGAGTGGCCGGATGTGGCCGCGCCGTAGCGGCGCGGGTAGTCGGGACACCAAGCGCGCGACGACGTCGTCGTGCGCCGTGGCCAGGTGCCACAGGAGCGTCGATTCGATCTCACAGAACGGGTCGGGTCGCGCGGCGAGCAGGTCGTCGACGCTGACCGGCTCGGCTCCGGTGGCGTCGGTGACCACCACGGAGTCGATTTCCAGCCGCAGCAAGGTGTACCGCGTCTCGGCGGCACAAGGTGGCCCCGACCGGGGCGTATCGACCTGCAGCAGCGCCGGGTTGGGGTTCTCGGTGGCGATCAGGTCCAGCAGCTTGGTCACCGCCCCAGGTGGAACCCGGTGCAGGCGGCCGCGCACCCAGACCAGGGACCGGACCGGTTCGCGTACCGGCAACGGCGCATAGTCGGTCAGTTCCAGCAGCGCCTGCGACCCACAACCGTCGTCACAGCCGGCCGTGCCGTTGGGAACCGCGACCGCGAAGGTGCCGTCGTAAAGCAGGTGGTGCACAGCCGTGGCCACCGGATCCGCGCCCTCGACCGCCAGCAGGGCGCCGCCGGCGCGCACGCAGGCGCTGCGAATGCGCTCAGCCGTCGTCGGCGTAGGGTTTGTGACCGGTAGCACCGTTACCTCCTATTTTTAGGTAAGGCTAACGTAACTTAGGGTCGGGTAAGTCGCAAGAGCCGATACTCCCGGGCGGCGCGCCGTTAGGGTTGTGGCTGTGGCCCGCATCGCTTACCTCGGACCGGAAGGGACGTTCACCGAGGCAGCGCTGCTGCAGATCGCCGATGCCGGGTTGGTCCCCGAGCACCGTGACGTGGCGGGAATGCCGGTAGACAGCACATCCGCGGCTCTGGACGCGGTGCGCACCGGCGCCGCTGACTTCGCCTGCGTACCGATCGAGAACTCGATCGACGGGTCGCTGGCACCCACCCTGGACAGTCTGGCCATCGGATCGCCGCTGCAGGTGTTCGCCGAGACGACGCTGGACGTCGCCTTCACCATCGTCGTCAGGTCCGGCCTGACCGCCGCCGACGTACGCACCCTGGCGGCCTTCCCGGTGGCCGCCGCGCAGGTGCGCCAGTGGCTCAACGCGCATCTGCCCGGCGTCGAGCTGTGCCCCGCGTATTCCAACGCCGACGCCGCCCGTCAGGTCGCCGAGGGCCGGGTGGATGCGGCGGTCACGTCGCCGTTGGCGGCCGCGCACTATTCGCTGCCGGCGTTGGCCGAGGGGGTTGTCGACGAGTCCAACGCACGGACCCGGTTCGTCTTGATCGGACCACCCGGCCCGCCGCCCGCCCGCACCGGAGCCGACCGGACGTCGGCCGTGCTGCGGATCGAGAACGCGCCCGGCGCGCTGCTGATGGCACTCACCGAGTTCGGCATCCGCGGAATCGATCTGACCCGCATCGAATCCCGGCCCACCCGTACCGGACTGGGCACCTACATGTTCTTCGTCGATTGCGTCGGCCACCTCGACGACGACGCCGTCGCCGAGGCACTCAAGGCGCTGCACCGTCGTTGTGCCGACGTGCGTTATCTGGGTTCCTGGCCGACCGGCCAGGCAGCGGGGGTGCTGCCGCCGTCGTCGGACGAGTCGACGAGCTGGCTGGAGCGGTTGCGGGACGGACGGGGGGAGGCATAGCGATGGGTGGCCGGTTGGTGTTACTGCGCCACGGACAGTCCTTCGGCAATGTCGAGCGCAGGCTGGACACTCTGCCGCCGGGAGCGGCACTGACGCCGTTGGGCCGCGATCAGGCCCGGGCATTCGCGCACGAGGGCTTGGGCACGCCTCGCAAGCCCGGCATCCTGGCGCATTCGGTGGCCATCCGGGCATCGGAAACGGCGGCGGTGATCGGCGGGGAACTCGACCTTGCGACCGTGGAGCTGTCCGGCATCCACGAGGTCCAAGTGGGTGAGCTGGAGAACCGCAACGACGACGAAGCGGTGGCCGAGTTCACCGCGGTCTACAAGCGGTGGCACCTCGGCGAGCGAAACGTTCCATTGCCCGGCGGCGAAACCGCCGACGACGTCCTGGACCGCTACGTACCCGTGCTCACCGACCTGCGGATGCGGTACCTGGACGACGACGCCTGGGACGGCGACATCGTCGTGGTCAGCCACGGGGCGGCGATCCGGCTGGCCTCGGCGGTGCTGGCCGGCGTGGACGGCACCTTCGTGCTGGACAACCCGCTGAACAACGCCGAATCGGTGGTGTTGACCCCGATCACCGACGGGCGCTGGAGCTGCGTGCAGTGGGGCGCGCTGACCCCGCCGTTCTACCCGGAACCTGCCGCGACGCCGGTGCAGGACGCCCTCCAGACCAGCACCTCGTCAGGCACCGATCCAATGGGCTGATCTGCCCTCGTCGGACTGCTGCGAGCACGCGCACCCGACCGCATCGCAGTCGATGACGAAAACGTGCGTGAACAGCTCGGGGATCGCACAGTCGGTGTCGGTGCATTCCGGGCGGCTCAGGGAATGAATGATCAAAGTGCCATGGCAATGGTCCAAGTTTGCCCGGCAGTCGCGGCAGCCTGCGCTCATAACTCGTTCATAACACCAGGCGCCGACAAATGCGGGATCCCCCGCGGATTCAGGGCGAAAACTTCAGCCCCAGCCCAACTCGTCGAGCCGGTCGTCGTCGATCCCGAAGTGGTGGGCGATTTCGTGGACGACGGTGATCGCCACCTGTTCGACGACCTCGTTGTCGGATTCACAGACATCCAGCAGCGCTTCGCGGTAGATGGTGATCGCGTCCGGCAGCGCGCCGGCGTAGTCGGAGTCGCGTTCGGTCAGCGCAATTCCCTCGTAGAGGCCGAGCAGATCGTCGTCCTGCGGATGGCGGTCGGCGACCAGTATCACGACGTTGTCCATGGCCGCCGTCAACTGTTCGGGAATCAGGTCGAGCGCATCGGAGACCAGTTCGTCGAACCGCTGCGGGTCCATCCGGACGGGCACGTGGCTAGCTCGGTGGCGGCGGCTCGGCGGGTGCCGGGACGTCCGGTGCCTGCGGCGGCGGCGCGCCGCCATCGGCCGGGGGAGCCTGGGCCGGGGGAGCCTGGGCCGGTGGCGCTTGGGAGGCGGGCGAGGACGGCGCCCGGGTCGGTGTCACCACCGGCTGTTGGTTGGGCAGGTGCTGATTACCCGGCGGGGCGCTGGGGGTCTGTTGCTGCTGGGTCGGCGCCGCCGGCGGCTGAGTGGGCACCTGGACCGGAACCTGCGGAAGGGTGAGCCGCTCCTGGGGGATGTCGGGCGGCGGTACCGGCGGTTGACCGTTGATCAACAGCGGGCCCTTGGCGCTGTTGAGCAACGTCGCCCAGCCGCCGTTGCCCAGCGTCGCGCCGATGCTGCAGGCGACTTCGCGGCTGCCGGCCGCCCAGCTGGGCAGCGACACCGTGGGGTAGATCAGGGTCAAGGTCGTGGTCCGCAACTTGACCGGGGCCAGGTAGGCGTCGGTCATCCGGGTGCACGCGTCCTTGATGAACCCGTCCTGCTCGGCCTCGGCGGGCATGCCGGTCGGAAACTTCTCGGCGAGGTTGACGGTGCCGGTGACTTCCATGGCGTGCGGTGCGGTGCAGTCGACGGGGACGTCGACCGGCTGATTGGTGACCGAGTCGATGCCCAGGCAGGTGCCGGCCGGCCAAACCTTGGACTGGTCGATTTCGGCGACCTTGCCCTTGAACGCGACCTGCAGGTTGTTGGGCCCGGGCAACTGCAGACCGCACAACATGCGGCGTTCGCCGCCCTGACGCCACGCCCGGTCACCCGACCACAGCATGCTGACGGTGAACTTGCTGTTGGGGTCGAACTTGGTGCCGAGATAGCGGCGCACGGCGGGTTCACACTGCTCGGTGTTGATCTGCTGAATCCGGGTCGGCGACGGGGGAGCGGCGTTCGGGCCGTATTCCGAACCCGGGAAGGTGCGCAGATCCACCGCCTCGGCGACCTCGAACCGGTGGTCCTCGGCGCAGTTGACGACGGTGGCGGATTCCGGTGTGCCGTCCGGCCAGTTCAGACAATCTCCGCTGGTGGCGCGGCTGAAGGCGCCGCTGCTCTTGGATCCCGTGCTGGGCACCGGGTCGCTGTCGAGATAGCCGACCAGGCGTCCCGATCCGGTGCCGATGGTGGGCAGTGCGGTCACCAGCCCGGCGATCAGCAGGCCACCGAGAGCGGTCAGCAACAGCGCCCGTCTGGTGGCGGAGGGCTGCAGGCCGCGCGGCCACCGAAACCCGTCCGGGGGCTCCGGCGCCCGGTCGGTGACAATCGCGTCCGGCTCGTCCGCCGAAGCCTCGTCGACCTCGTCGACCTCGTCCACCTCGTCCGTGACCGCGGGTGGTTTCTTTCGCAGATCCAACATCGGCTCCATTCTGACAGGGCCGCGCGGGTGCTGTTACGAATGTTGCAGTTGTGAGACCAGGACGAACCGGCCGCCGTGACGAAAGTAGTCTTGCGGCCGTGATCGACCTGAAGCTGCTCCGGGAAGACCCCGACGCCGTTCGACGTTCCCAACTCAGCCGCGGCGAAGACCCGGCCCTGGTGGACGCCCTGGCGGACGCCGACGCGGCGCGGCGGGCGGCGATCTCGGCCGCAGACTCGCTGCGCGCCGAGCAGAAGGCCGCCAGCAAATCCGTGGGCAAGGCGTCGGCGCAGGAGCGGCCGGCACTCCTGCAGCGCGCCAAGGACCTCGCCGAACAGGTCAAAGCCGCCGAGGCCGAGCAAGCGGCCGCCGAGTCGGCCTTCACCGCGGCGCACATGTCGATCTCGAATGTGATCATCGACGGCGTTCCGGCCGGTGGCGAGGCAGACTTCGCCGTCCTCGACGTCGTCGGGGAACCACCCCAGCTGGATCGTCCGAAGGATCACCTGGAACTGGGCGAGTCGCTGGGCCTGATCGACATGCAGCGCGGGGCCAAGGTCTCCGGGTCCCGGTTCTATTTCCTGACCGGCCGCGGCGCGCTTCTGCAACTGGGGCTACTGCAACTGGGGTTGCGGGTGGCCGTCGAGAACGGCTTCATCCCGATGATCCCGCCGGTCCTGGTACGTCCCGAGGTGATGAGTGGCACCGGCTTCCTGGGCGCCCACGCCGACGAGGTGTACCGGCTCGAGGCCGACGACCTCTATCTCGTCGGGACCTCGGAAGTGCCGTTGGCCGGTTACCACTGCGACGAGATCCTGGACCTGTCCGCCGGCCCGTTGCGGTACGCGGGCTGGTCGTCGTGCTTCCGTCGGGAGGCCGGCAGCTACGGCAAGGACACCCGCGGCATCATCCGGGTGCATCAGTTCGACAAGGTCGAAGGTTTCGTCTATTGCCGGCCCGAGGAGGCCGAGGCCGAGCATCAGCGGCTGCTGGGCTGGCAGCGCGAGATGCTGGCGCACATCGAGGTGCCGTACCGGGTGATCGACGTGGCCGCCGGCGACCTGGGCTCGTCGGCCGCCCGCAAATTCGACTGCGAGGCGTGGGTGCCGACCCAGGGCACCTATCGGGAGCTGACCTCGACGTCGAATTGCACGACGTTCCAGGCCCGCCGGCTGGCCACCCGGTACCGGGACGCGGGTGGCAAGCCGCAGATCGCGGCGACGCTCAACGGCACACTGGCCACCACGCGGTGGCTGGTGTCGATCCTGGAGAACCACCAGCTTCCCGACGGCAGCGTCCGGGTTCCCGCGGCGCTGGTGCCGTTCGTCGGGACCGAGCTGATCGAACCCGCCAGCTAATAGTTCGCTCAACTAGACAATTTGTCGCGCAGCTGTTTTCCTGAGATCTGCCCCCGCAAGGGGATTTGGGGGAATTGGGAGTAGGCGATGAGTTGGCTCGCGCGTTGGTGGCGGCAGTCCGACCACTACGAGCAGCTGAGTTCCCACCTGCGCACCCGAGGTATGGAGGTCCTGACCCGGACCACGATCACCACGATTGCCGCATCCCTGGCGCTGATCGCCGTGGCGACGATCTGGACGCCGACCGGACCCCGAGGGCCCGTGCAGGTCGCCTGCGCCGTTGCCGCGGGCGCCGGCGCCGCCCTGGGCGCAGTCATGTGGGCGCTGCGCTGGCCCACCCGTGCGCAGGCCATCCGGTTCGTGGTGCTCTCCGATGTCAGCATCGCGCTGGCCGCGCTGTCCCAAAGCCACCCCACCGCCGGCTTGCTGACGTGCACGGCGTTCGCGACGATGGCTACCTACACGGCGATGTTCCACCCGGCCCGGTTGATGGCCTACAACTTCCTCGTCACGGCGGCGGTAGGGGCGTTCGAAGTCGTCCGGATGGCCGCGCTGTACAACCCGATGGCCGCACTGTGTGGATACGCGTTGCTGTTGACGCTGAACCTGGCGGTGCCGTTCGGCATCCAGGCGGTGGTGCACACGCTGGGAACCGATGCCGTGCGGGCCGAGCGCGACCAACTCACCGGGCTGCTCAACCGGCGCGCGTTCTATCGGCGGGCGCGGCGCGACTTGTGGCGGGATGCCTCCGCGCCCGCGCACCTGGTGGTGACGGTGATCGACCTGGACCGCTTCAAGCAACTCAACGACCGGTACGGGCACAGCGTGGGAGACGACGCGCTGATGGCGGTGGCGCGCGCGTTGCAGGAGAACACCGACGACACCGCCGTCATCGGCCGGGTCGGCGGGGAAGAATTCGTGATCGCCGACATCTGGCTCCCCACCGAAGTGCAGCGCCGGTCGCAGGCCATCTGCGACGCCGTAGCGGCGCTGCCGTTCATGCTGACCGCAAGTGTGGGCACCGCCAGCGTCTATTGCAGCGGCCGCGATCCAGCCGACGACGACCTGCTGGTCGAACTGATCTCGGCAGCGGATGCCGCGATGTACACCGCCAAACGGGGCGGCGGCAATCGGGTCTGCCATCACCGTCCGGCGCCGGGCCGCCGCGACACGACGCCGCTGCCGCGCGACGCCGGGTACTTCGGCGACGAACTCAGCGCCTAGACAGCCACCTTCGCGCCGGCCCGCTCGTGCCGATGCTGGCGCTCGATCGTGGCGAAATAGAACGCGAACGCGAACGCGAAGCTGGTGAACAGGCTGCTGACGAAATACAGCCACGGGCGTTTGAGGCCGCGTCGGTAACCGTCGACGATCGAAAACAGCGGCAGCAGAATGACATTGGCGATCGTGTAGTCCTGCCCCGCCGAACCCGCCGCCGGGTTGACGAACATCAACTGGATGTACTGCGTCCAACTCCCGGGACCCCAGATCGGGTTGTGCGTCCCGCTGACCCCGTGCGGGGCGTACCCCTGCACGAAGCGGAAGTTGAAATACCAGCCCAGCGCGATCGAGGCGATACCGACCCCGTAGTACATCAGTTCCAGTGGGGAGAACAGCGGGCCGTCGACGGGCCGTGCGTAGACCGCCGGATTCGACTTGACGATCCAGCAGATGACTGCGATACCCAGGACAGCGTGCACGATGAGCGAGACCATGGGCGCAGTCTCACCCCGGGCCAGAAGTTTTGTCAATATTGTCAAAACAAATGCTGAAGGTAGGTTACCCAGATGGTCCGACCCGCGCAGACCGCGCGCAGTGAACGCACCCGCGACGCACTGCGCCAGGCGGCGGTGGTGCGCTTTCTGGCCCAGGGCGTGGCGGACACGACGGCCGAACAGATCGCCGCCGACGCCGGCGTTTCGCTGCGGACCTTCTACCGGCACTTCGGTTCCAAGCATGACCTGCTGTTCGCGGACTACACCGGGCTGAACTGGTTCCGCGCTGCGCTGGAGGCCAGGCCCGTCGACGAAGCCGTCATCGACTCGGTCCAAGCGGCCATCTTCGCGTTCCCGTACGACGTGGAAGCGGTGACGAAGATCGCCGCGTTGCGGGGCGGCGAGATCGACCCGGGCCGGATCGTCCGGCACATCCAGGACGTCCAGGCCGATTTCGCCGACGCCATCCAGGTGCAGTTGCAGCGGCGCGGCCGAAGTACCGAAGAGCCCGACGCCCGGCTGCGCATGACGGTGACCGCCCGCTGCATCGCCGCCGCGGTGTTCGGGGCGATGGAAGCCTGGATGCTCGGTGCCGACCGCTCGCTCGGGGAGCTGGCCAGGGTGAGTCAACTGGCGCTCGAGTCGTTGCGGGCCGGCATCACCGACACCTGGGCCGCCGGCTGAAGTTTCGTCATAATTGACAAAACTTTGGGGGCGTGCCAGCCTCCATGCCGGGAGGTCGGCATGGCTGATTCTGAAACCACATACGACGCGATCGTCATCGGAGCCGGGCACAACGGCCTGACCGCCGCGGTGCTGCTGCAAAGAGCCGGGCTGCGCACCCTCTGTCTGGACGGCAAGCTCTACGCGGGCGGCATGGCCTCGACCGTCGAGCTGTTCGACGGCTATCAATTCGAGATCGCCGGCTCGGTGCAGTTTCCGACCTCGGCGGAGGTGATCAGCGAGCTGGGCCTGGACGAGCTGCCGACAGTCGACCTGGAGGTGATGTCGGTCGCGCTGCGCGGCGTCGGCGACGACCCGCTCGTCCAATACTCCGATCCGATGAAGATGTTCGCCCATCTCAACGAGGTGCACGGCGCCGACGCCGTCGCCGGCATGGGTGGACTGCTGATGTGGGCACAGGCGCCGACGCGAGCATTGGGGCGCTTCGAGGCCGGCACCGTGCCCAAGACCTTCGACGAGATGTACGCCTGTGCCACCAACGAATTCGAGCGGTCGGCGATCGACGACATGCTGTTCGGTTCGGTCACCGAGGTGCTCGACCGCTATTTTCCGGACCGGGAGAAGCACGGCGCCATCCGCGGGTCGATGACCATGCTCGCGGTGAACACCCTGTATCGCGGGCCGTCCACACCGGGCAGCGCCGCCGCGCTGGCCTTCGGTCTCGGCATCCCCGAGGGTGACTTCGTCCAGATGAAGAAACTGCGCGGCGGCATCGGCGCGCTCACCGCACATTTGGCACACGTGTTGGAGGGGAACGGCGGGGAAGTCCGGTTGCGGTCCAAGGTGAGCGAGATCCTCGTCGCCGACGGCCGGGTCCGTGGCGTACGCACCGAGGCGGGGGACACCCTTTTCGCCCCGATCGTCGTCTCGGCGATCGCCCCTGACGTCACAGTCAACGACCTGATCGATCCCGCGCTGCTGCCCGCCGATATCCGCGAGCGGTACGCACGCATCGACCATCGCGGCAGCTACCTGCAGATGCACTTCGCGCTGGACGAGCCACCGCAGTTCGCCGCACCCTACGAGGCACTCAACGACCCCACTCTGCAAGCCTCGATCGGAATCTTCTGCACACCCGAGGAAGTTCAGCAGCAATGGGAGGACTGCCGGCGCGGCATCGTCCCGGCCGACCCGACCCTGGTGTTGCAGATCCCGTCCGTGCACGACCCGGACCTGGCGCCCGAAGGCAAGCACGCCGCGTCGGCGTTCGCGCTGTTCTTCCCGATCGAGGGCGGGTTGCAAGAAGAAGGTCGCTACGGTCAGGCCAAGGTCGAGATGGGTCAGCGGGTGATCGACAAGATCACCCGCCTGGCACCCAATTTCGAGCGCAGCATCATCCGGCACACCACGTTCACGCCCAAACACATGGGCGTGATGTTCGGGGCGCCCGGCGGCGACTACTGCCACGGGCTGCTGCACTCCGACCAGGTCGGACAGAACAGGCCCGGCCCCAAAGGCTATATCGGCCAGCCGATCCCGGTCGAAGGACTGTACCTGGGGAGCGCTGGTTGCCACGGCGGACCCGGGATCACGTTCACCCCCGGCTACAACGCCGGCCAGGCCGCACTGGCCGATCGCTGATCTTTCGCCGAGCGTGTTCCAGTTGCGAAAAAACAGCCGGAAATTCGCAGTACCAACACGTTCGGTTAGCCGCGCTGACCCAACAACTCCTCCAGGCAGGCCAAGAACTCGTCCGGGCGCGCGGGGGTGAACGCCGGCTTGGATCCCGGTATGTCGAGAGTGACCAGCGTCGACTTCAGCGGCCGGTAGAGGTCCAACGGCAGCCAGCGCCGGAAATCCGGGCTGCCCCACAGGTTGAACCGGACGGTGAACAAGCCAAGCGCCTCGGCCTTGTACTCGCGAATCTGGTCCAACCCGATCACTTTGGCCGTACCGGACGGAAAGTGGTAGCGCCGCAACGTGATCGCCATCCGATCCAACTGGACCACGCCGTCGTCATAGCACCAGTCCGTCGTGCTGCTCATGCTTTTCCGCTCCGCAACTCGTGCCCCCGAGTGGTCAGGCAGCGACCGTCCTGCAGCCGCCACTGCCAACCGTGCAGGTTGCACGTCAGCGTATCGCCCTCGATCACACCGAATTTGGACAAATCGGCCTTGAGGTGCGGGCACCGGCGCTGAATCTCCCAGCCGTCCATGGTGATCGACGCGGTGTCGTCATGCGACTCGGCGAACCAGCCGTCGGCGTACGCGATCCGCTCGTCGGTCAGGCACTTGAAGAACGTGTACAGGTATTCGTTGTAACCGCCGACGCGCCACGCTTTGAACCGGGTGGACAAGAAGATTGTGTTGACCCAGTCCGGTTCCTCATCGCGCAGCACGGTCCGCACCAACTCCGGTTGGATGGCGAACCCGTAGCGCACCTTCTCGTCGGGAATGCGTTCGCGCACCGCGCGTTTCGGAAAGTCGAGGATCACCGTCTCGGGACCGATGACCAGTTCCACCGGATATCCGATGCCGTCGCAGATTTCGTTGCTCGCCAACATGATCGGCTCGAACAACGCGCGCAGCGGCTCCAGCAGCGGCTCGCCGGTGGCCGGTGCCCAACGGGCCTTCTCGGCAGCCAACACCGGCGCCATACGCTCGGCGAAGTCGGCGATGTAGGCCGCCTTGCCGGTGGTGAAGATCGCCTCGACCTCTTCGGTGGGCACCGGATGAGTCAGCGAATTGAGCCTCGAGCCGGTGAAATCCGCCGTCGATCCAGGGATCATCAGCAGGCCGCCTTCGTGACCGTGGCGGCGCATCTGGTCGAGGAACACCATCTGGTCGGGAAAGATGTTGGCCGGATCGCCATGGTCGTCGTTGAGGTGACGCAGCTCGGGGTCCAGAAAGCACGGCGGCCCGGCCGACGGCACCACCCACGTGGCGCCCACCTGTGCGATGTACTGGCGGGCGCGGTCCATCTGCCGCTGGCGCTTCTGGGTGCCGAATGCCTCCTTGGCGCGCGCCGGCATGTCGTAGACCATCGGGTACCAGATCGCGCCCGAATACTGCAGCAGATGCACGTCGATGTCGCCGAAGTCGGCGGCCAGCACGTCCAGATCGACCGGACGGGCGTCGTTCATGTTGAACACCGTGGTCTCCCCGTCGGAAACCACCAACGCCGAATCGCCGATGGGTCCGTCGGCGGGGGCCCGCAGCGCGATGACCATGATCTCGAGGTCGCCCTTGGGCCCGGACAGCCGGTGCTGGACGGAGTCGGTGGTCTCGAAGAACCGGTGGAACCCTAGTTTCTCGAGTTCGTTGCGCAGGTCCGGCACCGGGAAGTCGGGCAGCAGGACCACCGCGTCCTTGTTGACGTGGGCGGTGAGCAGCTTGGCGTCGAAGTGGTCTTTGTGCAGGTGCGAGACGTATAGGTAGTCGCAGTCGCCGAGGGCGTCCCAGTCCAGGCCGGTGTTGTCTGGGAAAGGGAACCAGGATCCGAAGTACGCCGGGTTGACCCAGGGGTCGCACAGGATGCGCCCTGCCCGGGTCTGGATCAGGAAGCCGGCATGCCCGACGCTTGTGACCTGCACAAATACCTCTCAGCTGACTGCGATTGCAGCCTCGAGCTTAGCTTGAGTCACGGGCCGGGGTCTCGCCGCAGCCGCCGGGAGCACTAGGCTGAATTGCTGTGGAACCGGCATATGGCACCGCCATTACGCTCGCCCGCCTGGTATTTCGGATACAGGGTCTCAAGATCACCGTGACGGGCGTCGAGAACTTACCGACCAGCGGCGGCGCCGTCGTCGCCATCAACCACACCGGATACCTGGACTTCACCCTGGCCGGTCTACCCGCATACCGGCAGGGTCTGGGCCGCAAGGTGCGGTTCATGGCCAAACAGGAAGTCTTCGACCACAAATTCACCGGTCCGCTGATGCGCGCCTTCCGCCACATCCCGGTGGACCGGGAGAGCGGTGCGGCTTCCTACGCCGCGGCCGTGGAGAACCTCAAGGCCGGTGAACTGGTCGGTGTCTACCCCGAGGCGACCATCAGCCGCAGTTTCGAGATCAAGGAGTTCAAGTCCGGGGCGGCGCGGATGGCGGTGGAGGCCGGCGTGCCGATCGTCCCGCACGTCATCTGGGGCGCCCAGCGGATCTGGACCAAGGACCACCCGAAGAAGCTGTTCCGCCCCAAGGTGCCGATCCAGGTGATCGTCGGCGAACCCATCCAGCCCACGCTGCCCACCGCAGAACTGACCGCCCTGTTGCATTCCCGGATGCAGCACCTGCTGATCCGGGCGCAGGAGCAATACGGACCGCATCCCGCGGGTGAGTTCTGGGTGCCGCACCGGCTCGGTGGAGGCGCACCGTCGATGGCCGACGCGGCCCGCCTGGACGCCGAGGAAGCGGCCGTGAAGGCCGCCCGCCGTGCCGAGCGTGCCGCCGGTCCTTCGGAGCATTGACCCGTGGCCGAACCCGTTTACCGTGCCAGCGAGTTCGTAGCGAGGACGTTTCTGCGAATCACCGGTAGCCGAGTCACTTATCTGGGCGACGAGAACGTTCCCGATCAGGGCGGCTGCGTCGTCGCGATCAACCACACGAGCTTTATCGACTGGGCACTGGCCGCGTTGGCTTTTCGACGGCCGGGCGGCCGGCGCGTGCGGCCGATGGTCAAGGTCGAATTGCAGAAGGTCAAGATCGTCGGCTTCATGATGAAGCACAACCGGGCCATTCCGGTCGATCGCAGCGCCGGCGCCGGCGCCTACGCGGTTGCTGTCGAGCGATTGCGGGAGGGCGAGGCAGTCGCGGTTTTCCCGGAGGCGACAATCAGCCGCAGTTTCGAGCTCAAAGACTTCAAGACGGGCGCCGCTCGGATGGCCGTGGAAGCCGACGTCCCGATCGTCCCGATCATCGTCTGGGGGTCCCAGCGCATCTGGACCAAGGGCCTGCCCAGGCAGTTGGGTCGCAATAAGGTGCCGATCACCGTGGCGATAGGTCCGCCATTGCGCGCCGTCCAGGACGTCGCACGGACGAACGAACTGCTACACGAGACGATGACTTCGCTGTTGCACCAGGTGCAACGGAACTATTCTCATCCAACTGGCGAAAATTGGGTGCCGCGGCGGTTGGGCGGCGCGGCGCCGACGTTGGAGGAGGCCGCGCAAATGGACGCCGACGAGAGTGCGGCGAGAGCCGCCGGCCGAAAATAGCTAACGTATTCGGTAGGGCAGGAGGTCAAAAAGTGGCTGAGCCAGTCTTCCGGTTTTTGGAGTATCTCGTGCCGTCGGCCATGGCGCTGAATGGCAACAAGATCACTTACTACGGCCTGGAGAACATCCCCGAGCGCGGCGGGGCGATCGTCGCCCTCAATCACACCAGCTACGTCGACTGGATTCCCGCGTCGCTGGCCGCCAAGGAACGAAAGCGGCGGCTGCGGTTCATGATCAAAGCCGAGATGGCGGAGGTGAAAGCGGTCAACTACGTGATCAAGCACATCCAGCTGATCCCGGTGGACCGTTCCCAGGGGGCCGAGGCGTACTCGGTGGCGGTGCAACGCCTGCGCGAGGGCGAACTCGTCGGGGTGCACCCCGAGGCGACCATCAGCCGCAGTTTCGAATTGCGGCCCTTCAAGACCGGGGCGGCGCGAATGGCGATGGAGGCCAACGTGCCCATCATCCCGATGATTGTCTGGGGCGCACACCGCATCTGGCCGAAGGACCACCCGAAAAAGCTGGTGCGCAGCAAGGTTCCGATCACCGCGGCAATCGGTCCGCCGTTGTGGCCGACGGGCACCGTCGACGAATACAACGCCACGCTGCGCCAGGCGATGGAGTCGATGCTCTATTGGGTGCAGGAGGAGTACCCGCACCCTGAAGGCGAGTACTGGGTGCCGCGCCGGCTGGGCGGCAGTGCGCCAACCCCGGACGAGTCCAAGGAGTTCCGGGTCGCCGAACTGGCCGAGCGAGCGCAAAAGCGTGCGCAACAGGGTGTGGACGCGAAGAAACGAAAGAAGGCGGACCGCGCTGACGACTCCGGCCGACCGTAACAACGCGTCCCCGCAACCGAATTCGCAACGGATTTCTTCGTCGACACCTCCCGCACTCATCGGATGCGACGTCGACGGCACGCTGTTCGACGAGGACGAGACCCTCACCCCGCGTACCCGCGCCGCCGTGCTGGCCGCCGTCGCCGGCGGCGCCCGCTTCGTGCTGGCCACCGGCCGCCCGCCGCGCTGGGTCAGGCCGGTCGTCGACGCCCTGGGCTTCGCACCGATGGCGGTCTGCGCCAACGGCGCCGTCATCTACGATCCCGAACACGACCGGGTGGTGTCGGCGCGCACGCTGTCGGTGGATGCGTTGGCCGCGCTGGCCGACATCACCCGACGGGTCCTGCCGGGGGCGGGACTGGCCGTCGAGCGGATCGGGGAACGCGCGCATGACACGGCCACCCCGCAGTTCGTCAGCTCACCGGGCTACGAGCATGCGTGGCTCAACCCCGACAACACCGAGGTGTCCATCGAGGATCTGCTGAGCGCGCCTGCGATCAAGCTGTTGATCCGCAAGGCCGGCGCACGCAGCGCGGACATGGCTGCGGCGCTCGCCGGGCAGATCGGCGACGAGGGCGACCTGACGTATTCGACCAACAACGGTCTGCTCGAGGTGGTGCCGCGCGGCATCAGCAAGGCCACCGGACTGCGCGAGGTCGCCGAACCGCTGGGAATCGACGTCGCGGACGCCGTCGCCTTCGGTGACATGCCCAACGACATCCCGATGCTGGTACGGGCCGGCCTGGGGGTCGCGATGGGTAACGCGCACCCGGAAGCGCTTGCCGCCGCCGACGAGGTCACGGCCCGCAACAGCGACGACGGCGTCGCCCGCGTGCTGGAGCGTTGGTGGTCTTGAGGATTATTTCCGGTCCGGTGTGGGAGACTGCCCGCGTGTTCGCGTTTCCGGGACCGGAGGGCAGCTAGTGGGGTCAGAACCAGACCCGCCGGACGGCGGTGAGCCCGAGGGCCGTGGGTCCGGAACCGGCGGGACCGACCAGCCCAAGCCGGAGACGCCTCCCAAGCTGCTACCGCACGGGAAGATCGAGTCGCGGGACCCGGCCAAACCTCCGATACCACCCAAGCTGTTGCCGAACACCCCACCGACTCCGCCGGTCCCGCCGAGCGGACCCCGCAAGAGCACGTTCGGAGCGAACCGTCCCGAACCGGGTAGGCCGCCGTCGCCCCGTCCGCCGGATGCCCCGTCCAAGCCGAAACCGTTGGGCAGCATCCAGTTTCAGGACGCCGCCACCACGAAGCCCCGCCCTCCGACCCCGGCCGAGTTGCGTGCCCGGCAGAAGTACGAGGACCAGCAACGCGAAGCCGAAGAGGCGCGGCTGGCGGCCGAAGCCAAGCGCAAGCGGCAGAAACGCATCCTGATGGGCTCCGCCGCCGCGGTCGGCGTGGTGGGGCTGGTGGCGGGAGTCGGGTACTGGTTGCTGACGCCGAGCCACGTGACCGCCCAGTGCGTTCGGGATGACCCGAACGGTCAGCCGGTGATCGTCCCCGACAGCTACTGCACGGGTCACACACCGGGCTTGAACGGCTTCTTCATCTGGGGCGGGCACTCCTACCGCTACTACTACGGCAGTTCGGGATCGGTCGGTCAACGGCCGTCCGGCGGCACCACCACCATCCCCAAGGGCGCGACGGTGACCACCAAGTCGGGCAGCACTATTCAGCGCGGCGGCATCGGCGGCAGCGGCGGCAAGGGCGGGAGCGGCGGCTCGTGAAACGCGGCAGGACACAGCCGCGGCCCAATTGGCAGTCGATCGTCGAATCGCAAGGACTCGTGTACGGCACACCGGCGCGTGACGCCAGCGGCGCCGACCGGCCCTACTGGGACGAGTCGGTGTACTACGAGTTCGAGATGGACGAGATCCTGGCGCTGGAAGCCGACGTCGAGTTGCTGCATTCGATGTGCCTGAACGCCGTCGAGCAGGTGGTGCTCATGGAGCGGTACGCCGATTTCGGTCTGCCGGAATGGAGTTGGCCGCACATCGCCGAGTCCTGGCGCCGCTCCGATCCACATGTCTACGGGCGCTTCGACTTACGCTACGACGGGCGACGGCCCGCGGTGTTGCTGGAGTACAACGCCGATACGCCGACCACCCTGCTGGAAGCCGCGATCGTGCAGTGGTATTGGCTGAAAGACAAGTTCGCGGAAGACGATCAGTGGAACTCACTGCACGAACAACTGGTGGACCGCTGGAAGGTGGTCCGTGACCTGTTGCCCAGCAACGAATTACACTTCGCGTGGTCCGGGGTCGAAGCGACTGGCGAGGATCAGATCACTACTACTTACATGCAGGAGACGGCGGCCGAGGCGGGATTTCACACCGTCGGGCTACTGATCGAGGACGTGGGCTGGGACTCCGCGCTGGAACGGTTCGTCGATCTGGAAGAGGACCCGATCCGGGCGATGTTCAAACTGCATCCGTGGGAATGGGTGCTCGAGGACCAGTTCGGCAAGCACGTGGCGGCCGGCCTGCCGCAGACGATGTGGATCGAACCGCTGTGGAAGACACTGCTGTCGAACAAGGCGATCCTGGCCGTGCTCTGGGAGATGTACCCCGGGCATCCGAACTTGCTGCCCGCCTACCTCGACGATCCGCATGAACTGACCGAATACGTGCGCAAGCCCAAGCTGGGCCGGGAGGGCGCCAACGTCACGATCGTCGGCGCCGGGATGGAAACCGCCACCGGCGGTTTCTACGGCGAAGAGGGCTTCGTCTACCAATTGTTGGACCCGCTACCGGAATTCGACGACATGCGGCCCGCTTTGGGCGCGTGGATAGTGGGCGACACGTCGGCGGGTCTTGGTATCCGGGAGACCGCCGGACTCATCACCGACGACGGCGCCGCCTTCGTCCCGCATCGCATCCCGCTGAAGTGAACGGAGAGAACCGATGACGAAAACCGTTGTGGCGCTGCCGCATTCGGACTATTGGAGCTGGCTGGGCAGTGGCGCTGCGGCAATCATCCTCTACTCGATCCTCGGCTTGGTGCTGATGGTCGTCGGGTTCTACGCCATCGACCTGACCACCCCGGGCCCGCTGCGCAAGATGGTCAACGCCGGCAAGCCGAACGCGATCATCGTGTCGGCGGCCGGCATGGTCAGCATGGCCTTCATCGTGGTGGTGGCCATCTACTCGTCGTCGGGGAATCTGGCGGGAGGGCTGCTGGCCTCGGCGGTCTTCGGGCTGATCGGTATCACGGCGCAGGTGGTGATGATGCGGATCGCCGCGCTGGTGATCGGCATCGACATGCATGCGTTGTTTTACGCCGACGAGTTCAGCTACGAGGCGCTCATGGTGGCCGCGGCGCAGTTCGCGCTGGGCATCGTGGTGTCGGTGGCGATTCTCTAGGTGGGCCTGATGGCCGCGGCGAGTTGCTGCGGTGCGTAGTTCACCAGGAGCGGGATCAGGCCGGAGAACGGCGTGCCCAGGATGGTGACGGGAATCGACTGTGGCGGAATCACCACGATGGCCGGCACATTGATGGCCGGCACATTGATGGTCGCGGTGACCGGATGCGGAGGAACGAGGAGCCCGTCGGACGGCAAGTGCAGCACGAGTCCGACATCGCCAACTACCGGCACCGGAAGGTTGATCGTCGTATCGATGGGGACATTGCCGTTGAGGAAGCCGTTCAACGCTACGGCGGGCGCATCGAACAGCGTGGCCGCCGCACCGAGATAGTTCCCCGTCGCCAGCGCTTGCCCGAAAGTCTCCGCGCTCTCGGCTATCGCATTGAGCGTTGCTAATGGAGCGCCCGCTGCCGCGTAGGTTGCGACCAAGGGCAGCCCGAAGAAGGTGCTCAGTGACGCGCTAACCGCAGGGGTAGGCAGAAGATGTGCGTCCAGTGTGGCGAATGCCGAAATGCTCGGAACAGTCAAGGTATCGATAACATTGGTGAAGTTCTGCGCAATCTGCCGGGGGATCGACGGCGGTATCAGATTGGTGAAGTACTGCGCCTCCTGTCCTGGAATGTTCATGATGGCGAAGAGGTCACCCAACGGACCTAACACCCTGGGATTCAAAGTGGCGGTCACGTTAATCGAAGGCGGCAAAGGAGTTACCCCAGTACCACCGAAGATCACAGTGCCGGGATCGATCCCAGTGACCAACAGCCCTAGGCCTGCCCGCCCGAAATCAGAGACCGCGCCGGTGTAGTTGCCGGTCAGCAAAGTCTGGAAAGCCGTCTGCAGACCCGTCGCGAAGGTCGGCAGCCCGGTCATCAACCCGACGGTTCCGTTGATCGCCGACGTCACAAACGTCTGGGCGAAGCCGGTCTGGACGGTGATGAACTGCTGCGCGAAGGCCGCGGGGTTGAAGGACAAGAACTGCTGAACGGCCGCTTCTATGGCGGCCGGCAACTGCGGCAGTGTGGCAGGGAAGTTGGCAACAGCCGTGGCGATCTGCAGCGCGTAACCCTGCTGGTTGGCAAGGAACTGCCGGGCGAACGGGAACGGATCAGCGGCCCATGCGCCGCCGAGGGCCTGCAAATTGGTGGCCGTATTGACCACCAGCTCGCCGTAGGCGCCGCCCGGAACGGCCGGGGCAGCGCTGGGGAGAGCGCTTGCCAAAGCCTGTCCGGCATTGGCGATCTCGGCGCTCACGTATGCCGCCGAACCGGCGCCGAGGAGGCGCACGAACTCGGCGTGGAATGCCGCGGCCTGGCTATTGACGCCTTGGAATTCTCGCCCGAAGACCCCGAACAGCTCCGAGATCGCGGCCGACACCTCGTCCGCGGCCGCCGCCGCGACTGTGGTGGTGGGGACGGCGGCGACGGCCGCCGCATCCTGCAGCGTCGAGCCGAGATTCGCCAGACTTCCGGCCGCCGTCGTTACCCAGTCCGGCGTGGTGACCACAAATGACACGGCGCTGACCTCCCCGCGACAAACTATGAATTCAATCTGAGCGTAAGTCGCGAGGCCCGCGCTCGTGGGAAATTCGGTGATTCAGTGCGTCGACGATGTGCGGACGGTGACCGAACGTCCGGCGCTATTGCGGGATGTCGACCGGTCGGGATCCGCATCAGCCCTTATCCACAGTTGAATGTTTGTGCACAGCTTGGTCTTTGGCTTCGCGTGCTTGTCGGTGCCGGTTCGTAAAATCAGCGGTATGCCAGCCAGCACGGACGCGGAGATCGAGGAGGTTCTCGGCGGGCTGGAGGCATTCGCCGATAGGGCGTGTGGGTTGAGTTTCGACCGGCTGGATACGGCCGGGTCGTTGGCGGTGCGGGAACGCCTGCAGCGGGTGGTGCGCAAATTGCGGGTGCCTGGTCATGTGATCGTCAATCAGCTCGTGGAGACCGCGACCAATGAGGAGTGGGGCGGCACGGTGGCAGTGGCGTTGGCCAACCGGTTGCGGATCAGTAAGTCCGAAGCTGACCGCTGTGTGGCCGAGGCCGCCGATCTGGGTCCGCGCCGCGCGTTGACCGGTGAGCCGCTGGAGCCGGTGCTGGCCCACACCGCCGCCGCTGAGCGCCAAGGGTTGATCGGCAGCGAACAGGTTTCGGTGATTCGCAAGTTCTTCAAGAAATTGCCCGAGGCCGTTGATGTGGCCACCCGCGCTGATGCCGAAGCCAAGCTGGTGTTGGTGGCCACCGGGTTTCGCCCCGATGAACTGGCCGAATATGCCCAGGTGCTCAAGGACTGTCTCAAGCCCGACGGCGACTTCGTGCCCGACGAAGCCGACGAGGCCGAGCGGGCCCGCAGCAGACGCGGCATCACCATCGGGCGCCAGCAGTCCGATGGCACGTCCAAGCTCACCGGTCTGATCTCCCCGCAGCTGCGGGCCACCCTGGAGCCGGTGCTGGCCAAACTGGGCGCCCCGGGCATGTGTAACCCCGCAGACGAACACCCGACCGTCGACGGACGCGCCCCGCAGGAAGCGGTGCAGCGCGATGCCCGCAGCGCCGAACAGCGCAACCACGACGGGCTGCTGGCCGCGCTGCGCGCGTTGTTGATGTCGAAGAAGCTGGGTCGCCATCACGGGTTGCCGACCTGCATCGTGATCACCACCACCCTGGCCGAACTCGAAGCCGGCGCCGGGCACGGGCTGACCGCGGGAGGCACCTTGTTGCCGATGGCCGATGTGATCGCCCAAGCCTCGCATGCCTACCAATATTTGGCGGTGTTCGACAAGGACAAAACCAAAGCTCTCTATCACGGCAAACGGATCGCTTCCCCCGAGCAGCGGCTGGTGCTGCTGTCCAAGGAGCGGGGTTGCACCTGCCCGGGCTGCACCGTCAAGGGCTACTGGACCCAGGTCCATCACGTGGAGTCTTGGCTGAAAACACGGCGCACCGTCATCGACGAACTCACTCTGGCCTGCGCACCGCACAACCGGATGGTCGAACGACGCAAATACACCACCCGCAAGACCCGCGGCCGCACCGAATGGATTCCACCCAAAAACCTCGACTATGGCCAACCCCGCATCAACTGCATGCACCACCCCGAAAAACCCGTCCAACCCGACGACGACGAAGAACCCTAGTGGCGCAACGACATCGGCGGAACGCTGCTAGCCGTCAGTGCGGCGGCATCGATGGTGCGGGGACGGTAGGCCAGCCCCGGGAGCCGTGCCGACATGAGCGCTACCGGGTCCTGCCCAACTGGTTGCGACAAGCCGGACAGAAACGCCCACTCGTGCTCGTCGCTACCGAAATACACTACGGTGTCGAACGTTTCGCCGAAGCGCCGCCACGAGGAGCGCAAGGTGTCGTTGCGCCACAGCGTCGGGCAACCCGCCTGACCGACCGCAACGCCGGCGATCTCACGGCACCGCTGCAGGAAGCCGATGTCGTACAGCCGGTTGTGCTGCGCCGGCGCGGTTCGTTCGTCGGGAAGGTCGACTACGACGATGTCGTACAGGTCGGAGGCCTGCTCTACGAAGTCCCAGCCGTCACCGTAGTGCATGGTGACCGCACCGAGTCCCCTTTCCGCTCTATGTAATTCGTCCATCGTGTAGCCGTACGGCAAGTGTTCGGCGCACAGCCGCACCGCTGTGCGGTCGATGTCGACGTGGTCGACGCGGGTGGCCCCGGCGGCCACGGCCAGTTGGCTCACCACGCCCTCACCGGAGCCGATGATCAGTACCCGCTCGACCTTGTCGGCCAGTAGCAACGCCGGGACCAGAAGCGCCTCGTGGTAGACCAGCTGGCTCAGCTCCGTGCTTTGCCGGTCACCGTCGCTGAATAGTGTTATGCCCTGGGCAGTTCGGCCGATAACGAGGTGCTGATAGTCGGTTCGGACGTCGCAGAGCACGTCGGACAATTCCCAATGCCGAGTCAGGCCAGGGCCTAGCGGCTCGACGATCGTCCGTCCGGTCTCCCCGCCCGGCGCGAAATACGTTGGCAGCGGATCGAACCCGTTGAAGCTCACCGACGCGTAGCTGGTCGTGTATGCGCCGGCGTCCTCGATGCGGACGGAATCACCGGGACGCAGCGTGACCGGCAGCGGATAATTTTGATAGAGCACGTCGTCGCCGTCGCAGGTCGGGCCGGCGAGCACGGCGTCCGCCACCGGGTCGCTGTCACGAGGCGTCCGCAGCCGGTAGCGGATGTATTCGTTCTCGGTTTCGGCGAGACCGCCGTAGCGACCGATGTCCAGATAAACCCAACGCCGTCCGTCGGTTCCGGTGCGCACCGACACCACTTCGCACGAGATGGTCCCAGCCGATCCCACGATCACCCGGCCCGGCTCCAGCACGAGATGTGGTGTGCGCGAGCCGAAATAGCTTCGGATGGCCACCGTGATGACATCTGCAATCTCAGAAAGTTCCGGTGCCGTCGCCGCGTACCCAATAGGAAACCCGCCACCCACGTTGATCGTCGTCAGTACGCCGACCGCATCGAAAATGGTTGCCGCACAGCGAATGCCCAACTCCCAGGCAGAAGGCTGGGGCTGCTGCGAACCGACGTGGAAACACACCCCCGCCGCTGTCAGCCCGAGCTCACCCGCACGACGCAGCAGACCGGGAGCCGCCTGTGGCGCACACCCGAACTTGTGGCCGAACGGTGTCACCGATGACGGAAACGCAGGCGCTATCCGGCATTCCACCTCTGCCCCGGGGGCGTGCTCGGCGATGACGGCCAGATCGTGTTCGGAGTCGAAGGCGAAACGCCGCACCCCGCCGGCATATGCGGAGGCCACCGTCGCCGGTTTCTTGACGGTGTTCCCGAACGCCAGCCGCGTGCCGTCGATACCGGCCGCAACACAGGCGTCGACCTCACCGACGGAGGCGACGTCGAACGCCGCGCCCTCGTCGGCCAGCACACGCAGGATGGGCCGAGCCGGGTTCGCCTTGACGGCATAGCGGATCTGGGCGGCGGGCAGTACGTTGCGCAGCGCGCAGAAGTTGCCCCGTACCCGGTCCAGATCGATCGTGAGGTACGGGGTTTCGGGCACCCGGCCAGACTAGTTGGGTGGATGCGCGGGCAGCGAGAAGTGTTCGTCCGGTACGTTCGGACCGCTCGGCGGTTGTGTCGACAGGGGCGTGGTGATCCCGTCGACGACTTCGGTGATGTCGCCGGTGAGCCGCTCGAAGTTGAGCGTTCCGTGCTGGAAGTTCTGGGTGATGCGCAGCGGTTCCTGAATCTCTGCGCTGGTGGGCAACCCGAGCTGGCCGCGTTCGTAACTCTGGGCCGCCCAGGCGTCGTAGATGGCGCCGGTGACCGGCTGCACGCCGGTCGCCTCGGACCAATACATCGCGCCCTTGGCGAACGTGACGAACCGCGATCCGGCGGCACCGTCGTCCTCTGGTGACGTCGGGGCACCCAGCACACTGTTCATGCCACCCATCGCCTGCCAGCGCTGATAGATCGCGCCGCCTTCCAGCGCCTTGATCAGCTCCTCCGGCGGATCGTTGAAATGCGCTGCGAGGTCGCGGATCTCGTCCATCAAGGCATACGCCGCGTTGCCCGGGCAATCGGTGTTGCCGACGTCGCGATGGGTGAAGATGGCCGGCAGCTTGGCCACCGCACCGGCCGGAAACACCGTGTAGGAACCGCCCTCTGACTCCAGTTCCACCGCGCCCTTCGGGTCGACGTCGGCCATCCCCAGCCGCCAGCCCAGCAGGCGGCCCGTGGTGCGCAACTGGATGGGGGTGGGCGCCACGTCGTCGAAGTTGCCGATCATCGCCACACCCCAGGTTTCGCGATTGAATCCGCCGGTGTGGAACCCTTCCACCGGCTTGGTCAGCCCGCCGGCGCTGCCTTCGAATACCTGCCCGTACTTGTCGACCAACGCGTTGTAGGCGATGTCGCACCAGCCCAAGGTCTTGGAGTGGTAGGTGTAGATCGCCTTGACGATGCCGGCCGATTCCAGTGGCGAGTAGTCGTTGCTGCCCGCGGTGTGGTGGACGACGCCGGCCCGGACCGCCCGGTCGTACTGCGGGCTGCCGCAACGCAACGATTCATCGGCGCCCCACTGTGCGCGGCTGATGATGGGCGGGGCCTGCCCCGGCATCGTCACCCCAGCCGGTGGGGTCGGGTGGATTTCGGCCGGGGCCTGCGGTGGCGAGATGAGGATCGCCGAGATGTTCTGCCCGAACGGTTGTTCCCTGCTGGCCGGTCGATAGCCCAATCCGCCCCGGTCGGCGGGTGCGGGCGGCGCCTGTGTCACCGGCGCATCCGTCGGTCTGGTGACCGCGATCTGCACGGCGGTCGTGGTGCCGACGAACACAGGATCGGTACTGCGCGGATCGTCGGGCGCCGCCGGGCCGTTCGGCGCCGCCGTTTGGTACTCCGTCTGATACCACGGTCCCCACGACCCGTCGGACCGCCGGGCGCGGACCCGGGTCGAGGTCCCGGCCAGGTCACCAGTGAAGGCGACCAGCGAGAACGGCGTGGTCTGGGAGAGTTCCCGGACGGTCACACCTCCCCCGAGACCCACCAGGGGCTGCTCGGCGAGCTGGGTGTCGCCGGTCGCCGGCGCCGGACGGGTGTCGTGCGGCTGGCCGATCAACAGCCACGACGCGATGACGACCGTCGCCGCGAACGCGGTGAGCAGCATCGTCGGAGCCCGACCGTGAGGCATCAGCCGATGTTACGTGTGTGTCTGGTGTTTCTTATGAGGCGACACGGCAGTTACGGCAGAAACATGTCGACGACACCGCAGAGGGGACTCTGCGGTGTCGTCAGGTGACAGGTTCTGCGGCGTGCTAGACGGGTGGCGCCTCGGGTACGGCGGCCGTGGCTGCCGCCGGGATGGCTGCGGCCGCGCCGGGTATTGCGGCTACCGCCCCAGGAACCGCGGCCGCCGCCCCGGGCAATGCGGCCGCCGCGCCGGGCAGGGCGGACACGGCACCCGGGACCGCCGCGGCTGCGGCGCCGGGCACGGTGGCAGCTGCGGCGGGGATGCCGGGAACCGCCGGCAGTGCCGGTGTGGCGCCGGCGCCCGCAGCTGCCGGTGCACCCGCGCCACCCTGGACGCCCTGCATGAGCGCCGGCATGATCAGGCCTTTGAGCAGGTCGATGGCCTGGCTGGCGCCCAGCTGGTTGGCCGCCTGCATCAGGTCACTGACCAGGCCGCCGCCTCCGCCGCTGCTTCCCGAGGCCACGGGACTGACCGGCGCCAGCCCGGTGCCGGCTCCGCCCAGGCCAGAGGTGTCACCCAGGATCGGATAGGTGCCGTCGGCGCCCGGGTCCAGACCGACCGGCGCCGAGATCGGAACTTCACCGGTGGCGGCACCGGCGGCCGGGCTCAGGCCGGTGGCCGGGCTGAGACCCGGCGCGACCCCGGTCGGGCTGGTCAGACCCGGGTTGCTCAGAGCCGGGTTGACGCCCGCGCCCCCGGTCGTCGGCGACACGGTGGTGCCAGGCAGTGCCAGCGACCCCGGCGTGCTCGGCGACAGGCCCGGCGTCAGGCTGGTCCCGCCGAGACCAGGACTGGCCAGGCCGGGACTGGTGCCCAGCCCGGCGGTGCCCAGGCCGGTGCTGGGGGAGCTGCTGCCGCCCAGCGCGGGCACCGGCGGCAAGTTGACACCGAACTGCGAAAGCCCCTGCGAGAGCGCGGATATCAGCTCGCCCGGCAGGTCGGCAACGTTAGCTGCCTGCTTGAACTCGTGGTGTTCCACCGGCTTGGTGTCGGCTGTCGATTCGTAGACCAGGAAGTACGCGCACGGACTTGCGACTGCCAGGGCGGCGACCGCGCTCATGGCTGTCGAGAACTTGCGTCGGCGACGGTTCGGCACGGAAGTCTCCTCAATATGTCTTGGCTGCAGGCAGTAAACCCGCACCACCGATGGTACGAGTGGGATTGGTGTGACTGGTGTGGCGATACCGAATCGTGAGGCGAGTGGTTCACAGGTGTGACGTTCGTCGGGCGGCCCGCCGCTTCGTGCTCGCGTACCTGGGAAAACCCGGCCCCGCGCGACCCGCCTAGTCGGGTTTCGGCGCGCAGGTCCGATACCCTAGGCAACCGATGTCCACGCGCTTCGACTCTTCCCCTCGCTATGACCTCTTCGTCGTCGGCTCCGGATTTTTCGGCCTGACGATCGCCGAGCGCGTGGCGACCCAACTCGACAAGCGGGTTCTCGTCGTCGAGCGCCGCCCGCAAATCGGCGGCAACGCCTATTCCGAGCCCGAGCCGCAGACCGGGATCGAAGTGCACAAGTACGGGGCGCACCTGTTCCACACCTCGAACAAGAAGGTGTGGGACTACGTGCGGCAGTTCACCGACTTCACGAACTACCAGCACCGGGTGTTCGCGATGCACAACGGGCAGGCCTACCAGTTCCCGATGGGTCTGGGTCTGGTGTCGCAGTTCTTCGGCCGCTATTTCAGCCCGGAGGAAGCGCGGCAGCTGATCGCCGAGCAGGCATCGGAAATCGAGACCGCCGACGCGCAGAACCTGGAAGAGAAGGCCATCTCGCTGATCGGCCGTCCCCTCTACGAGGCCTTCGTGAAGGGCTACACCGCCAAGCAGTGGCAGACCGACCCCAAAGAACTGCCCGCGGCCAACATCACCCGGCTGCCGGTGCGCTACACCTTCGACAACCGCTACTTCAGCGACACCTACGAAGGCCTGCCCGTCGACGGTTACACCGCCTGGCTGCAGAACATGGCCGCCGACGACCGCATCGAGGTCCGGCTGGACACCGACTGGTTCGACGTCCGCGACGCACTACGCCGGGACAATCCCGAGGCGCCGGTGGTGTACACCGGTCCGCTGGACCGCTACTTCGACTACGCCGAGGGCCGACTGGGCTGGCGCACACTGGATTTCGAACTCGAAGTGCTGCCGATCGGGGATTTCCAGGGCACCCCGGTGATGAACTACAACGACCCCGACGTCCCCTACACCCGCATCCACGAGTTCCGCCATTTCCACACCGAGCGCACTTACCCGACGGACAAGACGGTGATCATGCGCGAGTACTCGAGGTTCGCCGAAGACGACGACGAGCCCTACTACCCGATCAACACCGAGGCCGACCGCGCCCTGTTGGCCGCCTATCGGGCCCGGGCGAAGTCGGAGACCGCGACATCGAAGGTGCTGTTCGGCGGGCGATTGGGCACCTACCAATATCTGGATATGCACATGGCCATAGCCAGCGCTCTGAGCATGTACGACAACGTCGTCGCGCCGCACCTTCGCGACGGCGCGCCGCTAATCGAGGAAACATCTGTATGACCGCCGTCAGTCTGCTGTCCCGCATCCTCCTGCCGCGTCCCGGTGAGCCCCTCGACGTGCGCAAGCTGTATCTGGAGGAATCGACCACCAACGCACGTCGCGCCCACGCCACCAGCCGCACGTCGTTGCAGATCGGCGCGGAGTCCGAGGTGTCGTTCGCGACCTATTTCAACGCGTTCCCGGCCAGCTACTGGCGGCGCTGGTCCATCTGTACCTCGGTGGTGCTGCGGGTCGAGCTGACCGGAGCCGGACGCGTCGACGTCTACCGGACCAAGGCCACCGGCGCACGCATCTACATCGAGGGCCACCCCTTCGGCGGCACCGAGGACGCCCCCGCGGTTTTGGAGATCGAGGTCGCGCTCAAGCCGTTCGAGGACGGCGGCTGGATCTGGTTCGACATCACCACCGACACCGCGGTCACGCTGCGCAGCGGTGGCTGGTACGCGGCCGTGCCCGCGCCGGGAACCGCCAACGTCGCGGTCGGGATCCCGACCTTCAACCGGCCCGCCGACTGCGCCAACGCGCTGCGCGACCTCACCGCCGACCCGTTGGTCGACGAGGTGATCGGCGCGGTGATCGTGCCCGACCAGGGCACCCGCAAGGTGCGTGACCACCCGGACTTCCCGGCCGCGGCCGAGCGGCTGGGCAACCGGCTGTCGATTCACGACCAGCCCAACCTCGGTGGCTCCGGCGGCTACAGCCGGGTGATGTACGAGGCGCTGAAAAACACCGACTGCCAACAGATCCTGTTCATGGACGACGACATCCGCATCGAGCCGGACTCGATCCTGCGGGTGCTGGCGATGAGCCGGTTCGCCAAGACCCCGATGCTGGTCGGCGGGCAGATGCTGAACTTGCAGGAGCCGTCGCACCTGCACATCATGGGCGAGGTCGTCGACCAGTCGAATTTCATGTGGACCGCCGCCCCGCACGCCGAATACGACCACGACTTCGCCGAGTACCCGCTCAACGACAGCGAGGACAAGAGCAAGCTGCTGCACCGGCGCATCGACGTCAACTACAACGGCTGGTGGACGTGCATGATCCCGCGCCAGGTCGCCGAGGACCTGGGCCAGCCGCTGCCGCTGTTCATCAAGTGGGACGACGCGGACTACGGGCTGCGTGCCGCCGAGCACGGCTACCCGACCGTCACGCTGCCCGGCGCGGCGATCTGGCACATGGCGTGGAGCGACAAGGACGACGCCATCGACTGGCAGGCCTACTTCCACCTGCGCAACCGGCTGGTGGTGGCGGCCATGCACTGGGACGGTGACGTCTCCGGCCTTGTCCGCAGCCACCTCAAGGCGACGCTCAAACACCTTGCCTGCCTTGAATATTCGACGGTGGCGATTCAGAACCGGGCGATCGACGACTTCCTGGCCGGCCCGGAGCACATCTTCTCCATCCTGGAATCCGCCCTGCCGGAGGTCCATCGGCTGCGCAAGGAGTACCCGGACGCGGTGGTGCTGCCGGCCGCCAGCGAGCTGCCCCCACCGGCACACCAGAGCAAAGCCATGAAGCCGCCGGTGAATCCGGTGACGATCAGCTACCGGCTGGCGCGCGGAATCCTGCACAACCTCAAGGCCGCCGATCCCGCGGCCCATCAGCGGCCCGAGTACAACGTGCCGACCCAGGACGCGCGCTGGTTCCGGTTGTGCACGGTCGACGGCGTCACGGTCACCACCGCCGACGGCTGTGGTGTGGTCTACCGGCAGCGCGACCGGGCCAAGATGTTCGCGCTGCTGGCGCAGTCGTTGCGCCGCCAGCGCCAGCTGGCACGCCGGTTCGACGAGATGCGCCGGCTGTACCGCGAGTCGCTGCCGGTGCTGTCCAGCAAGCAGAAGTGGGAGTCGGTGCTGCTACCGGCCGACGCGGCAGCGCGTCATGGCTGAAGCCGTCCCGTCGGGGGAGCCGCCGTCGGGGGAGATCGCGGCGATGGTGGCCGTCCAGTCCGCGCTGGCAGATCGGCCGGGTGCGCTGAGCGCGGCGCGTGCGCTGTCGCACTTCGGCGAGCACAGCATCGGCTGGCTGATCGTGTCGCTGGTGGGCGCGATCCTGTCGCCGGCCCGCCGCCGCGACTGGGTCGTGGCCGGGGCCGGCGCGTTCGCGGCGCACGCCGCGGCGGTCGTGGTCAAGCGGGTGGTGCGACGCACCCGTCCCAAACATCCCGCCGTCGCGGTCAACGTCGGCACCCCCAGCCGGCTCAGTTTCCCCTCCGCGCACGCCACGTCGACGACGGCCGCGGCGCTGCTGCTGCGCCGCGCTACCGGGCTGCCGCTGCCGGCGGCACTGATTCCGCCCATGGCGCTGTCCCGGATACTGCTGGGCGTGCACTATCCCAGCGACGTGGTGGCCGGTGTGGCTCTGGGCGCCGGGGTCGCCGCGGCAACCGTGCGGGTGGACAGCACGGTTCGACAAAGGTGGCTGCGATGAGCGAAGACCTGGCCGAGAAGACCGGACCGCCCGGCAACCTGGTCACCGGTGTGATCAAGGCGATCCGGCCGCGGCAGTGGGTGAAGAACGTATTGGTGCTGGCCGCGCCGTTGGCCGCCGCGGGCCGGGGTCAGCGTTACGACTGGCTGGACATGGCGACCAAGGTCGGCGTGGCCTTCGCGGTGTTCAGCCTGGCGGCCTCGGCGGTCTATCTGGTCAACGACGCGCGCGACGTCGAGGCCGACCGCGAACACCCGACCAAGCGGTTCCGGCCGATCGCGGCCGGGGTGGTGCCCGAATGGCTGGCCTACACCCTGGCGGTGGTCCTGGGTGTCGTCTCGCTCGGTATTTCGTACTGGCTGACGCCGAACCTGGCGGTCGTCATGGCGGTCTACCTCGTCATGCAGATGGGGTATTGCTTCGGCCTCAAGCACCAAGCGGTGATCGACGTCTGCATCGTGTCGTCGGCGTATCTGATCCGCGCCATCGCCGGCGGCGCGGCCACCGACACCCACCTGTCCCAATGGTTCCTGCTGACGGCCGCCTTCGGATCGCTGTTCATGGTGGCCGGCAAGCGCTACGCCGAGCTGCAGCTGGCCGAACGCACCGGGGCTCAGATCCGCAAGTCGCTGGAAAGCTACACCAGCACCTACCTGCGATTCGTCTGGACAATGTCGGCCACCGCGGTGGTGCTGTGCTACGGGCTGTGGGCGTTCGAGCGCGACGGCGCCAAAGGGTCGTGGTACGCGGTGTCGATGATCCCGTTCACCATCGCGATCCTGCGTTACGCCGTGGACGTCGACGGCGGGCTGGCCGGAGAGCCCGAGGACATCGCGCTGCGCGACCGGGTGCTGCAACTGCTGGCGCTGGCGTGGATCGCAACAGTGGGTGCTGCTGTTGCTTTCGGCTAGCGAACGGTTCCGCGCGCTCCAGCAGGCTGCGCTGGCTCGCCGGCCGGCGGTCCGGCGCGTCAAGTGGCCCGCCTTTCCCTACACCGTCATGGTCCGGGTCAGCCTGTGGATCAGCGTGGCGGTGGTCGCGGTGCTGTTCGGCTGGGGGGCCTGGCAACGACGCTGGATCGCCGACGACGGACTGATCGTGCTGCGCACGGTGCGGAATCTGTTGGCCGGCAACGGGCCGGTGTTCAACATGGGCGAACGCGTCGAGGCCAACACCTCGACGGTCTGGACCTATCTGCTGTACGTCATCAGCTGGCTGGGCGAGCCGGTCCGCCTGGAGTACGTCGCGCTGGCCGCGGCGCTGACGCTGTCGGTGCTCGGCGTCGTCCTGCTGATGTTGGGCACGGCGCGGTTGTATGCACCGAGCCTGCGGGGCCGGCGGGCGATCATGCTGCCCGCCGGGGCGCTCGTCTACATCGCGCTGCCGCCGGCCCGCGACTTCGCCACCTCGGGTCTGGAGAACGGGCTGGTACTGGCCTATCTGGGTTTGCTGTGGTGGATGATGGTCTGCTGGGCGCAGCCGCTGCGGGTCCGCCCCCAGGCCTGGGCCTTCATCCTCGCGCTGGCCTTCGTCGCCGGATGCAGCGTGCTGGTCCGGCCGGAATTGGCGCTGATCGGCGGGGTGGCGCTGATCATGTTGCTGATCGCGGCGCGCAATTGGCGCGACCGGGCGCTGATCGTGGCGGCGGGTGGTCTGCTGCCGGTCGGCTACCAGATCTTTCGGATGGGCTACTACGGATTGCTGGTGCCCAGTACCGCCCTGGCCAAGGACGCCGCCGGCGACAAGTTGTCCCAGGGCTTGATCTACCTGGCCAACTTCAACCAGCCCTATCTGCTCTGGCTTCCGCTGGTGCTGCTGGTCCCGCTGGGAGTCATCCTGATGCTGGCGCGGCGGCGGCGGTCGTTCATCCGGCCCGCGCTGGCGCCCGACTACGGCCGGATAGCCAGGTCGGTGCAGAGTCCGGCGGCCGTGGTGATCTTCATGGTCGTCAGCGGCCTGCTGCAGGGGTTCTACTGGATCCGCCAAGGCGGTGACTTCATGCACGCCCGGGTACTGCTGACACCGGTGTTCTGTTTGCTGGCACCCGTAGCGGTGATCCCGGTGATGATCCCCGACGGCAAGGATTTCAGCCGGGAGACCGGTTACTGGCTGGCCGGCGCGGTCAGCGCGCTGTGGCTGGGGGTGGCCGGATGGTCGCTGTGGGCGGCGAACTCCCCCGGAATGGGTGACGACGCCACCCACGTCACGTACTCCGGAATCGTCGACGAGCGGCGCTTCTACGCCCAGGCAACCGGGCGCGCGCATCCGCTGACCGCGGCCGACTACCTGGATTACCCGCGGATGGCCGCCGTGCTGGTCGCGCTCGACAACACCCCGGGAGGCGCGTTGCTGTTGCCGTCGGGCAACTACACCCGATGGGATCTGGTGCCGATGATCCCGCCGGGCAGCGCCCCTGGCATCCCGGCAGACCAAAAGCCGCAGCACGCGGTGTTTTTCACCAACCTCGGGATGCTGGGCATGAACGTCGGCCTGGACGTCCGGGTGATCGACCAGATCGGGCTGGCGAACCCGTTGGCCGCGCACACCGAACGGCTCAAGCACGGCCGGATCGGCCACGACAAGAATCTGTTCCCCGACTGGGTGGTGGCCGACGGGCCGTGGGTGAAGTGGCCGCCGGGCATCCCGGGCTACCTCGACCCCCAGTGGGTGGCTGAAGCCGAAGCGGCGCTGCGCTGCCCGGAGACCCAGGCTGTGCTGAACTCGGTACGTGCCCCGATGAGCGTGCGCCGCTTCGTGTCCAACGTGCTGCACGCCTACGAGTTCACCCAGTACCGCATCGACCGGATCCCGCGCAACGCGCTGATCAAGTGCGGACTCGAGGTGCCGCACGTACCGGCCGCGCCTCCTCGTGAGTGACGCGATCGCCAAGATTTTTTTCCCGATTTCCGTGCCGCGGGGCCCACGACCGCGGTTCCGACTCTGATAGCAAACTGTCATTTCAGCCGTCACCAGCGGCCACCCGATGACGGGCACATGCGGAAACGCCGATCTCGGATGCGTTTTCAACGTTGTCGATCACACCGAAACCGCGCCGATGGAGGCGCCCAGCGACTCCCTGGAGGAGAGCCGGTGCCGGAAGATGTGGTTGACTACAGAAGCACTGCAGCGCCGCGTGCGTGCAGTCTGACCCAATTCGGGACGCGCCCCCAAGCAAGACGATGCATTAAGGACGCGCACAAGGATGAGGATGAGGAAGCAAGGAATGAAGCTTGTTGACAGGTTTCGTGGCGCCGTGACGGGTATGCCGCGCCGACTCGCTGTGGGAGCCGTGGGTGCGGCCCTGCTCGCGAGCCTGGTCGGTTTCGTCGGCGGCTCGGCGACCGCGAGTGCGTTCTCGCGTCCGGGCCTCCCGGTGGAGTACCTGCAGGTGCCTTCGGCGGCAATGGGCCGCGAGATCAAGGTCCAGTTCCAGAGCGGTGGCGCCAACGCGCCGGCCCTGTACCTGCTCGACGGCATGCGCGCTCAGGAGGACTTCAACGGCTGGGACATCAACACCCCGGCATTCGAGTGGTACCTGCAGTCGGGTCTGGCTGTGGTCATGCCGGTCGGCGGGCAGTCCAGCTTTTACAGCGACTGGTACAAGCCGGCCTGCGGTAAGGCGGGCTGCACCACCTACAAGTGGGAGACCTTCCTGACCAACGAGCTGCCCGCGTACCTGGCCGCCAACAAGTCGGTCAAGCCGACCGGTAGCGCCGCGGTGGGTCTGTCGATGGCCGGCTCGTCCGCGCTGATCCTGGCCGCTTACCACCCCAGCCAGTTCATCTACGCCGGCTCGCTGTCGGCGCTGCTGGACCCGTCGCAGGGGATGGGCCCGTCGCTGATCGGTCTGGCCATGGGCGACGCCGGTGGCTACAAGAAGGACGACATGTGGGGTCCGACGAGCGACCCGGCGTGGGCCCGCAACGACCCGACGCTGCAGGTCGGCCAGCTGGTCGCCAACAACACCCGCATCTGGATCTACTGCGGTAACGGCAAGCCGTCCGAGCTGGGTGGCGACAACCTGCCCGCCAAGTTCCTCGAGGGCTTCGTTCGGGACAGCAACATCAAGTTCCAGAACGCCTACAACGCGGCCGGTGGCCACAACGCGGTGTTCAACTTCGACGCCAACGGCACGCACGACTGGCCGTACTGGGGTGCGCAGCTGAACGCGATGAAGGGTGACATCCAGTCCACGCTGGGTGCGACCCCCGGCGCCGGCCCGGCCACCGCGGCCACGGCTCCGACCGCGGGCACCTAAACCCGCGCCAGGCAACACGCAACTGACGGCGGCGACCTATGGGTCGCCGCCGTTGGTTGTTAGCGCCCCTTTATCCCGTCGATACCGGTGTGGTTAGCTACCTTCCGGTAGGTGGACACGGTGGAGGTGGACATGAGGGGTCTGTCGTTGCTGCTACGGCTGCTCGGCGTCGCGGTGCTGTCGATCACGTTCGGTGTGGTGGCGGGGACGTGTCCGGGTGCAGCGAAGGCAGCCCCGTACGAGACCCTGATGGTGCCGTCGGCGGCAATGGGCCGAGACATCCCGGTGGCCTTCCTGGCGGGTGGACCGCACGCGGTGTACCTGCTGGACGCGGCCGACGCCAACCCCGATGTCAGCAACTGGGTCACCGCCGGCAACGCGTTCAACACCCTGGCCGGCAAGGGCATCTCGGTGGCCGCCCCGGCCGGGGGCGCCTTCAGCATGTACACCAACTGGGAGCAGGACGGCAGCAAGCAGTGGGACACATTCCTTTCCAGTGAGCTGCCGGATTGGCTGGCCGCCAACAAAGGTCTGGCGCCGGGCGGACACGGCGTAGTCGGCGCCTCTCAGGGCGGGTACGGCGCGATGGCGCTGGCGACCTTCCATCCCGACAGGTTCGGTTTCGCCGGCTCGCTGTCCGGGTTCCTCTACCCGTCGGAAACCTTCAGCAACGGCGCAATTCTGGCCGGTTTGCAGCAGTTCGGCGGCGTGGACGGCAACGGCATGTGGGGAGCCCCACAGCTGGGTCGCTGGAAGTGGCATGACCCGTGGGTGCACGAGGCGCTGCTCGCCGCGAACAACACCCGCGTCTGGGTGTGGAGCCCGACCAGCGGCGGTGCCAGCAACCCCGCTGCGATGCTCGGCACTCCGGACACCGCAATGGGCAACAGCCGCTCGTTCTACCAGCACTACCGCGAAGTCGGCGGGCACAACGGGCACTTCGACTTCCCGGGCGGCGGCGACAACGGCTGGGGTTCGTGGGCGGCGCAGCTGGGCGCGATGTCCGGCGACATCGTCGGCGCGATTCGCTAGTAGCCGGGTGCAGCGGGTCGCCACGCTGGTGTGAGCGGCGTGGCCGGGTGCAGCGGGTCGCCACGATCTGACTGAGCCTGCGGGCCGGTACCGTGTAAAGGCGGGTGCGGGTAGGGCGCGACGGTGCGCATGCCCCGGACAGCACTCGCCCTCCCGTACCGGACTCTGTTAGCAGGAGAACATGGCCAACACTGCCCGCCAGCGCCGACACAAGCGCCTCGCCTGGTTGGCGGCCGCCTCCATGGCCCTGGTCGTGGCCATGGTCATCGCCGCCGGGGTGATGATGCTGCGCCATCGCGACGTGCCGCCCAGCGCGGTGCCCCCGGGCGTGCTGCCGACCGGGCCGACGACCTCGTCGCAGCACAAGAAGCCGCGTCCGGCTAGCCAGGACGCCTCCTGTCCCGACGTGCAGTTGGTGTCCGTGCCGGGCACCTGGGAGTCCTCGCCGACCGAGGACCCGTTCAACCCCACGTTGCACCCGCTGGCGTTGCTGCTCAAGGTGACCGGGCCGATCAGCCAGCAGTTCCCCGCGAGCCGGGTTCAGACCTACACCGTTCCGTACACGGCGGAGTTTCAACGACCGCTGTCCGGCGACACCCAGATGAAGTACGACGACAGCCGCGCCGAAGGCACCCGCGCCACGGTCAAGGCGATCACCGACATGAACAACCGGTGCCCGCTGACCAGCTACGTGATCATCGGCTTCTCGCAGGGCGCGGTGATCGCCGGTGACATCGCCAACAACATCGGCAACGGTCAGGGTCCCGTCGACGAGGATCTGGTTCTCGGTGTGACGTTGATCGCCGACGGTCGCCGACAAGGTGAGGTTGGTAACAACATTCCGCCCACGCCGCCGGGGGTGGGTGCTGAGGTCACCCTGCACGAGGTGCCGGTGCTGGCCACTCTGGGCTTGACGATGACCGGCCCACGGCCGGGCGGGTTCGGCGCGCTCAACGGTCGCACCAACGAGATCTGCGCCGAGGGCGACCTGATCTGCGCCGCGCCGAAGGAAGCGTTCAGCCCGGCCAACCTTCCGACCACGCTGAATACGCTGGCCGGGGGGGCGGGGCACCCCATCCACGCGCTGTACGCGACGACCGATTTCTGGAGTTCGGACGGGCAGTCGGCCACCCAGTGGACGTTGAACTGGGCGCAGGGCGTACTGGACAAGGCGCCGCATCCCAAGCACGGGTGAGCGGTGTGCCGACAAGGCAGTTAGACACACTCCGTAGCGCGGCGGTAGCGAGCGGGATCAGGCGTACCTTGTGATTTGGTGCGCCGCTACGCGCCCCTTAACATTAAGAGAAAACTAAGAGCATGTGGTTGACCCGGTTGGGTCGAGGTTGGCAGCGACAGACCCCGGCGGGGTGCGGGTCGCGGTCATATCGCGCGCAGATTTTCGACGTCGGCGCCCGCTAGCCCGTATTGGAGTACCCGCCGCAAAGCCGGTGACACAGAGAGTTCGTGACAGGAGAGCTTGAGAAAATGGCTTACCACAACCCGTTCGTCGTGAACGGCAAGATCAGGTTCCCGGCTAACACCAATCTGGTCAAACACGTCGAGAAGTGGGCGAAGGTGCGCGGCGACAAACTCGCGTACCGGTTCCTGGACTACTCCACCGAACGCGACGGTGTCGAACGCGACATCCTCTGGTCGGAGTTCAGCGCCCGCAACCGCGCCGTCGGTGCCCGGCTGCAACAGGTCACCCAACCCGGTGACCGCATCGCCATCCTGTGCCCGCAGAACTTGGACTACCTCGTTTCGTTCTTCGGTGCGCTGTACTCCGGGCGGATCGCGGTGCCGCTGTTCGACCCGGCCGAGCCCGGTCACGTCGGCCGGTTGCACGCCGTGCTCGACGACTGCACTCCGTCGACGATCCTGACCACCACCGAATCGGCCGAGGGGGTGCGCAAGTTCATCCGCGCCCGCGCGGCCAAGGAACGGCCACGTGTCATCGCCGTGGATGCGGTGCCGACCGAAGTCGGCGCGACCTGGCAGGAAACCGATGCCAACGAGGACACCATCGCCTATCTGCAGTACACCTCCGGCTCCACCCGCACCCCGACCGGTGTGCAGATCACCCACCTGAACCTGCCCACCAACGTGCTGCAGACGCTGGTTGCGCTGCAGGGCGAGGAAGGCGACCGCGGCCTGAGCTGGCTGCCGTTCTTCCACGACATGGGCCTGATCACCGCACTGTGCGCGCCGGTGCTGGGCCAGAGCTTCACGTTCATGACGCCGGCCGCGTTCGTGCGCCGTCCCGGGCGCTGGATCCGTGAGCTGGCCCGCAAACCCGGCGAGACCGGCGGGGTGTTCTCGGCCGCACCGAACTTCGCGTTCGAGCATGCCGCGGTGCGGGGAGTGCCCAAGGAGGGCGAGCCGCCGCTGGATCTGAGCAACGTCAAGGCAATTCTGAACGGCAGCGAACCGGTTTCACCGGCGTCGATGCGCAAGTTCTACGACGCGTTCCGTCCCTACGGTTTCCCGGAGACGGCGGTCAAACCCTCCTACGGGCTGGCCGAGGCGACCCTGTTCGTCTCTACCACCCCCCACGACGAGCCGCCGAGGATCATCCACGTCGACCGTGAGGAACTGAACAACCAGCGCTTCGTGGAGGTGGCCCCGGACGCGCCGAACGCCGTCGCCCAGGTCTCGGCGGGCAAGATCGGCGTCGACGAGTGGGCGGTCATCGTCGACGTGGACACGGCCAGCGAGCTGCCCGACGGGCAGGTCGGCGAGATCTGGTTGCACGGTCAGAACCTGGGCGTCGGCTACTGGAACAAGGAAGCCGAGACCACGGAGACCTTCAAGAACATCTTGAAGTCCCGCGTGCCCCAGTCGCACGCCGAGGGTGCCGCGGACGACGGGCTCTGGGTACGCACCGGCGACTACGGCACCTACCACGACGGGCATCTCTATATCGCGGGCCGGATCAAGGACCTGGTCATCATCGACGGCCGCAACCACTACCCGCAGGACCTCGAGTACTCGGCGCAGGAAGCCAGCAAGGCGTTACGGACCGGATATGTGGCGGCCTTCTCCGTCCCGGCCAACCAGTTGCCGCAGCAGGTTTTCGACGACCCGCACACCGGTCTGAGCGCCGACCCCGACGACACCTCCGAGCAACTGGTGATCGTCGCCGAGCGCGCAGCCGGTACGCACAAGCTCGAGTACCAACCGATCGCCGACGACATCCGGGCGGCCATCGCCGTGCGGCACGGCGTGACCGTGCGCGACCTGTTGCTGGTGTCGGCGGGGACGATTCCGCGTACTTCGAGTGGCAAGATCGGGCGCCGCGCGTGCCGGACGGCCTACCTGGACGGCAGCCTGCGCAGCGGCGTCGGGTCTCCGACGGCCTTCGCCACCAACGACTGAAACGAACCGAACAAGGTAAGCAATGTCTGACATCACCGAGTCTCCGTCGACCGGGGGCAAGACCGACCTGACCGTCCCCGAGATGCGCCGCTGGCTACGCGAATGGGTGGGCAATGCCGTCGGCAAGTCACCCGACGACATCGACGAGTCGGTGCCGATGGTCGAGTTGGGGCTGGCCTCGCGGGACGCGGTGGCCATGGCCGCCGACATCGAGGACCTCACCGGTGTCACGTTGTCGGTGGCGGTGGCGTTCCAGCACCCGACGATCGAGTCGCTGGCCACCCGCATCATCGAGGGCGAGCCGGAGCGGGAAGACGACGGCGCCGACAACTCCGACTGGACCCGCAACGGACCCGCCGAGCGGGTCGACATCGCGATCGTGGGCCTGTCCACCCGATTGCCCGGCGAGATGAACTCCCCGGACGAGACCTGGCAGGCGCTGCTGGAAGGCCGCGACGCCATCACGGACCTCCCGGAGGACCGCTGGACGGAGTTCCTGGCCGAGCCGCGGCTGGCCGAGCGGGTCGCCAAGGCCCGCACCCGCGGCGGCTACCTCAAAGACATCAAGGGCTTCGACTCCGAATTCTTCGCGGTGGCCAAGACCGAGGCCGACAACATCGACCCGCAGCAGCGGATGGCGCTGGAGTTGACCTGGGAGGCGCTCGAGCACGCCCGCATCCCGGCGTCCAGCCTGCGCGGCGAGGCGGTCGGCGTGTACGTCGGCGCCTCCACCAACGACTACAGCTTCCTGGCCGTGTCCGACCCGACCGTCGCCCACCCGTATGCGATCACCGGCACCGCCAGCTCGATCATCGCCAACCGGGTGTCCTACTTCTACGACTTCCGCGGTCCGTCGGTCACGCTGGACACCGCGTGCTCCAGTTCGCTGGTGGCGATCCACCAGGGCGTGCAGGCGCTGCGCAACGGCGAAGCGGACGTCGTCGTCGCCGGCGGGGTGAACGCGCTGATCACCCCGATGGTGACGCTGGGATTCGACGAGATCGGCGCGGTGCTGTCGCCGGACGGCCGGATCAAGTCCTTCTCGTCGGACGCCGACGGCTACACCCGCTCGGAGGGCGCCGGCATGTTGGTGCTCAAGCGGGTCGACGACGCCCGCCGCGACGGCGACCAGATCCTGGCGGTCATCGCCGGCAGCGCGGTCAACCATGACGGCCGGTCCAACGGTCTGATCGCCCCGAACCAGGACGCGCAGGCCGAGGTGCTGCGCCGGGCCTACAAGGACGCCGGCATCGACCCGCGCACCGTCGACTACATCGAGGCGCACGGCACCGGCACCATCCTGGGCGACCCGATCGAGGCCGAGGCGCTGGGCCGCGTCGTCGGCAAGGGACGCCCGGCGGACCGGCCGGCCCTGCTGGGCGCGGTGAAAACCAATGTGGGACACCTGGAGTCGGCCGCCGGCGCGGCCAGCATGGCCAAGGTGGTGCTGGCGTTGCAGCACGACAAGCTACCGCCGTCGATCAACTTCGCCGGTCCCAGCCCCTACATCGACTTCGACGCGATGCGGCTGAAAGTGGTCACCGAGCCGACCGACTGGCCGCGCTACAGCGGCTTCGCGCTGGCCGGGGTGTCCAGCTTCGGCTTCGGCGGCGCCAACGCGCACCTGGTGGTGCGCGAAGTCCTGCCCCGCGACGTGATCGAGCGGGAGCCCGAACCGGAGACCGCGCCGCAGGCCGCGGTGGTCTCGGCCGGCGGCGACCTGGCCGACGGGCAGGGTCATTCGCTGCGGTTCGACGAATACGGCGAGATCATCAGTGACGGGCCGGCGGCGGCCGAGGACGACGAACCGGAGCTGCCCGGCGTCACCGAAGAGGCGTTGGCGCTCAAGGCCGCCGCTCTGGAAGAGCTTGCGACACAAGAACTTCCACCGCCGGCGATCCCGCTGGTGGTGTCGGCGTTCCTGACCTCCCGCAAGAAGGTGGCCGCAGCCGAACTCGCCGACTGGATGGAAAGCCCCGAAGGTCAGGCGTCGTCGCTGGAGTCGATCGGGCGTTCGCTGTCCCGGCGCAACCACGGCCGGTCCCGCGCTGTGGTGCTGGCCCACGACCACGAAGAAGCCGTCAAGGGGCTGCGCGCGATCGCCGAGGGCAAGCAACGACCCAACGTGTTCAGCGTCGACGGCCCGGTCACCAACGGCCCGGTCTGGGTGCTGGCCGGCTTCGGTGCGCAGCACCGCAAGATGGGCAAGAGCCTGTATCTGCGCAACGAGGTCTTCGCGCAGTGGATCGAGAAGGTCGACGCGCTGGTCCAGGACGAGCTGGGCTACTCGGTGCTGGAGCTGATCCTGGATGACTCCCAGGACTACGGCATCGAGACCACTCAGGTCACCATCTTCGCGATCCAGATCGCGCTGGGCGAGTTGCTCAAGCACCACGGCGCCAAGCCGGCGGCGGTGGTCGGGCAGTCGCTGGGCGAGGCGGCGTCGGCGTACTTCGCCGGCGGTCTGTCGCTGCGCGACGCCACCCGCACCATCTGCTCGCGCTCGCACCTGATGGGCGAGGGCGAGGCGATGCTGTTCGGCGAGTACATCCGGCTGATGGCGCTGGTCGAGTACTCCGCCGACGAGATCAAGACGGTGTTCTCCGACTTCCCGGACCTGGAGGTGTGCGTCTACGCCGCGCCGACCCAGACCGTGATCGGCGGCCCGCCCGAGCAGGTCGACGCGATCATCGCGCGCGCCGAATCGGAGGGCAAGTTCGCCCGCAAGTTCCAGACCAAGGGCGCCAGCCACACCCAGCAGATGGACCCGCTGCTGGGCGAGCTGGCCGCCGAACTGCAGGGCATCAACGCGACGAGCCCGACGGCCGGGATCTACTCGACCGTGCACGAGGGCCGCTACATCAAGCCGGGCAGCGAGCCGATCCACGACGTGGACTACTGGAAGAAGGGCCTGCGGCACAGCGTCTACTTCACCCACGGCATCCGCAACGCCGTGGACAGCGGGCACACCACGTTCCTGGAGCTCGCCCCCAACCCGGTGGCTCTGATGCAGGTCGGGCTGACCACCGCGGACGCGGGTCTGCACGACGCGCAGCTGATCCCGACGCTGGCCCGCAAGCAGGACGAGGTCGAGTCGATCATCTCGACCATGGCGCAGCTCTTCGTACACGGCCACGACCTGGACGTGCGGACTCTGTTCACCCGGGCGGGCGGCCCCGAAGATTACGCGAACATCCCGCCGACCCGGTTCAAGCGCAAAGAGCACTGGCTCGACGCGCACTTCGCCGGCGACAGCTCGGTGCTGATGCCGGGCAACCACGTCGCGCTGCCGGACGGGCGGCACGTGTGGGAGTACGCGCCCCGGGACAAGACAGACCTGGCCGCGCTGGTCAAAGCCGCGGCGGGCGCGGTGCTGCCGGACGCGCAGCTGACCGCCGCGGAGCAACGCGCGGTGCCCGGTGAGGGCGCCCGGCTGGTGACTACGCTGACCAGGCACCCCAACGGCGCCTCGGTGCAGGTGCACGCCCGCATCGACGAGTCCTTCACGCTGGTCTACGACGCGCTGCTGACCCGCGGCGGCGCCGAATCCGTGCTGCCCGCCGCCGTCGGCGCCGGCACTTCGATCGCGAGTCCCGTCGCGGTCGAGGCGGCGCCCGTCGAAGAAGACGACGCCGAGACCCTCTCCGACAGCCTGACCAACCGCTACCTGCGGTCGGACGTCGGCCGATGGTCCCCGGAGTCCGGGGAGACCATCGCCGAGCGGTTGGGCACCATCGTCGGCGCGGCCATGGGCTACGAGCCCGAGGACCTGCCGTGGGAGGTGCCGCTGATCGAACTCGGCCTGGACTCGCTGATGGCGGTGCGGATCAAGAACCGCGTCGAGTACGACTTCGACCTGCCGCCGATCCAGTTGACCGCGGTGCGCGACGCCAACCTGTACAACGTCGAGAAGCTGATCGAGTACGCCGTCGAGCACCGCGACGAGGTCGAGGCGCTGCACGAGCAGCAGAAAACGCAGACCTCCGAGGAGATCGCCCGCGCGCAGGCCGAGTTGCTCAGCGGCGCAACGCCCGCCACGGCGGCGGCGCCGGCGCCCGACCCGCAGGCCGAGCCCGAGACCCAGCCCCCGCCGTCGGACGTGACCATTCCGCCGCCCCCGACCGACCCCTCGGGACCCGCGGGGACCAACCTCGCGGCGGCGGCCGACGCGCTCAGCCAGGAGGCTGTGGCCAAGGCGCTGAACTCCGACGTGCCGCCGCGCGACGCGGCCGAGCGCGTCGTCTTCGCCACCTGGGCGATCGTCACCGGCAAGTCCGCGGGCGGCATCTTCAACCCGCTGCCCAAGCTAGACGAGGACAAGGCCGCCAAGCTGGCCCAGCGGCTGTCCGAGCGCGCCGAAGGGCCGATCACCGTCGAGGACGTGCTGAGCTCGGAGAACATCGAGGCGCTGGCCGACAAGGTGCGCGAGTACCTGGAGGCCGGCGTGATCGACGGCTTCGTGCGCACCCTGCGGCCTCGTCCCGAGGGCAGCAACGCCGCGCCGGTGTTCGTGTTCCACCCGGCCGGCGGATCCACGGTGGTCTACGAGCCGCTGCTGAACCGGCTGCCGGCGGACACACCGATGTACGGCTTCGAACGGGTCGAGGGGTCGATCGAGGAGCGGGCCGCGCAGTACGTCCCGAAGCTGATCGAGATGCAGGGCGACGGGCCCTACATCCTGGTCGGCTGGTCGCTGGGCGGGGTGCTGGCCTACGCGTGTGCGATCGGGCTGAAGCAGCAGGGCAAGGATGTCCGGTTCGTGGGTCTGATCGACGCGGTACGCGCCGGCGAGGAGATCCCGCAGACCAAGGAGGAGATCCGCAAGCGCTGGGACCGGTACGCCAAGTTCGCCGAGAAGACGTTCAACGTCACCGTCCCGGCGATCCCGTACGAGCACCTCGAGCAGCTCGACGACGAGGGCCAGGTGCGGTTCGTGCTCGACGCGATCAGCCAGAGCGGCGTGCAGATCCCGGCCGGGATCATCGAGCACCAGCGCACGTCCTACCTGGACAACCGGGCGATCGACACCGCCGAGATCCAGCCGTTCGACGGCCACGTCACGCTCTACATGGCCGATCGATACCATGACGACGCGATCATGTTCGAGCCGCGGTATGCCGTCCGCCAGCCGGACGGCGGCTGGGGCGAGTATGTGTCCGACCTCGAAGTCGTGCAGATCGGTGGCGAGCACATCCAGGCCATCGACGAGCCGATCATCGCCAAGGTCGGCGAGCACATGAGCCGCGCCCTGAAAGAGATCTAGAGCTCCGACGACCGAGGCAGGCACGCAGTGACGGGAACAGAGCAGACACCGGTACTTCACACCACCGCCGAGAAGCTCGCCGAGCTGCGGGAACGTCTGGAACAGGCCAAAGAGCCCGGTGGGGAGAAGGCCGCGGCCAAGCGGGACAAGAAGGGCATCCCGAGTGCCCGCGCCCGCGTGCACGCGCTGGTCGACCCCGGCACCTTCTTCGAGATCGGGGCGCTGTGCAAGACGCCGGGTGATCCCAACGCCCTGTACGGCGACGGCGTCGTCACCGGGCACGCGCTGATCGACGGCCGCCCGGTCGGGGTGTTCTCCCACGACCAGACGGTGTTCCAGGGCACCGTCGGGGAGATGTTCGGCCGCAAGGTCGCCCGGCTGATGGAGTGGTGCGCGATGGTCGGCTGCCCGATCGTCGGTATCCAGGACTCCGGCGGCGCCCGCATCCAGGACGCGGTGACCTCGCTGGCCTGGTACGCCGAACTGGGCCAGCGTCACGAGGCGCTGTCCGGGGTGGTGCCGCAGATCTCGCTGATCTTCGGCAAGTGCGCCGGCGGTGCGGTCTATTCGCCGATCCAGGACGACCTGCTGGTCTCGGTGCGCGACCAGGGCTACTTCTTCGTCACCGGTCCCGACGTGATCCGCGAGGTCACCGGCGAGGACGTCACCCTCGACGAACTCGGCGGGTCCGACGCACAGGCCCGCTACGGCAACATCCACCAGGTCGTCAACTCCGAGGCCGAGGCCTTCCAGTACGTGCGGGAGTTCCTGTCGTTCCTGCCGTCGAACTGCTTCGGCAAGCCGCCGGTCATCAATCCCGGACTGGAACCGGAGGTCACCCCGACGGACCTCGAGCTGGACTCGATCGTCCCGGACTCCGACAACGCGGCCTACGACATGCACGAGATCCTGCTGCGCATCTTCGACGACGGCGACTTCCTGGACGTCGCCGCGCAGCACGGACCGGCCATCATCACCGGGTTCGCCCGCATCGACGGGCGCCCGGTCGGCGTCATCGCCAACCAGCCCATGTACCTGTCCGGGGCCATCGACAACGAAGCCTCGGACAAGGCGGCGCGGTTCATCAGGTTCTGCGATTCCTTCCAGCTGCCGCTGGTGTTCGTGGTGGACACCCCCGGGTTCCTGCCGGGCGCCGAGGAGGAGAAGCGCGGCATCATCAAGCGCGGCGGCCGGTTCCTGTACTCCGTCGTGGAGGCGGACGTGCCGAAGGTGACGATCACCATCCGCAAGTCCTACGGCGGCGCGTATGCGGTAATGGGTTCGCGGCAGCTGACCGCGGACTTCAACTTCGCCTGGCCCACCGCGCGGATCGCCGTGATCGGCGCCGAAGGGGCCGCGCAGCTGCTGATGAAGCGCTTCCCGGACCCGACCACGCCCGAGGCCCAGCAGATCAAGAAGGACTTCATCGAGGGCTACAACCTCAACATGGCGATCCCGTGGATCGCCGCCGAACGCGGGTTCATCGACGCGGTGGTCGACCCGCACGAGACCCGGTTGCTGCTGCGCAGGTCGATGCACCTGTTGCGGGACAAGCAGAACTGGGCCCGGCTGGCCCGCAAGCACGGCCTGATCCCGGTCTAGCCCAAGGTTGCGCGAGCAGACGTAAAAGCCCCTAATTCGTGCCGAATTTGGGGGCTTTTACGTCTGCTCGCGGGGGAGTCGCAACGTCCCGTCGGCGAGTTCGTCGAAGCGGTCCAGCGCCTCGTCGGAATCGGCGTCGATCCCGCGCAGCGGCCCGCGATCGGCGAGGTAGCGCCGCACATACAACCGCGCTACCAGCGCCTTGCGGCCGCCGCCACGCGCCTCCCGCTCCCACGCCGCCTGCTCGGTGAGCAACGCACCGGCGTACACGTCGCCGATGAACTGGGCCAGCGGGAACAGGCGCGCTTCGGCCAGGTCGCCGTCCAGCTTCTCCCACGCGGTGATCGCCGCGTCGAGGTCGTCGATCCGGTCGGCCACCAGCGCGGTCGTCGGGTCGTCGTCGGACACCGACACCGCATCGCGCATCCTGGTCAGCAGCGACTCGTGCGCGCGGGTCTGCACGATGCCGCGCCGCACGTCCAGGCACAGGATGTTGTCCGGGCCCTCCCAGATGGTGTTCACCTGCGCGTCGCGTAAAAGCCTTGCCACCGGCCAGGTTTCGATGTAGCCGTTGCCGCCGTGGATCTCGATCGCGTCGGAGGCGGCGGTGATGCCCAGCCGGCACACCTTGAGTTTGGTGACCGGCACCGCGATGCGCTGCCGGATGCGGCGCGGCTGACGGTGGTTGGCTGCGCCCAGGCCGTCGAACACCAGCGCCTGCGCGGCTTCCACGTCGACGATCATCTCGGCCAATTTGCGCCGCATCAACGGCTTGTCGATCAGCGCCGCGCCGAACGCCCGCCGCTGCCGCGCATAACACAGCGATTCGACCAGCGCGCGGCGCGCGTTACCGAGTGCGAACAACGCAATGCCCAGCCGCGCCGCGTTGGTCAGCTCCATCATCCGGCCCAGGCCCTTGCCGTCGGACGGCCCGGCTTCACCCGACGGCTCACCCGAGAGCAGGAAAGCCTCGGCGTCGACGAACTCCACCTCGCCCGAGGCCACCGAACGGGTGCCGAGCTTGTCCTTGAGTCGCCGTACCCGGACCCCGTTACGGGAACCGTCGCGGCGGGTGCGCAGCACCAGGAAGTTGGCCACCCCGCGGCTGGAGTCGGGCGCATCTTCGGGCTTGGCGAGCACCACGAACGCCTCGCCGGCGCAGTTCGACGCGAACCATTTGAAGCCGTTGAGCAGCCACGCGTCACCGGAGCGTCGCGCCGTGGTCTCCAGCGCGCCCAGATCCGAACCGCCGGTGCGCTCGGTGAGCAGCTGCGCGGTCTCCCCGGCCCACTCCCCGGAGTCGAACTTGGCCAGCACGTGGTCGCGCACGTCGGGCGGGGCGTAGGCCGCCACCAACGACTGCACCATCCCGCCGCCGGTGCCCAGCGCGCAACCCATGCCGATGTCGGCCTGGTCGAGCAGGTAGTTCGCCGTGAACATCGGCAGCGACGAACTGAATCCGGCGCCGCGGGCGGCCTGGCGCAACGCCTGCTGGCCTTCCAGGACAACACGTTTGGACTGGATGAACGATTCGGGCATCACGACCCGGCTGATGTCGTGACCCCACCGGTCGTAGCGTTCCAAGCGCGGCGGGTTGCGGTCGGTCTCGTCGGCCCAGCGCGTCACCGGCCCACCCATCAGGGCGCCGATGTCTACCAGGTGGGGCTCGACGACGGCGAGCTCGTCGGGGGTGAGGTAGTAGGCCGTGATGAACTGCAGCGTGGGGTCGGTCAGATACCAGTTGAGACCGGTCGCCCCGCCGTATCGCTCGGTTTGATACCGCTGCGATTTCTCCGGTGTCGAGAACGGCAGCCGATCCACGGCCTCCGACCCGTATGGCGAGTCGTACTGGGTCATGCCGCGACGGTATTACAGATCGGAACTAGACGGGCGCGAGAAATTCCGTGGTGTAGAACTCGCCCGGAATCTGGCTGTTCGGGTTCGGCGACTCGACGATCACCCACACCCCCGTGGTGCCCTGCCGCAGCGGCGCGGTAATGGTCACGTGCCCGACCCCGGCGGCGTCGGTGTCCAAGCCGGCGAACGTGGTGCCCGGATCCCCGGGCCCGCAGGTAGCCGACGACGGCCGGGGCACCTGGATCACCCCGACGTCGTAGTGTCCGCCCCCGTTGTTGGCGATCACCATGTCGACGTCGGCGACGACCGTCGACCCGGAGACACGGAAGTCGGCCGTGCCGCGCCCGAGGATCGTCTTCGGCCGGATCAGCGCGGTCTTGACAAGGCTGTAGTCGCAGTTGCGCAGGTCTGGATTCATCGGCACCCGTGAGGTTGCGGACGCCGCTCCGGTCCCGAGCGTCATCCCGGAGGCGGCCATGACCGTCAGTGTCACTACGGACGTTGCCAACCGTTTCAACGAGCGCATTTGCCTACCATTTCGTGTTGAATGAGCCCGATCCCGAACTGTCTATTGACCGGATTTGCGTTTTTCAACCATCGAGATTCGAAGGCAGACTTGAGGCGGTGGCGATGTTAATCGCCATTCTTGTAAACCAAATGTCTAAGCGCTTCGAAACCAGCTGTTCTGGCCGTTGACCAGCGGATTGTGACACCTCGGCGCGAGGTTGCTTTACCAAACTAACAAAAACCCGGCGACCAATTGGCCGCGCCGTCAATTATTGGTTTTCGGTCAAGACCAGATAGTCGGTAAGCGCATTTCCGACCGCAACGGCGCCCAGCGCGGTGGGGTGCAACGGCACCGCCCGATTGCGCGTCACATACCCCTCGACATAGCGGTCGGCGGGCGGGGCGCACATGTCGTGGCCCCGCGACAGCGGACGGGTGTCGAAGTACTCGATGCCCTTGGCGGCGGCGAGTTGTCGCTGCCGGTCGCCAAGTTCGTCGATCTTGGCCTGCAGATAGTTCGCATCGTGGGGCAGGATGGGCTGCTCGGGATAGCAGCCGCCCGGGCGTATCAGCAACCCGTATCCCACGAAGATGATCCGGGCGCGCGGCGCCCTGGCCCGGACCTCGTCGACCATCGTCGACCACACCGGCACCTGCGCGTCGATCAGGCCGGAAATCCGGTCGACGTCACCCACGACGAACTTGCCGGTGCACGGACGCGGATTCGACGCCTCGACTTCGCAGGATTCGGCGTCACCGGCGAGTCCGACGTCGTTGGCGCCGATGGTGATGGTGATCAGTTCGGTGGTCGTGCTGAGCGCCTCGAGTTGGCGCGGCATCAGGCCGTCCCCGGTCTGCTGGGCCCGGCTGTAGATGTCGTCGGTCGTCGCGCCACTACAGGTGACGTCGCGGAAAGACGCAGCGTCGAGTCGTCGGGCCAGCACGGTGGGATAGTTGTTGGTCGACTTGTGACAGCCCTGGGGTTCGGCCGGTTCCGGCACGCCCGGCGCGGCTGCGAAGGAGTCGCCCAGCGCGACGTAGTGGGACCGCGCGGCCGAACCGGGACCGCCTGGTTGCGGCGCCGCACAGCCGACGCCCAGGCACCCCACCAGCGTGGCGATGCCCAGACGCGTCCACCACCACATGCATCCCAGTGTTTCATCCGGATCCGATGTGCACCCCTGGTGTAATAACCGGGTGCCGGCCGGGATGACGAGGCGACAGTTCGGCGCCGCGGCTGGCGTGGTGGTAGCCGGCGGCGCGGCGGCGTGCGCTACGCAAAACGACCGGTTGGCCGCTGCGCCGTCGGCACCCCCGCCGCCTCCGCCGGGAGGGATCGAGGTCTCGGCGAGGTCCTTGGGCTACACCGTCAACGTCGACAACCCCGGTGGTTCCCCCGGCCACATTTTCTTCGTCTCCGGCACCACTGCCGCCAACCCGGGCAGCGGTGCCCCACACACTTCGATACTCGTCGTCGCCGACCGGCGCGGGAGAGTGGTTTGGCACAGCGAACTGCCGCCCGGGCAGACCGGCGGCAACCTGCGGGTGCAAACTCTGCAGGGCCGGCCCGTGCTGACCTGGTGGCAAGGATTGAAGGTGGGCAGCCACGGCGTCGGCGTCGCTTGTATCGCCGACGAGCATTACAACCTGATCGCCACCGTCACCCCCGGTGGCGATCTGTCGTCGGACATCCATGAATTCCGGCTCACGCCGGACGGGCACGCGTTGATCACCGCCTATCAAGAGGTGACGACGGACCTCACGGCTATCGGCGGACCCAGAGACGGCCGCATCTACAACTGCATCGCCACGGTGGTCGACGTCGCGGCGAAGAAGACGTTGTTCCGATGGGACGCGCTCAGCCATGTGCCGGTCGCCGACTCCCCGGCCAGGTACACCGCGGGGCAGGTGCTCGACCCGTACCACATGAACTCGATCGCGCTGGATCCCGCCGGCAACCTGCTGATCAGCATGCGCGCGCTGTCCACCGTGCTCAATGTGGATGCGCGCAGCGGTGCGATCAACTGGCAACTCGGTGGCAGACACTCGACCTTCGAGTTGGGCGACGGTGTCGAGTTCGCCTTCCAGCACGACGCCGCGATGCCGGCCGCCGACACGCTGACATTGTTCGACAACCACTTCGAAGGCAGCCGCGCCCAGCCCGGCGGCGGAACGGTGCCCAGCAGCCTGAAATGGATCCACCTGGACTTCGCCGCGCGCAGAGCCACTCTCGTCCGCGCGCAGCCACACCCCGGCAACCTCAGCGCCGGCGCCATGGGGAACCTGCAACCGCTTCCCGGCGGGCACACGTTCGTTGGCTGGGGCACCGCGGGTCGCATTTCTGAGTTCGGCGCCGACGGCGAACTGGTCTACGACGCGACGTTGGCCGACGGCACCTACCGCGCGTTTCTCGACGTCTGGACCGGCGATCCCGTCGTGCCCCCGCAACTGGTGCTGACCGGCGACACCGCCCGCGCGATCTGGAACGGTGCCACCGCCGTGCGCCGCTGGCGGTTGCTGCACGGCCCGGACAGCACCACCATGACGCCGTTGACCACGGTTGACTGGGCGGGTTACGACACCCCGATACCACTGCAGGGCAGCGGCGGCGGCTACTACCAGCTGCAGGCGCTGGACGCGGGCGGTGCCGTCATCAACCAGTCGCCGCCGCTGCCCCGCTAAGGCTTGTACCGGATGTGTCCCGGCGACCACAACCCGCTGCGGGTGGCCTCGCCCAGGTCCAGCCGCGCGGGCGGCGCGTCTACCAGCGTGTCGAACTTGCGCAGCGACCCCCAGTCGCGAGCCCAGTCCCGGGACAGATACGTCGCCATCACGTGCGCACGCAGCAGCAGGTCGGTGATGCCCAGCAGGCCGCCGTTGACGCCGTCCTCCCAGGTGTCGGTGTCCAGCTTCTTGGCCGAATAGTCCGGGGTGATGCGGAACCGCGGAATCTCGGTGACGCCGTTGGTGTGCAGCATCGGCTGCTGGCAGGGGAAAGCCAACCCGACCGCCCAGTCCAGCAGCACCGGCTGCGTGGACCCGACATACTCCTGCAGCGACCGCAGCTCGGGCACCCGCGGCGGGGTCACCGCGAGCCAGTCCTCCGGCGTCAGCGACAGGTCCTCGGCAACCACGCGCACGGCGACCGCGTCGGCCGGCATCTTCTCCCGCGCGAACCGCAGGTTGCGCCACGCCTTGGGCTGCTCGCCGTACAGGTCGTCGGGCACCATCCGCCCGGCCGGCACCAACGGCCCGGCGCCTTGGCGGGCGTATTCCAGCACCACGGTCTGCCCGGTCGTGTAGTGATGCAGCACGGAGTTGCCGGTGATCTTGCCCGCGGCGGTGATCACCACCAGCGGATGAGCGTCGTCGAGCTTAGGCAACTGATACCACGCCGAAGTCAGCCTGCTCTGTTGCTGCGCGCCGGTGGTGTAGGTGCCCGCCAGCGGCACCCGGGCGGGGTCGAGCTGGTAGGGCAACGGCACCGTCGAGCCGTTGACGCCGGGCGTCTTCAGCTTGGTCGGGGCGTCCCAGTCGTAGTCGGTGCCGGGCTGGTTGGGCTTCATCACCACCGCCTCGGCGACGGTGTGTTCGGGCACCCCGTTCGGGGAGAAGCCGATGGGACCGGAGCCGCCCAACGGACCCAGCGGACCGTATTCGCCGGGTAGCGGCGTCATGAACCCGTTGTTGGGGTCAGGCTCGACGAGCACGTCGTCGGCCAACCCGCAGCCGCCGGCGAAGGCACGCACGTTCGACCATCCGTTGGAGTAGGTGGGGTACTGGCGCACGATCCCGATGCCCATCGAGGCCACGAACGTCAGCACCATGAAGCCGGCCGCCAGCGCCACCGGGGCGCTGGTCAGCGACCGGGCCAGCCTGCCCTCCCCGCTGCCGCGCGGCGCGAAGTGCAGCCAGGCCGCGTACACCGCGGCAAGCACGAACAGAACGAAAAACATTGTGCTGACCGTGATTCCGGCGATTTTCGGCATCGAGCTGTTGAACGGCACACCGTAGCTGGACACGTACCACCAGCCGTTGGTGGTGGCGAAACACAACGCCAGCAGGAAGAACACCGCCGCCAGGAACGCCATCCGGTTGCGCGACCAGCGCAACACTGCCGGCGACACCAGCACCGTCGTCAGCGCGGCCATCGCCGCGCCCACCGCCGCGAACAACCCGAAGTGGTGCACCCACTTGGTCGGGGTGAACATCAGGAAGAACATGGTGCCGAAGATGACGCCCATCAGCCGCCACGCCGGCCCGCGCGCCACGCCGGGAACCCGCTTGCGGCGCAACATGATGAACACGGCGGTGAACAGGCACAGCGCGGTGATCAGGAAACCGAAGCGGCGCGAGAGCGAGCCATCGACGGTCGGCAGGATCAGGTAGTAGTAGCGCAGGTTCTCGGTGTACCAGGCCTGGCTGGGCCCGATCTTGCCGCGGACCCGGGTGGCCTCCCACACCGTCGACAACGTCTGGTCGGCGAACACCACGGTCAGGATGATGGTGCCGGCGGCCAGCATCGGCGCGAGCAACGGCAACGTCCCGCCGACCATGCGGCGGCGTTTGGCCAGGATCCGCAGGATCGGGCGGCCGCCGGCCACCAGCGCGGCCACCGCGATCAGCCCGGTCGGCTGCACGCCGAGGGTGAACGCCGCGGTGATGACGGCCAGCGCCGCGGGCGTCAGGCGGCTGTAGCGCATCGACCGTTCGATCAGCACATAGGTGACCAGCGAGCCGAGCGCGATGATGCCCTCGGGGCGCAGGCCGTTGTTGAACGGCATCCAGGCGGTCAGCAGCACCATCGCCGCGGCCCAGTTGGCGGGTTTGCTGGCGGCCACCGCCGGGCCGAGTCGGGGCAGCACCTCCCGGGACAGCAGCAGCCAGCACACCAGGCCGGCGAACAGGTCGGGCAGCCGCATCCAGATGCTGGCGTCGCTGACGTGGGTCATCAGGGCCAGCAGGTTGTAGTACCAGCCGAACGGGTCCTCCGGGCTGCCGAACCAGCGGAAATAGTTCGACATGTAGCCGGCTTGGTCGGCGACCCGTGCCATGCCCAGGATGTAGCCGTCGTCGGACGAGTTGGCCCCGATCACGTGCCAGAGCAGGAACGCGAAGATCACCACGCCGTCGAGCAGGGTGAACTTGCGCCAGTTCGCCGGTATCCAGCGGCGCATCCGGTGCCCGTCGAGTTGGTCGAGGCGCCACAACGCGAGGAGCGCGACCAGGGTGGCCACGATCGCGCCGACGATGGCCAGCAGTTTCAGGGTGGTCGGGGTGGTGGAGAAGCGGGTGTCGACGGTGGCCGAGAGCTTCAGCTGCGGCGGCGCCGGTCCGCTGAGGTCGGTGAACACCCCGACGATCTGCGGACGCAGGTTCGGGTCGGGGAAGCCGCTGCGCAGCGGTGCGCCGCCGGGGTCTTTGAGCCCGACGAAATGGGCGAAGGTGCCGGCGTGCGTCGAGGAGATGTCGATGCGCTCGCAGTCCGGTGAGCGCATCAGGTCGCGCGGCACGGACAGGATCACCACGTTGCGGTCGGTGACGTCGACGCGTTTGGCGCTGACGACGACGAACAGCGCCTGCAGGTTGGCGTCCTTGCCCTGCTTGGGTGCCGTGCCCAGGATGACGCCGCCGTCGGCGGGCATGTCGCGTTCAATGCTGCACGGCACCGAGGCTTTGAAGTCGACCGGCGTCAGCGAGATCAGCGGCGACGTCACGCTGTTCAGTTGGCCGTTCTGTGGCCAGTTCAGCATCGCGGTGGTCTGCACGACCGGCAGCAGCGGCGTGGCGACCGACAGCACGAAGCCGATCAGTCCGGCGACGGTGGCCACCCACTTCGTTGCGCGAGCTGGGGGCACCTCCCGCTTCGTTGCGCGAGCAGACGCAAAAGCCCCCGAATCCGCCCGATTTTGGGGGCTTTTGCGTCTGCTCGCGCCAGGCCCGCTCGCGCCGAGGGTCATGGCAGCGCCCTGATCGGTCCGCGCCGGCTCCAGCCCGACACCGTGATCACGCCCTGCTCGACGGCAGCGTCCGGCGCCTCATCGGACGGCACCAGCCGGTGATACTGCTCCACCGAGCCCCAGTCGCGATACCAGTCACCGTCGAGATACGTCGAGATCGTCGACGTCCACAGCAGTGCCTGAGTGAACATGAACGGTCCGCCGGTCGAGGCTGACTGCCACAGGTTCGACGACACCGCGGTCTGCTTGTGGTCGGGCAGGATGCGGTACTCGGGCAGTTCGGCGATGCCCAGATGCTCGGAGAACGGCCGCTGGCACGGGAAGTTAGCGGCGGTGGCGATGTCCATCAGCACCGGGTCCTGCGATCCGATCAGCCGCTGCAATGGCTCCAGCTCCGGCACCCGGGGCGGGGTGAATGCGAACCACTGCTCGGAGCTCAGGTTCGGGTCGTAGGCGACGATGCGGGCGGTGTTGGCTTCCGGCGGTGCCCAGGCGAACGGGAAGCGCAGGTTGCGCCACGCCGGTTGTGGCCCGAGGTCGATCGGGAACACCTCACCGAGCGGCGTGGTGCTGCCATCGGGCTTGGTCACGCCCCACTGCAGCTTCAGGGACTGCCCGTACATGAAGTCGCCGTCCTCCTTGTAGGACCAGATGGCGCCGGCGGCCGAGACCACCACCAGCGGCCGGTCCGGGCGGCGGGCGGGCAGCTGGTACCAGGCCGAGGTGGCGCGGGCGGCCAGGTTGTTCTCGCCGTAGCTGCCCATCACCGGGGTGCGCGCAGGGTCCAGCCCGAACGGCAGCGCCGCGTGCGAGCCGTTGACGCCGACGGGACCCTTGCCGCCGGCGGTGCCCGCCGAGTCGGTGATGGCGGCGTTGGGTTTGTTGGGGGAGGCGTCGGAATTGACCACCCCGGGTTTGCTGACCACCGGGTCGGACTTCAGGTCCTCGCCCACCCCCTCGGGCTTGAAACCGACCGGATTGACCCCGCCCAACGGTCCGTCCGGCCCGAACTGCTGACCCGGAACCGGTTGCAGCATCCCGGCATTGGAGTCGGGCTCGGCCAGCACGTCGTCGGCCATGGCGCAACTGTCGGGCTTGGTGAGCGCGGCCAGGTTCGCCTTGGCGGTGGTGTAGAGCGGATAGCGGAACACCGCGCCCTTGGCCATCGACCCGACCTCGCCCAGCACCATGATCACCGCCACCACCAGCAGCGGAGTGGACGCCAGCACCCGGTTGCGCCGGTTGTTCTTGACCTCGGTGTGACCCGCGTAATCCATCCGGAAGTGGTACCAAGCAGCCAGCAGTCCGGTGCCGATCGACAAGAACAAGAAGATGTACGTCACCGGGAAACTGGCCACCACGGGCTGGATGTCGTACCACGGGACGCCGTAGTTGCCGACGTAGAACCAGCCGTTGATACCCGAGGTCGCCCAGGCCAGCACGAACAGCAGCGCGGTGACGTACAACGCCAGGTTGCGTCGGCTGTGCAGCCCGATCCGCGCCACGCTGAACGCGGTGACCGCGCCCAACGCCCCGGTGAGCCCGGCGAAGACGCCGAACTGAATCGCCCACTTGGTGGGGGTGAACGTGAGCAGCAGCAAACCGATGGCCGTGGTGCCGAGTAAGCGCCAAGCCGGGCCGGTGGCCAGCCCGGGCACCCGGCCGCGGCGCAGCAGCACGAACAGCATCCCGAACAGGCACAGCAGCAGGATCAACCCGGCGAACCGGCGTGCCATCGAGCCGTCGGCGTTGCTTTCCACGGTCAGGAAGTAGTAGCGCAGAAAGTCCTGATACCAGGCGATGGTCGGCCCGACGGTGTACTTGATGCGGGCGGACTCGGCGACCGTGGCCAGCGTCTGGCTGCGGAACACCACGACGGTAATCAGCGACAACGTCGCCGCCAGCACGATCAGCGGGGCCAGCAGTCCGTCGGTGTCGCGCCGGCGCCTGATGGTCTGCGCGACGGCACGGGCACCGGTCAGCAACGCGGCGACCGCAATCAGCCCTTGCGGTGCCAGCGTCGCGGTGAGCGCGGCGATGATGATCGCGACGGCGGCGGCCGCCAGGCGTGCCAGCGCGATCGAACGTTCCACCATCATCCAGGTGGCCAGTACGCCCAGCGCGATTATCGGCTCGGGTCGCAGCGCGTTGTTGAACGGCAGCCAGGCGGCGATGAACACCGCGCCGGCGGTCCACACCGCGACCGGGTTGGCGGCCAGTCCGTTGCTGCCCGGTCCCAGTCGGCGCAGCACACAGCGGCTGATGATCAGCCAGCACGCGATGCCGGCCAGGGTGGCGGGTAGCCGCATCCACACGCCGGCCGTGCTGACAGTGGCCATCTTCGAGAGCAGGCTCAGATACCAGTCGAACGGCGCATCTGTAGTGCCGAAGTAGCGGTAGTAGTTGGCGACGTAACCGGCCTTCGGCGCGACCCGGGCGATGGTGAGGTTGTAGCCGTCGTCGGAGGAGATGGCGCCGATGACGTGCCATCCCAGCAGCGTTCCGATGACCCCGGCGTCGGCCAGCCAGGTCGCCAGGCCGACCCGCCAGATCCGGGACCGGTGCAACCGGGGACGGTACCGGCTCAACCATGCGATGGACGAACGCCAGTGGCGCACCGTGTCGCCGCGGCTGAGCCGGTCCAGCGCTCCCAGCGCACCGATGGCGATCAGCACGGCCAGCACACCCGCAGCCATCGCGAGGGCCTTCAGCGTGGTGGGCGCGAGGATGAACCGGGTGTCGACGTCCACCCGCGCCGACAGGCCGGGCTGCGCGGGCACTTTGAGGTCCGTGAATATCCCGCCGACCTGCGGTTTCTTCTCCGGAGGGAGCTTTCCGGCCGCGCCGGGGATGCCGACGAAGTCCGCCCCGGCGCCGCCTGCGTCGGCCCAGATGTGCAGTATCGAGCACCCGCCGGCGGCGATCGCCGCGCGGGGGGCGACGGTGGCCACCGTGTCCCGGAACGCGACGACGACGGTGTCCTTGTTGGCCCGCACGAACAACCCGTGCTTGCCGGTCTGGAAGCCGTCGGCCGGCAGCGTGGACAGGACCAGGCCGCCGTCGGCCGGCAGGGTGGCGATCGCCGAGCACGGGACGGAGATGTCGATCGCCCGCGGTGCACCCGACACCAGCGGTGCCGTGATCTGGCTGACATCGCCTGTTGCCCGACCGTCCGTGGTGCCTTGCGGCCACAGGATTGTCGTGGTGGTTTGCCGCACCGGCAGCAGCGGAACCAGCAGGCACAACAGCAGGCCGGCGAACCCGGCGACGACGGCTGTCAAACGGGCGATCCGGTGAGATCGCTCAGTACCGTCGGGGGACACGAGGCTCGATCGTAGGCGACGCTGCTGAGCGCTTTTCGGATGCAGGGCCGCGCACGAGTCACTCTCCAGGCCGCGAAGGTGCGCAGATGTTCACCGACACGCCGGTCGGGCCGTACATTTGTGCACGCTCGTGCGCAGTCGCATCGGTCGCCGGCGTCGCATAATTCGTCACAACAGGTATGACCGGAAGGCTGGCAGCGCGATGACGAACTCGGCACTCGGGTTTGGGGCACTGGGTCCGCTGCAGCTGCTCGTCGACGACGTCCCCGTGCCGGTGGGTCCGGCCAAACAACGTGCGGTGCTGGCCATGCTGCTGGTCAATCGCAATCGGCCGGTGTCGGTCGACTCGTTGACCGACGCGGTGTGGGACGGCTCTCCGGTGCCGGCCGCCGCGCACCAGCATCCAGTCCCACATCTCCAACCTGCGCCGACTGCTGCGTACCACCGGCGTGGACCCCAACTCGGTGCTGCCCAGCGCGCCGCCGGGTTACCAACTCACTGTCGCCGACGCCGATTGCGACCTGGGACGGTTTGCCGTCGCGAAAGCCGCGGGCGTCCAGGCCGCCGCGGCCGGACGGTTCGAAGAGGCCAGCGGTCATCTCTCGGCGGCGCTGGCCGAGTGGCGCGGCCCGGTGCTCGACGACCTGCGGGACTTCGAGTTCGTCACGGTGGTCGCGGCCAAGCTGGTGGAGGACAAGGTGGCCGCGCACAGCGCCCGGGCCGAAGCCGAGATCGCCTGCGGCCGGGCCGATGCGGTGATCGGTGAGCTCGAAGCGCTGACCGCCGAGCATCCTTACCGGGAACCGCTGTGGGCTCAGCTGATCACCGCCTACTACGTCACCGAACGTCAGTCCGATGCGCTGGGTGCCTATCGCCAGTTGAAGACCGCATTGGCCGAGGGCCTCGGCATCGACCCGGGGCCGACCGTCAGCGCGCTCTACGAGCGAATCCTGCGTCAGGAACCGCTACCCACCAAACGGGGTGCGGTGAACACCCGCAAGCGCGGTGCTTACCGGACCGAAACCCACACGACGTTCGCGCCTCCGACGGCCGGGCTGCGCGACAGCGCCGGACGACGACACCCGCTGGCCGGCCCGGCCACCCGCATCGGCCGCTTTCCCGACAACGACCTCGTGCTCGACGACACCGACGTCAGCCGTCATCACGCCGTAATCAGCGACACCGGAACGGGTTTCGTGATCACCGATCTGCGGTCGACGAACGGTGTCGAGGTGCAGGGGCAGTTGATCCGGGGCAGCGCCGGACTTTCCCATGGCGACCACATCTGCATCGGCGGCGTGGAGTTCGTCTTCGAGGTCGACCTCAGCCAATAACGGCGCGGGCTAACACCCGAGAATCGCCTGCGCCGCCACCGCTTCAGGTGCCGTGCAGTTGGCTGGGAGGCGACCCAGCGCCTCGGTGAGGACGTCTCGCGCATCGTCACCGCGGAGCTCGAAATCGTCTAGCGCGGAACGCAATTCGAACAGGGGCGCATCCTGTCGGCGGGCCAGTGCCATGGCCGCAACGAGATCCGCGGCCGTGCTGTCCGGATCGGTGTGGGTGCGCGCCCGGACTCGGAGCAGTTCAGCATCCCACAAATGCATTTCGGTGTCGTCGGCGATTTGTAGGGCGAGATCGATTCGCGCGCGGGCCTCGTGGCGCCGGTCCGCGGCGATCAGCAGCTGCCCGATAACGCAGTCATAGCGCGTCTGGTACGCGTACAACCCCAGCGAACGCCACAAGTCGGTCAGCTGCGTTGTGGTCTCGATCTGAGCGGTCAGCGCATCCGCATCGGGATCAGCTGAGCGCAACAGGGTTTCGGCCTCGACTTTTGCTCGCACGGCAAGTCCGAACAACTGCCAGAAGACGAACCCGTACCGCTCGGCCTTGGCCAGCATGTCGGTCACCAGCTCGGCGGCGCGATCCAAGTTGCCGGCATCGGTTTGTATCCAGATTTCGATGTCGATCGCATACACGTGGTTGTAGGGCCCGAGCGGAAATCCGAGAGTGTCGGCCCGCTGCATCGCTCTTGCGATGGAGGCTTCGGCCGCAGCGAGGTCACCGTGCAGCAGGTGGTAAACCCCGAGATGCTCGTGGGCCAAGGCGACGGTGTCGTGCGGAATGAACCAGGACTCGTCCATGTTGCGCTGCTCGTCATCGGCCAAGCCGACTGTGGCCTGCTCGAACAGGCAACGGGCGCCGGCATATTCCCCCCGCATGAAGGCGACCATTCCGTGGATGCAGTCGACGGCGGGACTCCACCACTGCTTGGCGCCTTGGGCGTTGCTGCGCAACGCATCCGCGGTCTGGCTCGCCCGCCGCATGTCCCCCCGGCTGATGTAGTAGCTGCTGACCGCAAACAGAACCCCGAACAGCTGATCCTCGGCAAGGTCTTTGCCGACGAGTTGCAGGCAGCGCTCCACATCGTCGGTGACCTCGGGGCTTTGATACCCCTCCGCCGTGGCGGTGAGCAACCACCGTTCCAGACGCGGTCCTATCTCCCAACGGTCCCGGTCTGCGCTTGGCGGACAATGCCCGAGTTGGTTCAGGGCGTGCGTCAGATAACTGCGCGCCTCGGCCAGAGCTCCGCGGCGCCTTGCATCGGCGGAGGCCTGCTCATACGCGGAGGCGGCCTCGGCGTGCCGTTCGGCCTGTTCGTAATGCGCTGCAACCTGCGGCCAGTCCGGGGTTCCGACGGCTGCCTGGGTCATCGCGTCGGCGACTTTGGCGTGCAATTCCCGGCGAACGCCGGGCGGCGCGATCTCGGCCGCCGCCTCCCGGAATAACTCATGGCGAAAGCGCCAGGCGTCCGGGCCTTGCGGTTCCAGGATTTTGGCGTCCTCGAGCTCATCGATGATGTCGTCCACTTCATCCGCGCTCGACGCAGCCACCGCGACGAGGAGATTCCGCTCGACCTGCCGCCCGATGATGGCGGCCGCGGAGACGACGGGTACCACGTTGGGAGTGGCCAACAGCCGCGCGAACAACGGCTCATACAACCGGTCGGGTAACGCGGCGCGGGTCCCTTCGTTCGCAGCATCCATCCCACTGACGACCTGCTCGATGAAGAACGGGACACCACCACACCGGGCACGCACCGCCGCGCAATCTTCGGGACTCACCGTGGGATCAAGAGTCAGGGCGAGCTGGTCCGATTCGGCCTCGGTCAACGGCGCCAGATCAAACACCTTGGCCTGCCAGTGATTCGGTGTCCAATCGTCACCTCGGCCGGTGATCACGACGAGCAGGCGGCCGCCGGTTTCGTCCAGCACCTCGCCTAGCAGGCCGAGGGTGGAGGGGTCGAACCAGTGAGCGTCTTCGGCCACGAGTAATCCGGGGCCGCCGTGAAAGCAGGCAAGCAGATAGCGCTTCAGCGCTGCGGCGATCAAGTCCTGCAGTTTCTGCGCTGCGGCCGGCACTGGTTCGTAGCCGTGGACGGCGTCGATGCCGATCACGGGTGCCAGCAACGGAAGTAGGCCGTCTGGGTCCAGCCGTTGCGCTTCGATCTCCACCCGCAAAAGGTGCAGCCGCTGTTCGGGTCCGGTGAGACGAGTGATGGCACATCGACGTTCCAGCAGCACCCGCATCGGGTGCAGACCCACGTCAGGATGCAAAGGCGAACCGACCAACTCGACGACTTGGCCTGAGTCCCGCCGCACAACATCGATAGCCGCCGCCGCGAGCCTGCTCTTTCCGATTCCGGCTTCGCCGCGGAACACCATTGCGGGGATGGTCAGTGTGCCCGCCTGTGCCCGCGACCAACTCTTGTGCAGCCGGGCGAGTTCGCGCTGGCGGCCGACGAGCGGACCCCGCGGGAGTGGGGCGGGGTCGACCCGCTCGCCGATCACCTGAAACAACTGGACGACCTCGGCGACGCTGAACGACGCCCCGGGCAACTCCGCCAGTTCGAACGTGTCGCGGATCAGGGGCGCAACCGACTGTGTGACGGCGACGCCGCCCGTCGGCGCCTGCGCCGAAACTTCCACCGCCAGACTGGCGGTGAGCCCGTACAGGTCGTCTTCAGTGTCGTCCAGGTGCACCGCGCCGCGGTGAATACCCACCCGGACATCCACGTTGGCGTCGAACTTGCTTTTCGCTTGCCGGCTCAGGCTTTCCAGCTCGCGGGCGATCTCCAAGCCCGCATATACCGCTCGGTGAACATCGTCGTCGTGCGCGCGAGGATAGCCGAAGACGACCATCAGCCCGTCCGCCGTCGCGGACGCGAGATGTCCCTCATACCGAACCGAGATTTGGCGGACCTTGTCGCGGTAGCGACGGATGATCACGCGCTGGGTCTCCGGGTCGACCCGCGCGGCCAGTCGGGTTGCACCGACCAGTTCGGCGGAAAGGATTGTCAGGCGCCGGATTTCGCCGCTGCCGGTGCTTTCGTTCCACAGATCGTCGGCGTCGTCGGGTCCGGCGTCGGGTCTGGCGTCGACCGGGTCTTGCGGCACCGCAGCAGACTTGGACGTCGCATATGGCCCGCTGACCGCCGCTACAGCTCGCTCCAGCAGATCGTCGATGGCTGCACCTGATCTCACGGACCGGCGATCGAACGACGAGTACTTTTCGGCGGGGGATCGGGCAGGGCCCGCAGCCACCGCGATGTCGTCCGAGATCGTTTCCGGCGCTTCGGAAGTGGTGGTCGACATGACGGGTGCATGGGCTTGCTTCGGCGGCAATCCGCCCGCATCCACATTGGTGTTCAGGGCCAGGCGAGCCGCCTCGCTCAATTGGAGCGCGGTCTGGTAACGCGCGTCAGGGTTCTTCGCCATTCCCTTGCCGACGACAGCATCGAACTCTTCAGGGACGGCCCGGGTGATCTGAGACGGTCGCGGCGGGGGCGCGGTCAGGTGCGCCATCATCTGCTGTTCGGGATCCTCACCGGGGAAAGGCGGGACTCCCGTGACGCATTGCACCAGCACGCACGCCAACGCATAGACATCGGCGCGCATATCACCCTTGTTGTCGCGGAACCGCTCCGGAGCCATGTACTGCATCGAGCCGATGATGTTGCCGGCTCCGGTCAGCCCGGTTTCCCGAGCGGCGCGGGCGATGCCGAAGTCGATCAGGTACGCGAAGTCGTATCGAGTGATCAGAATGTTCGAGGGTTTGACGTCGCGATGTACCAGACCGGTGCGGTGGACGGCGTCCAACGCCATGGCGACCTGCTCGATTATTGCCACCGCCCGGGCCGGGGCGAGCGGGCCGTCCTTGAGCAGGGTCTGTAGGTCCTGACCCTCGATGAGGCGCATCTCGACATAGAGCCGACCGTCGACTTCGCCGTAATGGTGAATGGGGACGATGTGCGGCTCGTTGAGACTGGCCGCGGCGTGTGCTTCCCGGCGAAAGCGCTGGCGGAATACGTCATCCTGCGCCCACTGGGTCGGCAACAACTTCAGCGCCACATCGCGGTCGGTCTGCGTATCGTGCGCCCGCCACACTTCTCCCATGCCGCCGCGGCCCAGCAACCCCTCCAGCCGGTACCGACCGAACGCAGTTTCTTTCATCGGCCCGCCCCTTGACGATCCAGCCAGCCAGGTTCCAACGATGGCAGTCGTCTCACCATATGCCAAGGTGTCGACAGCGCCGCCGCATATTCCCAGCTACGGTCCGGCCTGCGGCGTCAAGGGATCCGGTACGCCAAACACCGGTCAGCTCTTGCGCAGCGGCGCCGGATCCCACAACCCGCTGCGGGTCACCGTGCCCAGTTCCAGGCGGGCCGGCACGGCGTCGGGATAGAAGGGGGTCAAACGCTGCAACGCGCCCCAGTCCCGGAACCAGTCGTCCTTGAGGTAGCTGGCCACCGTGGTCGCATGCGCCAACAGTTCGGTGATGCCCAGCGGGCCGCCGCCCAGGTTGTCCATCACCGGCGAGTTGGCTTCGGCGCCGAACCGGTCCGGCAGGATGCGCCACTTGGGTGCCTCGACGACGCCGTTCTGGTGGCCGAACGGTCGCTGGCAGGGGAACGCCAGCCCCACCAGCCAGTCCAGGAACACCGGATCGTTGGATCCCACCACGTCCTGCAGCGTGCGCAGTTTCGGAATCCGCGGCGGCGTCAGTCCGATCCAGTGCTGCGGCGCCAGGTCGTCGTCGTCGGCCACCAGGCGGATCTGGGTGGCGGAATCGGGGATCGCCGACAGCGGCGCGCGCAGATTGCGCCAGGCGGGTACCGCACCGACGTCGGCGAATTCCATTGATCCGCCGTGCTTTCCGGCGGCAGCCTGGTCGTCGGTGGCCCACTGCACCTGGATCTCACGCGAGTCGAACCGGCCGGCCGCCGTCACCACCAGCAGCGGTGTCTTGCCGCGTTGATCCTTCGGCGGCAGCCGATACCAGCCCGACCGCAGCATGGCGGGCACCTGGATGCCGGAGCGCCAACTGCCCAGCACCGGCACGCGGGCCGGATCCAGGTTGAACGGCAAGCGCGCGCGGGAGCCGTTGATGCCGGGTGCGGCGGTGGTGCCGCCCTCGGTGCCCGGGTCGCTGCCGGTGACCACTGCGTCGTCGCTGGCGAAATTGCGGTCGCCCGGGCGTTCCATCACCGGGTCCGCGGTGACATCGGCGGGAATCCCATTGGGCGAGAAGGCTTCTGAAAGACCGGCGCCCAGGGCGTCGGCCACCGGTGCCGAAACCGGCTCGAGCATCCCGGCGCCGGGATCCAGCTCCACCAGGACGTCCTCGGCCAGTCCGCAGGTTTTGCCGGTCAGTGCTTGCAGGTTCGACCGGCCCACCGTCCAGGCCGGGTACTGCGAGATCATCGCCGAGGTCAGCGAGGTCACCTCCAGCAGCACCAACAGCCACGCCGCAATTGCCAACGGGGACTGCAGGATTCGCGACAGTCTCGCACCGTAGCGGGTCTTCGGCGGCGCGTCGTCGTCGGTGGAGCTGAAATGGAACCAGGCGGCTATCAGCAGCACGATCACCGTGAGCTCGAGCAGCGCGGTGGTCAGCGACCAGCGCCACTTCGGGAACGAATTCGACCACGGCACACCGAAATTCGATACGTACCACCAGCCGTTGACACTGGCGAAAGACAGCGCCATCACAAAGATCACCACCGCCGCGAACACAGTGCGGTTGCGGCGGGATCGCATGGCCGAGCCGGTCACCGCCACCGCGGCCAGCGCCCCCAGCGAACCGGCCAGCCCGGCGAACACCCCGAAGTGGTGCGTCCATTTGGTCGGGGTGAACATCATCGCCAGGAACGAGATGATGGTGATGCCGATGATGCGCCGGCTCGGCCCGGCAGCGGTGCCCGGAATCCGTCCTTTGCGCAACGACACCGCCACCGCGATGGCCAGCGCGAGCAGCAACGCCAGCACCGCGAAGCGGCGTGCCACCGAACCGTCGGGGCTGGGCATGAACAGCCGCTCGTAGCGGATGTGCTCGTCGAACCATTTCAGGCTGGGGCCCACCGCCTGCTTGAGCAGGGTGGCCTGCGCTTCGCCGGCCAACGTCTGATCGCGGAAGATCAGGATCGCCGTGACCGTGGTCGCGGCCAGGATCGGCGTCACCAACGGCAGCAGGCCGAACTGCTTGGATCGGCGGTGCAGGATGGTGCGCAACGGGCCGATCGCGACCAGCAGCGCACCGATGGACGCAATACCGGTGGGTCCGGAGAACAGTGTCAGCGCGCCGATGACGCAGGCCATCGCTACCGGCAACAACCGGCTGGTGGCCACCGCCCGCTCCACCGAACACCAGGTCAGCAGGATGCCCAGCGCGATGATCGGCTCCGGTCGCAGCCCGTTGTCCAGCGGCAGCCACACGGCCAGGAACATGCCGGCCGCCGTCCACGCCGCGGCCCGGCTCTTCTTGACGGCGTATCCCAGCCGCGGGATGACCTCCCGGCTGATCACCCACCAGCAGGTCAGCGCCATCGCCAGGACCGGCAGCCGCATCCAGATGCTGGCCGTGGAGACGTGCGCCCATACCGCCAGCAGGTCGTAGTACCAGCCGAACGGCGCCTCGGGTGTGCCGAACCAGCGGTAGTAGTTCGCCATGTATCCCGCGTGCTCGGACACCCGGGCCATGGTCAGGATGTAGCCGTCGTCGGAGGTGTTGGCGCCGACGAAGTGCCACCACACCAGCACCGCGATCACCAGCGCGTCCAGGCCCCCGATCGACCACCAGCGGGACGGCAGGAACCGCCGGTGCCGGGTGCCGTCGGCGGTGTCCAGGACGTGCAGCGCGATCAGGGATGCCGCGGTCATCAGCACGCCGAGGATCATCGCGGCCATCTTCAGCACGGTCGGGCTGCTGCTGTAGCGGGTGTCGACGGTCGCGGAGAAACTCAATCCCGGCGGCGCCGGCCCGGACAGGTCGGTGAACACACCCACGATCTGCGGGCGGAAGTCGTAGCCGCTCTTCTCCCCGCGCAGCGGTTGGCCGGGGTGCTCGGTTGTCGGGCCTTGGCGCAGGCCGACGAATTCGCCGATCACCCGGTCGGGGTGCGCGGTGAATGTCAGGCGCTGGCAGGACGGCCCGAGCACCTCGCTCATCGGCGCCGCCACCACCGGCACGTTGCGCACGATCAGCACCAGGTCCTCGTTGACCCGCTGCAACAGCAGCCCCCGGTCGACCGCTTTGGGGGCTTGTTTGGGCACTGTCGAGAGCAGCACGGTCTTGCCGGCGTTCTGCGGACCCGCCAGCCCCGCGGCGGCCTGGCAGGGAACGCTGATGTCGAGGTCGGTGGCCACGTAACTGAACAACGGCGCGTCGACGCTGCCGAAGGTGCCGTTCTGCGGCCAGTTGAGCTGGGCGGTGGTCTGTTCGACCGGTAGCAGCGGGGTCGCCAGCGCAAGAACGGTGCCCAGCAGGCCCGCGACGACGGCGACGAGCCGAGCGATCCGGTAGTTTGCGCCCGCATCGCCCACGGAGGTAGATGCTAATTGCTCGGCGTTCTGCGGTGAGGTTTCGGTGGCCATCAGTCGCCCGGCTTTCGGATGGCCACCACGAACGGACCGATGGTCTCGACGGCGAAACGCGGATCGGCGAACAGCGCGGCCTTGAGGTCCACGGTGTACCGGCGCACGTTGGGCTGGTTGGGGTAGACGTCCTCGGCCAGGCGCAGGGTGTAGGTGTTGCCGGCGCCGCGGCGCATCACGAAGACGGTCGGCGGCGGCCAGGGCAGTTTGTCCAGCGCCTGGACGAGTTCGTCAGCCGTCTTGAGCTTGGACCAGGACTGGATTTCCGCGGCCCGCTTGTCGAACTGTGCCAGCGGGTTGGCGTAGTGCGACGTCAGTCCTTGGAAACCCCAGTAGGGGTAGAAGGACAGGAAGCTGTAGTCGGCGGTGAGCACCACCGTCTCATCGCGCGGTTTGCCGGTGACCTTCTGTATGGCGGCGTCGACGGCCGGGTAATACTTCTCCGCGCCGGGCGGCCGACGGTCCCCGCGCTGGCCGTCGCCGTCGGTGTCGGTGTAGGCGATGGTCAGGTCGGACCGCAACACGTCGGGGATGTCCTGGCTGAACGCGATGGCGCCGGTCAGCCCGATCGCCGCGGCCGCAGGCAGCACCACGCGGCTGCGGCCGGCCAACGCGGTGACGGCCTCGACGAACCCGAAAACCCCGGCCGCCACCAGCAGCACGGTCAACGCCGGCTGCAGCCGGAACGACAGCAGGGTCGTGCGCGCCAGCGTGGTCAGCATCGACAGCAGCGACCACAGGTACACCGCCAGCACCCCGAGCGCCAGGCCGCCGGCCCGCACCGACGTGCGCGCCCGGATCACCAGCCACAGTGTGCCCAGCATGCAGATCGCGCCCAGCAGCGAGAACTGCAGCATCGGGAAGGTCAGCTGGGCGCCGTCGGCCGGCAGGTAATGCTGGGCGCTGCCGGTGTTGCTGACCGGGTCGCGCAGCGCGCGCAGCAGGAACGGCAACCAGGTGATGGATCCGATGGCGGCGGCGATGACGCCCATAACGAGCAACCGGTACAGCGGTTGCAGGGCCGCCGCCCGGTCGGTTCGCCAGCGCGACGCGGCCAGCAGCAGCGCCATCAGGGTCACCGTGAACGCGGTGTAGCCGAACAGCAGCGTGTACCAGGTGGCGGTGTAGCCCAGGAACAGGCCAGCGCCGACGATCGCGGCCCACCCGCCGCGCGAATTTTCGCCGAGCGTCACGCCAGCGTGACCGTCGGTGTCGGATGCCACGCTGGCGTGACGCTCGGCGGGGAGGCGAGCGCCGGCGCGCAGGCCCGACCAGGTCAGCACCAGCACCGGTGGCAGCAGCACGGTGATCATCGCGGCGTAGGGCTCGGGCGAACTGTAGGCCAGGGTGACCGCCGTCGTCGCGACGGTGACCAGCAGCGCGTACTCGAACCGGATCATCCGCCACCACAGCACCAGCGCCACCGCGACCGCGACGGCGATCGAGGTGATCGCCCACGGCTTGAACATCTCCCAGGCCGGGGTCCCCGTCAGCGCCGCCACCCGTCCGCCGATCCAGAACCAGCCCGGCGGGTAGAACGGCGGCAGCCCCAGGTAGGTCATGTCGCGCAGCCCGGGGTCGTCGGCCAGCCGGGTCAGATACTCGGTGCGGAATTGTTGGTCGACGGAGATGCCGAACAGGTAGAGCTTGGTGGCTCCCAGCGGCATGCCGAGCGTCACGACGGTGAACGCAGAGACGAACACCAGCGCGCCCAACTGGGCCAGGCGGCGGAAACGCCCACGCCGCCAGACCGTTCCGGCGACCAGCAACCCGGCCAGACAGCCGACCTGACCGACGGTGGTCAACGCGTGCAGCTGGTTGGACGACGGGAAAGCCGGCCACTGCACTCGGGAGATGGCCAGCAGCGAAACGACGGACACCACGACGGCAACCAGGGCCGCCAGGACCATCTGGCCGGCGGTGGCCAGCACCTTCCCCGCGCCAGCCGGGGGCACGTTCCCCGCGCGAGCCGGGGGCACCTTCCCCCCGCGAGCTGGGGGCACCTCCCGCTTGCGGGGGAACGCAAAAGCCCCCGATTCGTGCCCGATTTGGGGGCTTTTGCGTCTGCTCGGCATTCTCAGATGGGCAGCTTGCGGAAGATCTTCCGCGGGACGTGCCGCAACACCATCATCACGTAGCGGAATGCTGCTGGCGCCCAAACCAAATCCTTACCTTTTGCGGCCGCGGTCACCGCGAGGTTGGCGACGTACTCCTTGTCGACGGTCAACGGGGCTTCCTTGATGTGGGCACTCATCCGGGTGCGTACCTGGCCGGGCCGGATCACCAGCACCCGAACGCCGTACTCGCGCAACGCCTCACCGAGCCCGAGGTAGAAACCGTCCAGGCCGGCCTTGGTGGACCCGTAGACGAAGTTGGACCGGCGCACCCGTTCTCCGGCGACGGTGCTCATCGCGATGATCTGACCGAAACCCTGGGCGCGCATCTTCTCGCCGAGCAGCACGCCCACCGAAATTGCTGCGGTGTAGTTGATTTCGGCGATCTGCACGGCCTTGCGCTGGTTCTGCCACAACTCCTCGGCGTCACCGAGCAGGCCGAACGCGACGATGGCGACATCGATGTCGCCGCCGGCGAAGCACTGCTCGATCACCTTCGGGTGGGTGTCGGTCTCCACCGCGTCGAAATCGACGACCTCCACCGACTTCGCGCCCGCGGCCTTCAACTGTGCGACCGCGTCGTCGCGGCCGGGGTCTTCCGGCATGCAGGCCAACACGATTCGCGCGGCCGCGTTGCGCAGATACCGTTCGCAGATGGCCAGCCCGATCTCGGACGTGCCTCCGAGCAGCAGGATGGTCTGCGGATTGCCTACGGCGTCAAGCACCATCTAGAGCAGCTCCAAACGTCGGGCCATGTCGGAGGCGAACACCCCCGACGGGTCAACCTTGCGGCGCACCGCGATCCACTCGTCGATGCGCGGGTACATGGCGTGGAAGGTCTCGGCACTCACCCGGGAGTCCTTGGCGGTGTAGACCCGGCCGCCGAATTCCAGTACCCGGCGGTCGAGTTCGTTGAGGAATTCGTTGAGTCCCGGCTTGATCGGGAAGTCCACGCACACGTTCCAGCCGGAGATCGGAAAACTCAGCGGTGCCCGGTTCCCCGGGCCGAACAGCTTGAACACGTTCAGAAACGAGTAGTGCCCGGACTTCTGGATGTCGCCGATGATCCGTTTGAACTCGTCGACGGCGGTGGTGGGCACGACGAATTGGTACTGGCCGAAGCCGGCCGGACCGTAGGCCCGGTTCCATTCCCCGAACATGTCCAGCGGGTGGTAGAACTGCGTCAGGTTCTGCACCTTGCCGCGGTAGGTTCCGGATTTGCGGTACCACAGCTCGCCGATCGGCATGAAGGTGTACTTGGCGGCCAGCCCGTTGGGGAAGATGTCGGGCAGCGTAAGCAGTTGCGGCGCATCGAATTTCAGTGGGTCGCGCTGCAATTTGGCCGGCAGCTGGTCCAGGGTGGCCAGCGAGCCGCGGGAGATCGCGGCACGGCCCAGCTTGGGCGGTGCGCTGATCGCGTCGAACCACGCGCTGGAGTAGGTGTAGTTGGCCTCGCTGCCGTCACTGTGGAAGGCGATGGTTTCCTCGAGGCTCGCGGTGACGTCGCCGTCGGCGATGAAGTACGCGGTCTCGGTGGGTGTCATCTCGATGGTGGCGCGCAGGATGATCCCGGTCAGGCCGTTGCCGCCGACGGTGGCCCAGAACAGCTCGGCTTCCTCGCCGTCGGGCGTCAGGTGTCGGATCTGCCCGTCGGCGGTCAGCAATTCCATGGACCGCACGTGGTCGCCGAAGCTGCCGGCGCTGTGGTGGTTCTTGCCGTGGATGTCGCAGCCGATCGCCCCGCCGATGGTGACCTGCCGGGTGCCGGGCAGCACCGGAACCCACAACCCCAGCGGCAGCGCCGCCTTCATCAGCTGGTCCAGGTTCACCCCGGCGTCGACATCGGCCAGTCTGGTGTCGGCGCTCAGCGAATGGATCCTGTTCAGCGCGGTCATGTCGATGACCAGCCCGCCGCCGTTCTGCGCGTTGTCGCCGTAGGACCGGCCCAGCCCTCTGGCCAGGACGCCCCGGGGCCCGGCCTGCGCGACCGCGCGGACGATGACCTCGGGGTCGGGGGTGCGCAGGACCTCGGCTACCGAGGGTGCCGTTCGTCCCCAACCGGTGAGCCGGGTGGTCGTGGTGGACAGATCGCTGCTCGACATCGTCAAAGAGGGTACCGCGAGCCCAACGAGGCTCAGCGGACGCGGAAGATCACGGTTCGTTGCACGACGAAGTTGATGACCGTCGCGACCCCCTGTGCGATCACGAACGCCACCGGGATCGCCCAGCTGCGGTAGTGCAGCAGCGCCAGACACAGATGGTTCAGACCGATCTGGACTGCGAAGGTGACCCCGTACAACGCCATGACGGCGGCAAACCGCGCACGGCTGGGCGCCGCCTGAAACGTCCAACGCCGGTTGATCAGGTAAGCGGTGATCGTGCCGATCACGACGCTGATGAATTTCGACAAGTCGACCTGCAGGCCCAGGCCTTTGTAGAGCGCCACGTAGACGCTGAAGTCGACGATGGCCGCGAAGACACCGGTGATGATGAAGCGCAGCGCCTGGGTGGTCAGATGCAGGTGCGTGTGCTGGTCCTGGGCGACCGGCACGGCATCGGGCTCTGGCGGGATCATCGGGTCGAAGTCTAGGAGGGCAGCTTCACCGAAATCAGTTCGACCTGGGTCGGGCCCTGCGGGGTGGAGTAGGTGATCGTGTCGCCGGCCTGGTGGCCTGCCAGCGCCTGGCCCAGCGGGCTGCGCGCGGTCAGCGTCTCGGCCTCGTGCCCGACCGGGGTTTCCTCCACGATCGAGATCACGTGCATCGTGACCACTTCGCCGTCGGCGAACCGTAGCGTCACCTCGGTGCCACCGGGCAGCGTGTCCGACGGGTCCGTCGTGGATGGTCCCGCCTTGAGTCGGCGGTCGAGTTCGTGGATCCGGTCACCGAGGATGGCGAGTTCGTCGGCGCGCTGGATGGCTTCGGCCGCGTCGCCATGGTCGCCGACCATGCCGCGGTCGTTCTTGACCTCGACTTCCAGCCGGTCGCGGCGCTGCCTGAGCCGGTCGAGTTCGGCGGCGAGGTTCTCGCGTGCCGCTGCCGCCAGGTCCGTTGACTGGGCTTCCTCGCTCACCTGCGGCGACCTTTCGTCCGGATTTGTGGCTTTTCAGTGATACACCACAACCAACCTGGTCGTCACTGGTATTCCGTACGCGTTTACCCGGGCGTAAAACCTTCTAAGCCCTCAGTCCTTGGCCGGTAGCGCCGTCATGGTGATCACCTTGCTGCCGCTCTCGTGGGCGGCGATGCGGGACACCCAGACACGGCCGCCCGTTGCCTGTGTGACGATCCGTTCCGCCGCGTCGAAGACCCACGCCGCCGAGGCCTCCATTGCCGCGCTGTCCACGATCCGGATGTCGACCACCCCACGCTCGGCCAGCAGTTCGAACAATTCGCGTTGCGGATCGTTGGCGGCGATCAGGGTGGTGCCCTCGAACTGCCGGCGCACTGCTGCGTGGATGTCCTGCAGTAGCCGGCTCCCGAGCACCTCACCGGTGCCGGCATCGGTTTCGGCACAGGCGAATTCGACTTCGAACGTCAGCTGGTGACCGTGCAGGTGCAGTCCCTTGCCGTCGTCGGACCACGATCGGCGGCAGCAACGCAGTTCCCCGAACCGTCTGCGCAGATGCGACTGCGCCGTTCGGCCGATCGGGGCATCGTCACGATGCATCGTGGCGGTATGGACTCTGTTGGCGAAAACGAGATCGGTCATGGTCATTCGGCGCCTAGTTTGACGAGTTCTTGTGTGGTGCGGGTGATGAAGTCACGTTGCTCCTCGGCGCTGTGGCGCAGCGAGCCGTAGAACGCCAGAGTGGTGGAGTCGGTGTGTGTCGCCGCGCAGGCGTAGGCGCCTTCGACGAGCACGCCCACCCCGTGCGGGGCGAGCTCGTGGTGCAGCCACAGACCCATCCGGGTCGTCATGCGTTGCTGGATCTGGATGCCGCCCGAGCATGCTTCGACGATTCGGGTGAACTTGGCCTGCCGCAACGGTTTTCCGCTGTGCATGTAGCCGATGTGCACCGCGCCGTAGAACGGCAGCAGGTGCTCCTCGCAGAGGGCTTGGAACGGGATCGGCCGCACCAACTCGAGCTCGGCCGGCGGTTCGGTGTCGCGGCCGACCGGGAATTGCAGCAGTGCTCCGACGGTGAGCGCGGATCCGTTGTCATGACGCAGCATGCGGCATAGCCTCTGGCCGCATCCTTGGCGGATTCTCAAAGGATTCTTGGAACGATCCTCAACGCGGCTCCCGGGAGCCGGGTGCACGGGCTCCGCGTCAGCCGAATTCGACCAGGGTGTAGGCCCCTCGGAACGGCTTGAGCGGCGGGAACTGCCAGATCGCGGGGTAGAGGGTGCCGAAGAACACACCCCGGCCCTTCGGGATCGGCACATCGTGCACCGCGCGGATCCCGGGCACGGTGCCGGCCAGGTCTGCCAGTCGACGCGCCGAGAGGCTGAACGGCATCGGTGGTACCCGGTAATGCTTGGACGAACGGATTCCCTTGGGGGCCAGCTTCTTCAGGATGGTTGGCGGCAGGTCGAAGAACATCTGGCCGCCGGCGAAATGACCGGCGCAGGCAGCGATGAGTCCGAGCGCTTGGTGCGGTTGCAGGTACATCAGCAGTCCCTCGGCGGTGATGAACACACCGTCGCTCGTGTCGATCTTCTCCATCCAGCTGTAGTCCAGAGCGGACTGGGCCAGTTCGGTGATCCGGGGCGATCGGGGCAGGAGTCGCTGCCGCAGCTCGATCACCGGCGCCAGATCGATCGACACCCAGCGAAACCGCGCATCCGGCAGGGCGCTGCTCAGCCGCCAGAAGCTGGTCTGGAAGCCCTCTGCGAGTGCGACCACGGTGGCGCGGGGGTGCTTGGTGAGGTAGGCGAGCGCGCACCTGTCGACCGCCAGCGAGCGCAACGCCATCTCCTGACCCTTGCGGCGACCGAACTTCTCGAAGTCGAAGTCGATGGAGTCGACGAGTTCGATGGCCATCGGGTCGTCGATGATCGCGTCCGGGCGGCCCGCCTGATAGGCCCTGCCGCGCAGGGTCAACAGCGCCGTCTCCGAGACGCCGGTGAGCAGGCCGGCATCGGTTTTTCTGACTCCCCCGGCTTTCCCGGTGCCGGGATCACTCATCACCGTCCTAAACCCAATACGGCACGCGCGCCCGGTATTGGCGCATGGCGACCGCGGCCAGCGCCCACCCGACCACCGTCAGCACCACGACCACCGCCCAGTGCCGCAACTCCTGGGGGGCGCCGAGCAGCGGCGCGCGCACGATGTCGAGGTAGTGCAGAAGGGGGTTGAGTTCGACGATCTTCGACCACCGGCCGGCGCCCTGCTGGCGCAGACTCTCGTCGTTCCAGATGATCGGAGTCATGAAGAACAGCAGCTGCACAACGGAATTCAGCAACGGGCCGATGTCGCGGTAGCGCGTCGCCAGGATGCCGAAGCACAACGACACCCACACGCAGTTGAGCATGATCAGCGCCAGCGCCGGGATGACCGACAGGTCCGCCCAGGACCATGGCTTGGGAAAGATGACGGCGACGACGAGATAGATGACGATGTTGTGCGCGAACAGGATCAGTTGCCGCCACACCAGCCGGTACACGTGCACGCTCAGCGGCGTCGGCAGTTGCTTGATCAACCCCTCGTTCGCGACGAAGACGTCGGCGCCCTCCAGGATCGCGGCGTTGATCAGGTTCCAGATGATCAGGCCGAGGGTGACATACGGCAGATGCACCGACAGGTCGAGGTGGAACAGCTTGGAGTACAGCCCGCCCATCGCCACCGCGGTGGTACCGGTGGCGATGGTGATCCAGAACGGGCCCAGCACCGAACGGCGGTACCGCTGCTTGATGTCCTGCCAGCCCAGGTGCAGCCACAGCTCGCGGCGATGGAAGCCGGTGACCAGATCGCCGCGGGCGCGGGCGAACGTCTTGGACTGAGCGGCCGCGTCAACGAACGTCATGTCGAACCTCCTGGCCGTTCGAATCGCTCTCGTCGTCCCAGCCGACGCAACCGAATCCACTCCAGCAGGCCGGCAGGGTCGCGGCGGGTCACCAGGAAAAACCAGGCAAACCGAACCCATTCCTGCAGAAGCAGTTTGCGCAGCCCCGGCTGGGACAACACGTAGCCGCGGTTGCGGTAGGTGAAGAACCTCTTGCTCGGATCGTCAGGATACTGGGTGTGCATGCGGCCGCCGAGGATCGGTTTGAATTCGGCTGAGCCGCACGGGTGCAGGTACACCGCGTCCAGGCAGGTGCCGAACGGCAGACCGGAACGGACCAGGCGGCGGTGCATCTCGACCTCGTCGCCGCGGATGAACAGACGCAGATCCGGCACGCCGATCGCCTCCAAGGTGGCCGCCCGGAACAGTGCGCCGTTGAACAGCGACGCGATGCCGGGCAGCAGGTCCTGAGCAGGATCGGTGCGTAATTCGCTGGTGCGCCTGCGCCATTCGAGGCCACGCCGTAGCGGAAAGGCCAACAACTCCGGGTCGTCGATGTTGCACACCATCGGTGATACCTCGGCCAGGCCGTACTTGTCCGCGCACGCCAGCAGGGTGGCCAGCACTTCGGTGCCGTGCGCGTATCCGTCGTCGTCGGCCAGCCAGATCCAGTCCGCACCGTGTGCCAACGCCAGCAACATGCCCAGCGCGAACCCGCCGGCGCCGCCGAGGTTTCGGCGGGACGGCAGATAGATAGCTGGGACTCGTTGTCCCGCAACGAGATCGCGCACCCGGTTGTCCCCGGAATCGTCGTTGTCGACGACGATCAGTTTGTCCGGTACCCGGGTCTGGCGGCACAGCATGTCGAGCGAGCGTGCGAGTTCCTCGGGGCGCCGGTGGGTGACCACGACGGCGAACACGGATTCAGTCACGCGCGTTCTCGGCGAGGACTTCACGCACGTGCCGGGCCGCGTCCTCGCCCTCGTAGGCGCGCACCACGTCTTCGATTGCGCCGCGTTGTTTGATGACGCCGTGGTCTATCCACATTGCGGTCTTGCACAGCCGGGCCAGGAATTCGTTGGAATGGCTTGCGAATACCAGGATTCCGGACCGCTCCACCAGGCTCTGCAGACGTGACTGCGCCTTCTTGAGGAACTCGGCGTCCACCGCCCCGATGCCCTCGTCGAGCAGCAGAATCTCCGGGTCGATGCTGGTCACCACACCCATCGCCAATCGGACTCGCATACCGGTGGAGTAGGTACGCAGCGGCATGGACAGGTAGTCGCCGAGTTCGGTGAACTCGGCGATCTCGTCGACCTTGGCCAGCATCTGCTTGCGGGTCTGCCCGAGGAACAGGCCACGGATGATGATGTTCTCGTAACCGGAGATCTCCGGGTCCATGCCGATGCCCAGATCGAACACCGGCGCGACCCGGCCGGTCACCTTCGCCCAGCCCCGCGTCGGTTCGTAGATGCCCGAAAGTAGGCGCAGCAGAGTCGATTTCCCGGCGCCGTTGTGCCCGACCAGGCCGACGCGGTCGCCGAGTTCGAGCGACATGGTGATGTCCCGCAACGCCTCGATGACCACCACGTTGGAGGCGTTGCGCCCGATGGCACCGCCCGCCTTGCCCAGGAATGCCTTCTTCAACGAGCGCGACTTGGCATCGAAGATGGGGAACTCCACCCACGCGTCGCGGGTCTCGATGTGCGGGCCGCTCGACACGGTTCTACAGGTACTGGCCGGTGCCGTGCGCGCCGCCGCCTTGGCTCGGCTTTCCGATCCCCGGCGGCAAGGCGCCCTGGCGCATCTGTTCCAGCTGCGCGCGGGCGGCCATCTGCTGGGCGAACAGCGCGGTTTGGATGCCGTGGAACAGGCCCTCCAGCCAGCCGACCAACTGGGCCTGAGCGATGCGCAGTTCGGCGTCCGAAGGCGGTGTGTCCTCGTTGAACGGCAGCGTCAGCCGTTCCAGCTCTTCGCGCAGCTCCGGCGCCAAGCCGTCCTCGAGTTCCCGGATGCTGGTGGCGTGGATGTCGCGCAGCCGCGTGCGGCTGGCGTCGTCGAGCGGCGCGGCCCGCACCTCTTCGAGCAGCTGCTTGATCATGGTGCCGATGCGCATCACCTTGGCCGGCTGCTCGACGAGGTCGGTCAGCGAGCGTTCGTCGGAGTCGTCTTCTGCAGGCTGCATCGCCATCAGGCGCGGATCGACGCCGCCGATGATTTCGATGCCGTCGTCATCGTCGTTGCCCGTACTCAACCCATTCACCGTCCTCGTGCGTGCCTGGTCAGCGGTGTGTCGCCGCGTAGTCGTGCCATTCGTAGATCTGGGCGCCGCCGTTGTCGTAGATCATGGTCCAGTACGGCGACTTGTCCAGTGAGATTAGCCCGTCGGGAATCTTGAACCCGCGCACTGTCGGACCGCTGGCCAGGACGTACCGGATGTTGAGCGCTTTGATCGCCTCGGGGACCCGCTTGTCGGAATCGCCTTTTCTGGCGTAGGCCCAGAAGATGTAGCGGTTGGGTCCCGGGCCCATCTGAACCGGATAGTCGTAGTGCGTCCACAGCGGGTCCAGCCCGGCAACGGCGTACATCCAGGCGGTGCCGTCGACGTTGGAGTTGCCGATCCTGGTGTCGCGCGCGCCGGGCAGATTCGCCAGATAGGCCATGGCGTCCAGGTCCTGCTGATTGACCATGATCTGGTCGTACTTGTCGCCGAACAGGAAACGGTGTCGCGGGAAGTAATGCACCGCGCTGCCCAGCGTGACGGCGAGGATCAGCGCCGCAGTGGCCGTTGTCCAGGCCCGCGGCGACACCTCCCGCTTGACCAGTCGCTTGGCTAGACCCACCACCGCCACTGCGATCGCGACCAGGGCGACGGCCGCCATCAGGTTGAACAATGGCGTCGTGGCCGCCGCGATTCGACGCGGATCCTTGTAGAAGAACTCGCCGAGTAATCCGGCCACCCTCCCGAACGGACCCCACAGCGGCGTGCCTGCGTCGACGTTGATCACGATGAAGAGCAGCCAGACCGCCAGCGGCCACCAGATCTTCTTGACCAGCATGATGAACCCGCCGACGGCGCACAGGAGGCTCAGCCCCCACTGGTAGGGGAAGTCGTTCAGATGCCTGGAGTGCATGAACACGGCATCGAACAGGCCATGCCGCATGCTCAGGTAGGTCAGAAACGAGTGACCGGCGATGATGTCTTCCTGCTTGGTGACGCTCAAGAACTGCGGCAGCAGGATCAGCCCGGCTGCGGCGCCGACGCCGGCCAGGGTCAGCAGATCAACCAGCCGGCTCTTCGCGGGGTGCCACAGGCATTCGAACAGCCACCACGCGCCCACCAGCAGCACGGTGATGATGCCGCCGGTGATGTGCACCGAGAAGACGCCGACCAGGGCCAGCACCGCCACCGGGATGCGGTCCCAGTGCCGGACCGTGGAGGTGATCAGCGCCATGGCCGGGATGGCCACCCCGTAGGCCGCCAGATTCGGCATGGCGGCGGTGTCGAACTCCACATAGGGCACCGCGGTGAACGACGCCGACAACGCCGCCGCCGTCGCCGCGGTCGCGGCGGTCACCCATTGGCTGGCGCGCAGCCGCAGCGCCTTCCACGTGAGCACCGCCGCGCTGACCGGAAACAGCCAGATCGCGGCCCCAAGCGAGGTCAGCGTGTAGCCGGTGGCGGCCGCCGCGCCGGACAGCTGGCACAGCACCGCGGTCAGCGCGTGGAACACCGACGGGTAGTACAGCAACGCGTGGGTCTCGACGTTGCGCAGCTCGCCCATGTGCGTGGGCGACGCCTGGCCGGTCTCGAGGATCCAGCGCACTTCGTTGGCGTGCCAGACCGCATCCCAGGTGCTGGGGATCGACTGCCAGTGCGGTATGCCGGCGAAGGCCGCCCAGCCGATCAGCACCACCCCCAACACCACCCCGGCCGCGACCAGCAGGCCGGGGCCGAAGCTCACCTCGCCGGCCTCGGCCACCCCGTCGCGGAAGCGGGCCAGCAGCAGGGTCGCGACCGTCGCCAAGACGCAGACGACGGCCAGCGCGGCCAGCGCCGTCCAGCCGTTCCAGGGGATGCCGAGGGCACCGTACGGGACGATCGCCAGGGCCACCACGCCGTAGGTCAGCGGCGGGCCGACCGCAATCGCGACAGGCCAGTTCAGCTGCGCGATACGTGCGACGATGGCACCCGGTGCGATCAGCAGGATCAGTGCGATCAGCGTTCCGAACCACAAGCTCACTCGACTAGTATGGCTGGCCGGGTGCACCCGCTCGGGAGGCCGTAACGGCCGGAACGTCTCTGGCGCACCCGCTACCGACCATTCGTTCGCAAAATGGCGAATGCATCCGAGAGCCCTAAGGTGGCTGGCATGGCCTACGACGTCGCCCGGGTGCGTGGACTGCACCCGTCGCTCGGTGACGGGTGGGTCCACTTCGATGCGCCGACCGGCATGCTGATTCCCGACTCGGTCGCCACCACCGTGTCGACGGCTTTCCGCCGGGCAGGCGCCAGCACGGTCGGGGCGCACCCGTCGGCCCGGCGCAGCGCCGCGATCCTGGAAGCGGCCCGGGAGGCGGTGGCCGACCTGGTGAATGCCGATCCGGGTGGCGTGGTGCTGGGCTGTGACCGCGCGGTGTTGCTGTCGGCACTGGCCGATGCGTCGTCCGCGCGCTCCGGGCTGGGTTATGAGGTGGTCGTCAGCCGGCTGGACGACGAGGCGAACATCGCTCCTTGGCTGCGCGCGGCGCACCGGTACGGCGCCAAAGTCAAGTGGGCCGAGGTCGACATCGAGACCGGTGAACTGCCGACCTGGCAGTGGGAGAGTTTGGTCGGCAAGTCGACCCGGCTGGTTGCCGTGACGTCGGCGTCGGGCTCGCTGGGCACCGTCACCGACCTGCGCGCGATGACCAAGCTGGTGCACGACGTCGGCGGCCTGGTGGTGGTCGATCACTCCGCCGCCGCGCCGTACCGGTTGTTCGATATCAAGGAAACCGACGCCGATGTGGTGACGGTGAACGCGGTGGGCTGGGGCGGACCGCCCATCGGGGCGATGGTGTTCCGCGACCCGGCCCTGATCAACACCTTCGGTTCGGTGTCCACCGACTCCTACGCCAGCGGTCCGGCACGACTGGAGGTCGGCGTGCACCAGTTCGGCCTGCTGGCCGGAGTGGTGGCCAGCGTCGAATATCTGGCCTCACTGGACGAGTCGGCTCGGGGCAGCCGACGGGAACGGCTGTCGGTGTCGATGCACTCCGCGTCGGCATATCTGAATCGGATCTACGACTATCTGATGACGTCGCTGCGGTCGCTGCCGCTGGTGATCCCGCTCGGCCGTCCCGAGGCGCGGATACCGGTGGTCAGCTTCGTCGTCAACGAAGTGCCGGCCGACCGGGTGGTCCAGCGGTTGGCGGACAACGGCATTCTGGCGATCGCCAACGCCGGGTCCCGGGTGCTCGACGTGTTGGGTGCCGACGACATCGGCGGTGCTGTCACGGTCGGACTGGCGCACTACTCGACGATGGCCGAGGTCGACCAGTTGGTGCGGGCGCTGGCGTCGCTGGGCTGAGCCCGGGCTAGACGGTCAGCAGGATCTTGCCAAAAGTCTTGCCCGACACCATCAATTGATGAGCCTCCGCCGCCTGCTCGATGGGCATCCGGGTGCCGATCACCGGCCGGACCGCGCCGCTGGCGAACATCGGCCACACCGATGCCGTCACCGCCTCGACGACGGCACTCTTGCTGTTCGGCCCGCTGACCGGACGAGCCCGCAACGTGGTGCCGACGACCCGCGCGCGCTTGGTCAGCAGCTTGCCCAGGTTCAGTTCGGCTTTCACCCCGCCCTGCATGCCGATCACGATCAGCTGCCCGTCGGTGGCCAAGGCGTCGATGTTGCGGTCCAGGTAGGCCGCACCCATGATGTCGAGGATCACGTTCGCACCTCCCTGCTCCTGCAACCGCGCCACGAAGTCGTCGTCTTTGTAGGAAATGGTGATCTCGGCGCCCAGCTCTCGGCAGAGTTCCAGTTTCTCCGGTGACCCGGCGGTGACCGCGACCCGCGCTTCCAGCGCGCGCGCCACCTGAATGGCGTGGGTCCCGATGCCGCTGGCACCGCCGTGCAGCAGCACGAGCTGGCCGGGACCGAGGCGGGCGGTCATGACCAGGTTCGACCACACCGTGCACGCCACTTCCGGTATCCCGGCGGCGTCGATGAGGTCGACGCGTTCGGGAACCGGCATCACCTGTCCCGCCGGCACCGCGACGTATTCGGCATAGCCGCCGCCGGCGAGCAATGCGCAAACCTCTTGCCCGACAGACCAATTGGCAACATCGGAGCCGACTTCGACGACCGTGCCGCTGACCTCCATGCCGATGATCTCGCTGGCACCCTTCGGCGGCGGATACTTGCCGGCGGCCTGCAGCACGTCGGCGCGGTTGACGCCGGCCGCGGCGACCTTGATCAGTACCTCGCCCGGGCCGGCAGCCGCATCGGGGACGTCCTGCCAGGCCAGCTGCTCTGCGGATTCGGCGACGATGGCACGCATGTCGTCACGCTAGTCTTGTCGGCGGTGGCGTGGCAGAGCGGCCTAATGCACTCGCCTTGAAAGCGAGAGACGGCTAAAACCGTCCGGGGGTTCAAATCCCTCCGCCACCGCTTTTTCCGACGCCGATCAGTGCAGCGTCGGCGCGTACCGCAGCACCGCGGCGATCCCGTCCGCAGGATCGATCCGCTCGTCAGTGCGGACCAGCGCAGCGCCTGTCGAGATGGCGAGCAACGGCAGGGCTTCGTCGGCGCGCAGCGTTTTCTCCGGTGCCGCGCCCTGCTCGGACAGCACGTTGGCGTCCGGTGCCACGGTGGTCATGTCCGCATCGGCAACCACGGTCGCGTCGCCGATGTCTCCTACGATCAGCGTCTCGACGGCACCTTGGCGCAGCGCGGAGCACACGGCACCCAGACCTTCGGCCGCACGACCGGATTCCCGGCCGATCTCGGCGGCGAACCGTTCCGCGGCGTCGTCGATCATCCTGAGCCGCCGCTTTACGAACCAGGCTTCGATCTGGCCCTGGACCTCGGCGGAGTCGTGCCCGCTGTTTCGTGCTCCCACTTCGAGCGCCAGCGCGCGCTCGCCGACCCGTTCCGGGAACGCGGCAAGCAGGTCCGAACGTGAGCGCACTTCGCCGACCACGAACACGGTGTCGGCCGACATCTCGTCCACCCATTCGGTGACGCGGTCGGCCACCGCGCGGATGTTCTTGCGGGCAGCTTCCTCGGTGCGCTGTTGCGGGTCGCCGTAGCCGGCGTTCTCGGCACCGGACGCCTTGTGCACCGGATAGCCGCCGCCGTCGACGGTCTCGGTTTCGAAGACACCGTCGACGTGGGTGGTGATGTCGGCACCGGTGTGATCCACCTCGACCAACACATACGCCGGGGTCTCAAAGCCGTGCTCGACGATCGGCACGATATAAGGCAGGTCGGAGACACGGATCAGAGTCGTGGCGGTCGGGCGCAGCAGGTGTTCGTTGATCACCACCCCGTCGGTGCCGGCGACCAGCGCGCGACCGCTCCAGCCGATCGGCGGGCGCAGATCCATCACCGCTTTCTCGAGGTCGCCGATCACCGATTCGACGACGTCGCGGGCCTCCAGTTCCTCACGGACGGCCCGCCACCGGAGCTCGAGCTGCGCCTCGGCGTCGTGCGTGTTGTGTGTGTCTTCGAAGTACACCGACACGAATGGGCCGGAGGTGTCCAGCAGGGGACGAAAGCGTTCGGAATCCATCCCCTCTAGATGCCCGCGCACATCCCGAACAAACGCAGTTCAAATCTGCGGGATCGAATCGGCGATGGTGTCCATCAGCGCGGTGTAGCGCTTGATCTCCGGGTCCTTGCCGGGTTTTCCGCTGCTGATCACCCCGGCGGCCAGGCCGCGCGCCGGGTCCGCCCAGATCGCGATGTTGGCCAGCCCGAGGTTGCCGAACGCCGTCGCGGCGTTGCGGCCGAACGGTCCGAACCGGTCGGTGCCCAGCATGAAGCCGGTTCCCCACCGGGCGGGCTGCAGGCCCACCGCGAAGTCGGGCCGCAGCCGCCGCGCCTCCTGCACGGCGCCGTACATGCGTTCCGGGCTGATGACGCGCACGCCGTCGAGTTCCCCGCCCCGTCGCCAGATCTCGGCGAACCGCGACAATTCGTCCGCGGTGGAGACGGTGTTGGAGGACGGCACCACGGTCGTCAGGAACGCCCGCGTGTTGGTGTACGGGATGATCTCGTGCACCGTTCCGCCGACCGCCTTGCGGAAGATCGCCGCGATCACCGGCGGCAACGGTTTGCCGGTCGGGTGACTCGGGGCGACCAGCGGCACGTCCTGCGGGGCGACGCCGAAGTTGGTCCAGCGGAAGCCCAGCGGCTCGAGGATCTCACTGGCCAGGACATCGCGGATGTCTTTGCCGGTGGCCGCGTAGACGATTTCGCGCATGAGCGGTCCCCAGGTCAGCGCGTGGTAGATGTGCACGCGTCCCGGCCGGTACAGCGGGCGCAGTTTGCCCAGCTGCTCCTGGGCGTATTCGTGGTCGTCGGCGCGTTTGAGGTCCGGCCGGGGCCCGGTGGGGAAGGGGACGCCCGCGCTGTGGTTCAGCACGTGCCGGATGGTGGTCCGGTCCTTACCGTGGCTGGTGTAGCTGGGGATGTATTGACACACCCGGTCGTCCAGGGTGAAGACTCCGCGTTCGACGAGCATGTGCACGACGGTCGCGGTAATGCCTTTGGACGCCGAGTAGACGCAGAACGGTGTGTCGGTGCTGACGGGGACTTTCTCGGCGTCGGGTGCGTCGGTCGGGGCGTTTCCCCAGCCGTGGCCGATGGCACGGTTGAGCACCACCCGGCCGTTGCGCCGGATGCACAGCTGGATGGCCGGGTGCATGCCGGCCCGATACCAGTGCCTGGCCGCCTGCCAGATCCGGTCGATGCCAGCCCTGTCGATCTCGGAGTGGTCCTCGTCGCCGATCGCCGTCACGGCGTCCAGGTCGGACGGGACCCGAATTCTGCCGTCTGGTGTCGGGCTCATGTGGCCACAGCCTAGCTTTGAGCCCATGCTCACGCGCGCACGCTATGTCGAGGTGATCCTGCTGGTGTTCGGCTTCTACTCCGTTGGCCTGGGACTGTTCATGGCGGTGGCGCCGGGAACCTTCTTCCACACCCTCGGGGCGTTCGGGGTACGCAACACCCACTACATCTTCGACAACGCCTCGTTCGAGTTCCCGCTGGGCTTATTGCTGCTCGGCGCGCTGCGCTGGCCGTCCTGGCGGGTGCCTGCGCTGGCCTTCGCCACCGCGCACTGGGCGCTGCACGCGGTCAGCCACCTGGTGGACACCAAGCATCACGCCGGGGCAGCCGTGGGCTGGCTGGAGTTCGCCGGGTTGGTAATCGCCACCGGTTGGCTCGCTGTTGCCCTGCGCCTGAGTCTTATTCGCCGGTGAACTGCGGCGGGCGCTTGGCGAACGTGGCCGAGATGCCCTCGGTCAGGTCTTTGGACGGCAGGAACGCCGCGTTCCAGGTGGCGACGTAGCGCAGGCTCTCCGATACCGCCGCGATGCGCTGCTGGTCCAGGACGTCCTTGATGCCGTGCACGGTCAGCGGCGGGTTGGCGGCGATCTCGGCGGCGGTGGCGTGCGCGGCGACCAGCGTGGCGTCGGCGTCGGCGTACACGTCGTTGACCAGGCCGATCTTCTCGGCGCGGGCGGCGTCGATGTCTTTGCCGGTCAGCGCGAGCTCGCGCAGGTGCCCGTCGTTGAGGATCAGCGGCAGCCGGGCCAGGCTGCCCACGTCGGCGACGATCGCCAGCTTGACCTCACGCACCGAGAACTTCGCGTCGGCGCTGGCGTAGCGGATGTCCACTGCCGAAATCAGGTCGACGCCGCCGCCGATGCACCAGCCGTGAACCGCGGCGATGGTGGGCGTCCGGCAGTCGGCGACGGCGGTGATCGCGCCCTGCATCCGCTTGATCTCCCGGTGGAACACCGCGCGCGGACCGGCCAGCGCGTCGCCGGACAGCAGCGGCGTGAACGACCCGCCCATCGCCGGCACGTCCAGGCCGTAGCTGAAGTTGCGGCCCGAGCCGGTCAGCACGATCGCCCGCACTTCGGGGTCGGCGTCCAGCGCCGGGAACAGCTCGGGCAACTCCGACCAGAACGCGGGTCCCATCGCGTTGCCTTTGCCCGGGCCGATCAGCGTCACCTGCGCGACCTGGTCTTTGATCTCGACGGTGACGGATTCGTATGTATCGGCCATAGCCGAGACCGTAGCGTGACGGGTATGCCCTCAGACTTGCGACCCGGCCCGGATTCTCCGCCTACCGACGAGCTGGCCAGCGCCGAAGCAACCCTCGCGGTGCTCCAGCAGGTGCTGCACCCGATCAGCCGCGAGGACAGCGCCAAGCAGACGCCGTGCGCGGAGTTCGACGTCAAGCAGCTGACCCGGCACCTGCTCAATTCGATCGTGTCGCTGGGCGGCATGGTCGGGGCGGACATCTCGGTGCCGCAGGACACCGACTCGGTGGAGGCGCTGGTGGTCAGCGCGTCCCGTCCGGCCCTGGACGCCTGGCACAAGCACGGTCTGGACGGCGAGGTGCGGTTGGGCACGAACCCGATGCCGGCCCGGGTCGCGGTCGCGGTGTTCTCGATCGAATTCCTGGTGCACGGTTGGGATTACGCGGTGGCGGTGGGTTACGACGTGCACGCCCCGGACTCGCTGTCGGAGTACGTGCTCGGGCTGGCGCAGCAGATAATCCGCCCGGAACAGCGCGGTGCAGCCGGTTTCGATCAGCCCGTCCCGGTGCCGGCGGATGCGTCGCCGTTGGACCGGCTGGTCGCTTTCACCGGACGCGACCCGGGTTGGTCCGCGCCGAGCGTGTAACTACTGCGAAAAACTTGCCGTTTTTTCGCAGTGGCGGCACGCTCGGCGACGAACGCCGAAGCGGCTAGACCCGTTCCAGGTAGAAGTAGTAGTACCGACCGCCGTCCAGGACGCCTTTGCCGTTCATGATGCCCATCACCGCGTCGTCGTCGATCTTCTTGAAGTGGTCGTGGACGGGAGCGCCGTCGTAGACCATCGTGGCGGTCACCTCGCCGCGGAATTCCTCCAGCCACAGGCTGGCCTCGCCGTTCATCCGCTCGACGTTGGAGTATTTGTTCCCCTCGGCGTCCAGGCAGACCAACGGCTGCACGTCGGTGACCGACTTGAAGGTCTTGCCGAACCAGTTGATCTTGGCCAGGGACCCGACGGCGCGGTGGGCGGTGACGAATTCGCCGCCCTCCCATTCACCGAGCATGCCGTCGACGGTCGCGGGCTCGAGTGTCGCCCAGAAATCGTCGAGTTCGGCGTCCGGGATGACGCCGTCGCGTTCCTTGAATTCGGTGAACTGCTTGCGGGCAACACTCATCGTGCGTCTCCTCCAATCCAGCCGCGGGCGAACCGCAGCAGGGCGTCGTTCTCGGATGGGTCGGCGGTCACCGTGACCCGGACACCGTCGGTGCCGTAGGGGCGGACCACGATCAGCGCGTTGGCGGCCTGCTGTACGAAGTCGCGGGTGCGGGGGCCCAGTGGCAGCCAGACGAAGTTGGCCTGCGACGACGGCAGCGTGAAGCCGGCGTCCCGCAACTCCGCGCTGACCCGTCGACGTTCGGCGACGACGGCGTCGGTGCGGGCCAGCAGTTCGTCGGAGGCGTCCAGCGAGGCGATCGCCGCGGCCTGCGAGACGCTCGTCGCGGTGAACGGCACGTAGACCTGGTCGAGTGCGGTGATCACGTCGGGGTGGCCGATCGCGTAACCCACCCGCAGCCCCGCCAGCCCGTAGGCCTTGGAGAAGGTGCGCAGCACGACGACGTTGTCGTGCGCGCGCACGAGTCCCAGGCTGTCCGGCGCCATGCCGTCGCGGATGTACTCGACATAGGCCTCGTCGATGACGATCAGGATGTCCGACGGCACGGCCTCGACGAACCGGCTCAGCGCGTCCGGGTCGACGACGGTGGACGTCGGATTGTTGGGGTTGCAGACGAAGATCAGCCGGGTGCGCTCGGTGACCGCGGCCCGCATCGCGTCCAGGTCGAAGGTGTGGTCGGTCAGCGGGATCTGGACCGGTATGGCGCCGGCGACCTGGACCTGCGGCGGGTACAGCTCGAAGCTGCGCCACCCGAAGATCACCTCGTCGCCCACCGACGCGGTGATCTGCACCAACTGCTGGCACAGGCTGACCGAACCGCAGCCGACGGCGACGTGCTCGGGTGCGAAGTCGGGACCGATATGACGGGCCAGCGCGGCCTTGAGCTGTACGCATCCGTTGTCCGGGTACCGGTTGATCAGCTCGGTGGCGTTCCCGATGGCGGCGCGGACGCTGGGCAGCGGGCCGAACACCGTTTCGTTGCTGGCCAGTTTGATCGCGCCCGGCACGGTCTTGCCGGGAACGTAAACTGGCAGCCCGGCCAGCGCGGGCCGCAGGCGGGCGGTCACTTCGACAGCATATGACGCGGCTGTGTACGCTATGCCTCCGGCGGCTCCGGGTTCCGGGGTCGGGTACCCTTTGGAAGGCCATGGAGGCGTGCCAGAGCGGCCGAATGGGGCTCACTGCTAATGAGTTGTTCCCCTCAAAGGGAACCGGAGGTTCAAATCCTCTCGCCTCCGCCACGCAACACCCGCTGTACAACTAAAGACCGGCGCCCGTAGCTCAACGGATAGAGCATCTGACTACGGATCAGAAGGTTAGGGGTTCGAATCCCTTCGGGCGCGCTGCATTTCGTCCTCGACGTAAAACCATCGCCCGGCCCGCCGCTCGAACCGGCTGCGTTCGCGCATCTCGTCAACCCGCCCGTCGAACTCGAAGCTGGCAACGAACTCCACTACCTCGTCGCCGACATCGGTCACCCGTAGCCGCGTCCACCTGATCCGGGGATCGATAGCGACGTCCGGAGGCCGCGTCCGCGGATGCCAGGTCCGGAACACATAGTCGGCGTCGCCGCGGGCATATGCCGAGTACCTCGACCGCATCAATTCCTCCGCCGTGCGGGCCTGCCGATCGCCGTGATGCAACGGTCCGCAACACGCCGGATAGCCGGCGCCGCTGCCGCACGGACACTCGGGCCCGAGCAGTTCGGTCATTCGGCCAACTTAGTCGGTTGATAAAGACTGGCTGAATCGATAGCTCTGACCCCTGTACGACACCTAAAATCCGACTGGTGTTCACTGACCACGCGCGACGACCGCAGTTGCGTGCCCGGTCGGCGCCGAGCTGGGTCACGGTCGTCGTCGTGGCGGGTACGGCGCTGCTGGTGGGTCTGCAGATCGTCGCCAGCTGCTGGGGTTTCCAGGGTCCGCTACACAGCCTGATCAGCGACTACATCGCCACCCCGAAGTCGACAACGGTCTCGTGGGTCGGGCTGGCCGTGGGCATCGTGGGTGTGTCCACCCGATGCCGGATCTGGGCGTTGTCGCTAGCCGTGGCGCTCGACGTCGTCTTTGCTGCGGAGCGCTGGCTGCGCGGTGCGGCGTTGACGTTCGGCAACGGACCGATGATCGTGCTGACCGGGCTGGTCTTCGTGGCATGGTGGCGCTGGACGGGCGTCCGGCGCGCGACCGCCCTGCACGGGATCGCCCTCGGCTTCCTGGTGATCATGGCGACCAAGGTCGGCGACACCTGGTTGCGCATCACCGCTGTCGTCCGGCCGACGGTTCTCGACGAATACGCCTTCCTTGCCGACCACGCGCTCGGGCAACCGTCGTGGTTGGTCGGTCGGCTGTTCGAGGCGGGCGGCCCGGTTCTCACCGCCGTGCTGCACTGGGTGTACATCGAGTTGCCTCTCGCCGCCATGGTCGTCGTGGTCTATCAACTGCGCCACGTCAACTCCGCCGGCTGGCCGCGCCACTTCCTGGTGCGGACGTTTCTGATACTCGGCCTGGTCGGACCGTTGATCTATGTGGTGTTTCCGGTGGTCGGCCCGGAGTTCGCCTTCGGCCCCGCCGGCAGCGGCTTCCAGGTCGGCGACTTCTGGCCCCACACCCTGCCGCGGATCCTGTCGCCGCAGGCAATAGCGTTCGACGAGCTGACGGCGCGTAACTGCATGCCGTCGATGCACACCGCCTGGGCGCTGGCCGTGTTCCTGCATTCCCGCGGCGGTCCGCGCTGGCTGCGGTGGGGAGGCGCGTTCTGGCTGGTGGGAACCGTCGTGGCGACGCTTGGTTTCGGCTATCACTACGGCGTGGATCTGATCGCGGGTGCGGTGTTGTGCCTGACGTTGGAGTCGGCCTTGCGCGAGCCGGTGCGAGGCAACAAATGGTCGCGCCCGGCGTTGGTCGGCTCCGGTGTGGCTTTTCTGGCGGTCCTGCTGGCGTGCTGCCGGTTCCTGGCACCGGCGATGGCGCGCCATCCGGCGTTCTCCGGCGCCCTCCTGGTCGCGGCGATGGTGCTCTTCAGCCTCGGTTTCTACGCCGTTTTCCTCGGCGCCGGGAACGCAGTCCTGTCAGGCCCGGGTCTCGATCATGCCGAGGGCACGCTCGAACAGGTGCACCGTGGCGGCGTGCAGCATGTCGCCGACCGCCTTCTCGGCCTTGCCGGCACACGCGCGCGCCAGCGTGCCTTCGATCACGATGCCGAGCTTGAAGCAGGCCAGCACGGTGTACCAGGTGATGTTCGACAGGTCCCGGGTGGTGTTCGCGGCGTAGCGCTGCACGAGGTCGTCGGTGCTGGCCAATCCGTCGGTCCCGCCCAGGGCGTGGCTGAAGACCGCTGACCCGTCGTCCTGCCGCCAGGTCGCCAGCAGCCAACCGAGATCCAGCAGCGGGTCGCCGATGGTGGACATCTCCCAGTCGCAGATAGCCACCACCTCCGGGCCGGTGCGGGAGAACATCACGTTGGCCGCGTGGTAGTCGCCGTGCATGATGCCGGGTTTCCAGCTCGTCGGTCGGTTGCTCTCCAGCCAGCCCGCGATCTCGTCGATGCCCGGGATGTCCGGGCCGGGGTAGCCCTCGTACTCCTGGTAGGACTCCAGCTCCGAAAGCCACCGCGGCACTTGACGTTCCAGGAATCCCTCCGGCTTACCGAAGTCGGCGAGCCCGGCGGCGACGTGGTCGACCGCGCCGAGCTTGGCCAGCGCGTCGGCCATCGACAGACCCATGCCGAACCGCACCGCGGCGTCACCGGCATGCAGCGGCGGCAAACCCTCGCCGGCGTTGAAACCGTCGATGGGTTCCATCAGGTAGAAGACCGCGTCGCCGAGCACGGCGGTGTCGGCGCACGTGGCGATCAAGCGCGGATGTGGCACGTCGGTGCCCGCCAGCCCGGCGAGCACCTTGGTTTCCCGCAGTATCACGCTGTTGGTGCGGGCGCGCAGGTGCTGAGGACCCCGACGCAGCACATAGGACCGGCCCGACCTGGCGAAGCGCAACATCACGTTCTGCGTCCCGCCGGTGATGGGGGCGACGTCTTGCAACGGCCCTTCGCCCAGGCCCTGCTCGGACATCCACCGGGCTACCGCATCCAAATCGACGGCGGTCATTTGGTGCGCGGGGTGTGTCGGGCCGGACCGTCGGCGTCGGGCAGATCGTCGAGACCCTCGACGAACACCGCGCGGATCTCCTGCTTGCCGCGCGCCTGGCCATGATCGGCGAACACTTCCTGCGGCGTACGAGCCATGCTGCTCCTTTGCAACTTGTCGACCGTCTGCCAAAAGCGTAGGGGACCCTTGCCGAACCTCCGCACGCGCCGATCCGGCTTTAGGCGCCGCCGGCCGCCTGCCGATGATCAACGCGGCCTTAAGATGTTGTGTCCGAATGGGTTTCGTGCGCGCTATGTCGAGGACGGGAGTTTTTCCACTGTTTTCTTGATCTCAGCGATCGCATCCACCGGCGTGAGGTCCTGGCCCGCATCGTTCTTCCCGAGCTGCGGCCAGCCGGCACCCTCGGGTCCGCGTAGCTGATCCCAGATCTCGCGCACCTTGGTCAACAGTTCGCGTTGTTCCTCGTCACTGAGCGCCATCAACGGTCCTCCGTTCGTCGCGATGCCGCATGCGGCGGCAAATTGTTGCGGTGTCAGTCCATTCGCGGAGTTCATGTCGCACCTGCCGAATGGTGGCGCACCTTGGGGCAGATTCGGGCTGTACCCCTGGCCGTCGGTGTATTGGTGGGCGACCTGACCGGGCAGATTCGGATTGGACCCGTAACCGGCTGCCACCACCCGCAGACCCGGCGGTCGCACCGGCCACATGTTGAAGAAGTCGTAGGCGTTGGCGTATCCAATAATTCGCGCCGCCGATCCCGCGTATTCGGCCAGATTCCAGTACAACTGGTTGATCCAGCCCGACCCGTCGCCCGGCGGATTGCCGCCTGACTCGACGTCGAGCATCAACGACACCCGCGGATGCAACCCGCCTTGGGCGTCGATCATCGAGCATACGGTGTTGGCGTTGGCCAGCCAGTTCGGCCGGACGTAGGTGTAGACGATGCCGAAAGTCATTAGGCCGCTGTCCAATGCGGTGCGCATCCACGCGTAGTTGCGCGCGAAGTTGTGGTCCCGATAGGTGCCGTCGCAGACGCGAATCGACAGCACCTGATACGGATACGAGTCATCCACCGGCACTTGATATTCCGAGACGTCCGCGAACAGCGTGTCGGGCACGGCGCCGCTAACCTCCTTGGCTGCAAGGGTTGTCGCATCATGCTACCGATCCCGATCACGGGTGCCGGCGACTATCCTGGTCGCTATGGCCGATCGACCGGCGCGGGTTGCTGACGTACACGAATTGGCCGCGTCGATGCCTCATGTCAAGCGCATCGAGGGCCCGAAGGGCAACTCCATTTACCAGGTGGGCGGCAAGTCGTTCGTGTTCTTCCGCACCCCTCAGCCCGACTGCGCCGATCCGCAGACCGGCGCACGCTATGCCGACGTGATCATGCTGTGGGTGGACTCTGAGAGCGACAAGCTCGCGCTGGTACAGGATCCCGGGTCGCCGTTTTTCACCACTCCCCGCTTCGACGGGCATCCGTCGGTGTTGGTTCGGGGCAGTCGGTTGAGTGAAATCGGCGTCGCCGAATTGCGCGAGTTGGTGGCCGACGCGTGGTTGTCGCGCGCATCGAAAAGACGCGCCCAGATCTGGCTCGCCGATCGACTCGGTTAGTGCGCCGCCGGACCCCATTCATGTTTAGACACAGGTCCGACGGGCAACGCTCATCACACGTCAAATTGGTTTCGGGATCAATGGAGGTAACTATGGTGCGCGGTCGCGGAATACTCGGTGCAATTGTGCTGGTGTGGCTGCTCATCGGAGTCCTCGCGACCTGGCAGCGCGGATACTTCAAAGGCGAGGCCACCAGTTGTGCTTCAGCGGGAACCGTTGCGGTAACGGTGATTGCAGGCCCGCTGAATTACATGGGCGTAAATCCAAAAGTGACGAATTGCCATACGCCACGTTTGCCGGAACCCAGTGCGATGCAATCAATCGATCACATCCCTGCTCTGTAAAGGAAATGTCATGATTCTCGTCGGCGCAATCTTGCTCATCTTAGGATTTGTCTTCAGCGTGAAAGTGCTGACGGTCCTCGGAGTCGTCTTGCTGGTCATCGGCGCGGTGATGTGGGCCTTGGGCTCGGTCGGTCGTCCGGTGGCCGGACGGCGTAACTGGTACTGACTTCTTCGTCGATAGAACGGTCGCGTGATCGCAGCAGCGGTCGCGCGACCTTTCTAGTTTCGCCGCGTCGTTTCACAGCTGACACACAGTGACGCCATAGCTTCGCCCTATCGGCCTGAGCGGATACTGGAACGCGTGGCGTCTCCCAGAACCTCCGTCGAGCGGGTCGTCATGTGCCGCACCGACGGTCAACCGGTCACCGTGCTCGTGGTCGACGACGAACCCGTGCTCGCCGAGATGGTCTCGATGGCCCTGCGGTACGAGGGCTGGAATATCGCAACCGCCGGCGATGGTTCGTCGGCCATCGCAACCGCTCGCGCCGAACGACCCGACGTCGTGGTCCTCGACGTGATGCTGCCGGACATGAGCGGCCTGGACGTCCTGCGGAAGTTGCGGCAAGACAATCCGCGCCTTCCGGTGCTGTTGCTCACGGCCAAGGACGCGGTGGAGGACCGCATCGCCGGATTGACCGCCGGCGGAGACGATTACGTCACCAAACCGTTCAGCATCGAAGAGGTGGTGCTGCGGTTGCGTGCCCTCTTGCGACGCACCGGGGTAACCACCGTCGACAGCGGCGCGCAACTCGTCGTCGGGGATCTCGTGCTCGACGAAGACAGCCACGAAGTCTCGCGCGCCGGCGAACCGATTACGTTGACCTCCACCGAGTTCGAGCTGCTGCGGTTCATGATGCGAAACGCCAAGCGGGTGCTGAGCAAGGCGCAGATCCTGGACCGGGTATGGAGTTACGACTTCGGCGGCCGGTCCAACATCGTCGAGCTCTACATCTCCTACCTGCGCAAGAAGATCGACAGTGGTCGCGAACCGATGATCCACACGCTGCGCGGCGCGGGGTATGTCCTCAAGCCGGCGCGCTAGGCCGCCGCGCGAGTGGTCGCTGCGACTGCGGCTGCTGGTGGGTCAGGTCGCCGTGCTGGCCATCGTCTGTGTCGGGATCACGGTGGCCACCGAACTCGCGCTGCGACATCATCTGCTGGCGCAACTCGACAGCCAACTCAGCGGCACCTCGTACCGCTCGTCGCTGATGTACCCCGAGTCGCGCCGCCACGAACCCCGCTATGTCAAGACCGGTCCTGGTCCTAGGTTCCTCGATGCCCCGGGACAACCGGCGGGCATGGTCGCCGCCGTTGTCAGCGACGGCGAAACGGTGGACGCGGGATATCTGACCGGCAGTGGTGCCCGGGACGCCCTGACTCCGACGGCCAAGGCGCAGCTGGAGCAGATCGCCGGTAGCCGTACGCCGGTGACGTTGAATCTCGACGGCCTGGGTCGTTACCGGGTGGTGGCGGCCCCGAGCCGCAATCGGGCCGACGTGATCGTCACCGGCCTGTCCATGTCCAATATCGACGCCACCGAACTTCGGATGCTGGTCATCTTCGGCATTGTCACCGTCGTGGCGCTGGTGGCCGCGACCACCGCCGGCGCGGTGATCATCCGGCGGGCATTGGCGCCGCTGCGGCGGGTGGCACAAACCGCGACCGAAGTCGTCGATCTGCCGCTGGACCGCGGTGAAGTCGAACTTCCGGTGCGGGTGCCCGAATCCGATGCCAACCCCGAAACCGAAGTGGGCCAGCTCGGTTCGGCGCTCAACCGGATGCTCGACCACATCGCCGCAGCGTTGTCGACGCGGCAGGCCAGCGAGACCCGGGTGCGCCAATTCGTCGCCGACGCCAGCCACGAACTGCGCACCCCGCTGGCCGCGATCCGCGGCTACACCGAACTCGCCCAGCGCATGGGTGACGACCACGCAGCCGTGGAGCACGCCATGAGCCGGGTCGCCTCCGAGACCGAGCGGATCACCCGCCTGGTCGAGGACCTGCTGTTGTTGGCCCGGCTCGACTCGGGCCGGCCGCTGGAGCGCGAACCGGTGGATCTGTCGCGTCTGGCGGTCGACGCTGTCAGTGATGCGCACGTCGCCGGACCGGATCACCAGTGGGAACTCGACCTGCCCCCCGAACCGGTGCTGGTGGTGGGTGACGACGCGCGGTTGCACCAGGTGCTGGCCAATCTGCTTGCCAACGCCCGCGTCCACACCAGCGCCGGCACCGTTGTCACCACCCGGTTGAGCACAGAGCCGAATCACGTCCTGCTACAGGTCATCGACGACGGCCCCGGGATCCCGGCGGCACAGCAGACGGAGGTGTTCGAGCGATTCGTGCGCGGCGACAGCTCGCGCTCACGTAAAGCCGGCAGCACCGGGCTGGGCCTGGCGATCGTCTCCGCCGTCGTCCGAGCCCACAACGGCACGATCACGGTGAACAGCTCGCCCGGTCATACCGAGTTCGCGGTGCGGTTGCCCGGCAATGTCTCTTAGCGGCCGGCAACCGCCCGCGCCCTCGCCTCAGATCGTCAGCCCGAGCAGGTGACGTTGATCTCGAACGACTTCTTGACCGGCTGCATGGGGTTGGCCATGTCCACGCCGGTGGCGGTGCCGCTGATCTTGTAGGAGTTGCCGTTCTTGGTCGCCTCTGCCTTGGCGTCAGGTGTCCCGGGGGCGTAGCCGAGGGAAACCCCGTTGACGTTGCCGAGCGCGACCGACTTCACCTCGGGAGGGTTGGCGTCGGAGAGCACCGCGCCGATACCGGTGGCCGAGCCGCCGATCGCGATGTTGACGGTGCCGCCCGCATTGGTGCATACCGTCGTCCCGGTCACGTTCTGGTCCTGGCCGTCGATGAGGACCTTGGTGCCGGAAGCGCCGCCGCCTCCGCTGGCTGCCGACGAAGAACTGCTGCTGCTCGACTTTGGCTTGTCACTCGAACAACCCGAAACACCCGCGACCAGAATGGCCGCTCCGGCCACCGCGACCGTCAGTCCACGCTTCACCTGTGCTCCTTTGCCCAATGAAACGGCCCGTCTTCAGTGCGGTCCGCCACGGCAGTATGCGCGGAAAGTGGACTGAATTGCTAGGCAGAACGAAAAAGATTTTCCTCTTTCTGGCGTCCCGCGAGGGTGGAAAGGTAGGACCGATGGACCACAAGCCCCCTACCGCAGTCATCGAGTCGGCGCACGGCAAGCACTCGCTACCGCTGCACGACACAAGGGATTTCGACGACGCCGACCGTGGTTTCATAGCCGCGCTGTCCCCGTGCGTGATCAAGGCAGCCGACGGCCGGGTGGTGTGGGACAACGACGCCTACGCCTTCCTGGACGGTCCGGCGCCCACGTCGGTGCACCCCAGCCTGTGGCGGCAATCGACGCTGGCGGCCAAACAGGGTCTGTACGAAGTGGTGCCGGGCATCTACCAGGTCCGCGGACTGGACCTCTCCAACATCAGCTTCATCGAGGGCGACACCGGAGTGATCGTGATCGACCCGCTGATCTCCACCGAGACAGCCGCGGCCGCGATGGAGTTGTACCGGACCCATCGCGGCGGTGAGCGTCCCGTCGTCGCGGTGATCTACACCCATAGCCACGGTGACCATTTCGGTGGCGTGCTCGGAGTCACCTCGCAGGCTGACGTGGATGCCGGAAAGGTGGCGGTGCTGGCGCCGGAAGGGTTTACCGCGCACGCCGTCCAGGAGAACGTCTATGCCGGGCCGGCGATGACGCGCCGCGCGTCCTATATGTACGGCTCGTTGCTGGATCGTGGGCCGCAGGGGCAGGTCGGTTGTGGGCTGGGCCAGGCTGGATCGGTAGGTGAAGTCGCGTTGATCGTGCCCACCGTCGACATCCGGACGACAGGGGAGACGCACACCATCGACGGGGTGGAGATCGAGTTTCAGATGGCGCCCGGCACCGAGGCGCCCGCCGAAATGCATTTCTATTTCCCGCGATTCCGCGCGCTGTGCATGGCCGAGAACGCCACCCACAACCTGCACAACCTGCTGACGCTGCGCGGTGCACTGGTCCGCGATCCGCGTGCCTGGTCGGGTTATCTCACCGAAGCGATCGACAGTTTCGCCGATCGCGCCGACGTAGTGTTCGCCTCCCACCACTGGCCGACCTGGGGCCACGACCGGATCGTCGAATTCCTGTCGCTGCAGCGAGACCTCTACGCGTATCTGCACGACCAGACGCTGCGGCTGCTGAATCAGGGCTATACCGGGGCGGAGATCGCCGAAATGTTCCAACTGCCACCGGCATTGGACCAGGCGTGGCATGCCCGCGGGTACTACGGGTCGGTCAGCCACAACGTGAAAGCGGTCTACCAGCGCTACATGGGCTGGTTCGACGGCAACCCGGGCCGGTTGTGGCCGCACCCGCCCGAAGCCCTCGGTCCGCGCTACGTCGAGGCCATCGGCGGCATTGACCGAGTCGTCGAACTTGCCCGGGCCGCATTCGATTCCGGCGACTTCCGCTGGGCCGCAACGCTACTCGATCACGCCATGTTCACCGACGAGCACCACGCGGCGGCGCGTGAGCTCTATGCCGATACGTTGGAACAGTTGGGCTACGGCGCGGAGAACGCGACGTGGCGAAACTTCTTCGTCAGTGGCGCCACCGAACTGCGGGTGGGCAATTTCGGCACGGCGACGCAGATCACCTCGCCGTCTCTGCTGTCGCAGTTGACCCCGGATCAGGTGTTCGACAGCCTGGCCATTCGGGTGAACGGCCCCCGCAGCTGGGATCTCGACCTCTCCGTCGACGTCACCTTCACCGACGCGGATGTCAACTACCGGTTGAGCCTGCGCAACGGCGTGCTCGTGCATCGCCGCACACCGGCAGATCCCGACACCGCGACCGTTACTGTCAAGCTGGCCAACAAGTCTCGGCTGCTGCTGGTGGCGATCGGCGACTTCACCTCACCCGGGTTGGAGTTATCCGGCGATCAGGCGGCGCTGCAGTCGTTGATCGGGGCGCTCGACGATCCGGACCCGAACTTCAACATCGTCACCCCTTGAGCGCGAGCAGACGCAAAAGCCCCCAATTCGTGCCGAATTGAGGGGCTTTTGCGTCTGCTCGCCGGGGTTACGGGACGTCGATGATCACCTTGCCGAGCACTTTGCGGTCGGCGACATAGCGCAGCGCGGCGGCGGTTTGGGCCAACGGGAAGCGGGCGCCAATATGAGGCCGTATCCTGCCGTCCGCGAACAACTTCGACAGCTCGGCGATGTCCCGCGTGCACTGCTTCGGGTAGTCGCTCATGAAGGTGCGAATTTCCATGCCGCGGATCGTGATGTCCTTCAGCATAACCAGATTCAGCGGAATGGCCGGAATGGAACCGGCGGCGTAGCCCAGGGTGACGAAGATCCCGCCGCGGGCCAGACCGCGCAGCGCCGGCTCCGCGTAGGACCCGCCCACCGGGTCGAGCACCACGCGCGCGCTGTCACCGGTGAGTTCGCGGATGCGTAGCTTGAAGTCCTCGTTGTCGTAGTCGACGGCGGCTTCGGCGCCACGTTGCCGGCACAGGTCGAGCTTTTCCGGGCTGGACGCCGCGGCCAGCACCCGCGCGCCCATGCTCACCGCCAAGTCGACGGCGGCCAGTCCCACGCCACCGGCCGCCCCGAGCACCACAACCCAATCACCCTCTGCCACTTGGGCTACCGACCGCAGCGCGTGGTAGGCGGTCCGATACGTCACGCCGAACGCTGCGGCAGCAGCGAAGTCGACACCGTCGGGAATCGGCTCCCCGGTGGCGGCATCCAGCAGTGCCAGCTCGGCGAAGGCCCCGAAGGTGGTGCCGAATACGCGCTGGCCCACCTGGAAAGCGGCGCCGTCACCGACGGCCACGACTTCGCCGGCGATCTCGTTGCCCGGTGTGAACGGCGGCGGGATCTTCACCTGGTACTTACCCGCCACGAACAACACGTCCGGAAAATTCACCGCCGCAGCGTGTACCCGCACCAGCACCTGACCCGGCGCCGGCACCGGGTCGTCGACATCGACGAGTACCAGATCCTCCGGAGGACCGTAGGCAGTGCAGACAATCGCCCGCATCAACCCACTCCCAGCCCGCGCAAGCAGAACCGCACCAGATGCTCGATGTCCAGCGGGCCCGGCCCATCGGACGATCCCACGTACCGCCGCATCATCGCCACCGTGCCACCGTAGACGGCCTCGACATCCCGATCGACGTCGGAGCTGCCCAGTGCGGCGACCGGCTCGACGAGCAGATCCCGCAACGGCCGCATCATCTCCCGGTCCGTGACAAGCCAATTCGACATCTGCCCGGCGGCCGCGCGGCTCATGCTGATCAGGTGCGGATCAGCGACCTGCGCCAAGGTGCCCTCGATCCAGCGGGCCACCCTGTCCTGCGGATCGGACTCCTTGGCCATCTGGTGCTCCAGGTAGGACACGACGATTCCGACACCGCGCTCCAGCACGGCCAGGATCAAGTCGTCCTTGCCGGCGAAGTACCGGTAGAACGCCTTATTCGACGAACCGGCCTCGGCGACGATGTCGGTGACCCGCGGCGGCTCGGGGGCCACCCGTTCCATCACCCGCACCGCTGCGGCCAGGATGCGCTCCACCTCCTCGGTGGCGCCGCGCTGCCGGTCGTCGAGCGCGCGCTCGACTGCCGCCGCAACCCGGTTGGTCATGGCGAATCAGGCAGGGCGGGAACGCGATCGACCAAACCGGCGTACTTCTTCATCGCCGCCTCGCGGCGTACGTCGAGCATCTCGCTGGGCCACTCGCCTTCCTCGGCGTCGTAACCCTTGAGCAGCATCCGGGCCAGGTTCACCTTGTGCGCCTCGGTCGGACCGTCGGCCAACCCCAGTGCGATGCCGCCGAGCAACACGTTCACCAGCGGCAACTGGTCGCTGAGCCCGAGCGCGCCGTGGACCTGGATCGCGCGCATCCCGATCGATTTGAGCACCTGGGAGGCCAGGATCTTGCAGGTGGCGATCTCGGCCCGGGCGGCGCGCTCGTCGCCGTTGTCGATCAGCCACGCCGCGTGCAGCACAGTCAGCCGGAACGGCGTCAGCTCGGTGTAGGAGTCGGCGATGAACTCCTGCACCAGCTGCTTGTCGGCCAGCGAACTGCCTTGCGTGAAGCGGCTTTTCGCCCGGCGCGACATCATCTCGACGGCACGGTGGGCCACCCCGAGCGAGCGCATCGCGTGGTGCAACCGGCCGCCGGCCAGCCGGGTTTGCAGGATCAAAAAGCCCTGTCCCGCCTCACCGAGCAGCGCGTCGGCGCCGACCCGCACGTCGTCGTAGCGGACCAGGGAGTGCCCCGGTTCGTGCGGGTCCGAGCCGACGAGGTGGTGGTTGGCCTCGATGGTCAGCCCCGGTGTGCCCGCCGGGATCAGGAAGGTCGACGCGCCGAAGTGGACGGGCACGTCGGGGTCGGAGATCGCCACCACGATGAAGAACGAGGCGACGGATGCGTTGGAGGAGAAGAACTTCCGGCCAGTGATCACCCACTCGTCACCGTCGCGGACCGCTCGGGTGGTGAACACCCGCGGGTCGGCACCGCCCTGCGGCTCGGTCATGGAGAAGCAGGAGAAGATCTCCCCGGAGAGCAGGCCCTGCAGGTAGCGGTCCTTCTGCTCCTGGGTGCCGAAGCGGGCGATGATCTCGGCGTTGCCGGTGTCGGGAGCCTGGGTGCCGAAGATGATCGGCGCCCACGGGCTGCGGCCCAGGATCTCGTTGATCAGCGTGAGTTTGACCGCACCGAAACCCTGCCCGCCAAGCTCGGGACCCAGATGCGGCGCCCACAAACCCTGGTCGCGCACCTGTTGTTTGAGCGGGTCGACGATGCGGCGACGCTCGTCGTTCAGGGGCAGGAATTCGCAGCCGGGGAACAGCACTTCGAGTGGTTCGACCTCGTTGCGGACGAAATCACGGACCCACTGCAGTTTCTGTTCGAACTCGGGCTCGGTGGAAAAGTCCCATGCCATACGAATGCTCCTCGGGTTAGGGGATACCGCCATCGGCCCGCACGATCGAGCCGGTGGTGAAACTGGATGCGTCCGAGGCCAGAAACAAAGCGGCACCGACGATTTCGGCAGGATCGCCAGCGCGCTTGAGTGAGAGATGCTCGAACGGGTTGCGGGTGGCCTGGTCGAGGTTCCAGGCCTTGCTGACGTCGGTCAGGAACGGCCCGGCCATCAGCGTGTTGACCCGCACGGTCGGCCCGAACGCTTTGGCCAGCGCCTCGGTCATCGCGTTGAGCCCGGCCTTGGCGCAGGCGTAGGGAACGATGTCGGGGGTGGGTCGCAGCGAGCCGGCGGTGCTGACGTTGATGATCGAACCACTCCCCGCGGCCACCATCCGCTCGCCGACCAGAGCCGAAAGCCGGAACGGCCCTTTGAGATTGAGGTTGAGCACCGAGTCGAACAACTTCTCGGTGACGTCGGTCAGCTTGTCGTACAGCGGCGACATGCCCGCGTTGTTGATCAGCGTGTCGACCTTGCCGAACGCGTCGTACGTCGCCTCGACCAACCCGTCGAGCTGATCCCAGCGGCCCACGTGCACCTGATAGGGCAAAGCGGTGCGGCCGGTTTCGGACTCGATGTCCTTGGCGACGGCCACGCAGGTGTCCATGTTGCGGCTGGCGATCACCACATCGGCGCCGCAACGGGCCGCGCCGAACGCCATCTCCCGGCCCAGGCCGCGGCTGCCGCCGGTGATCAGCACCACCCGGTCGGTGAGATCGAAAAGTTGTTGTGCGTAACCCATTTCATCGCCCCCGGGACAGCTCGGCGGCAGTGGCGATCAGCTGGGGGATCATCGCCCCGAACGCGTCCTGGATCTTCGGGTCCACTTTTCCGGTCCGCACGCCAGTTGCGTAGGTCTTCTCCAGCACGATGCCCAGTTTCCAGTTGGCCAGCACCAGGTAGTAGTCGATGTTCTCGGTGGACAGTCCGCTGATCGTCTCGTAATGCTCCAGCAGTTCACTGCGCGACGGCATCCCCCGCATGTCCAGATAGAATCCGTCGACCCGCGGTTCGTCCCCGTCGTAACCCAGCAGCGCCCACGCCAGGTCCAGCAAGGGGTCACCGACCGTTGTCATCTCCCAGTCCACGATCGCAGCCAGCCGGGCCGGCGCCCCGTGCGCGAACATCACGTTGGCGAACTGGTAGTCGCCGTGCATGATGCCCGGCGTGTAATGCGCCGGCCGATTGCGGCGCAACCAGTCCGAGGCCTCGTCCAGCCCCGGCAGCTCTCGCACCTTGTACGCGTCGAGAAACGTCAGCCACCGGTCCACCTGGCGCTCGTGAAAGCCGTCCGGGCGGCCGAAACCGTCCAGACCCTGCGCGCGCCAGTCCACCCGGCCCAGCCGCGCGGCGCCCTCGACGAGCTGGAACGCCAGTTCGCGCCGCGCCGTCAGGTCGGTGTCGAACGGGGGCCGCCATCCGCCGTCCATCGGGCTCCAGCCCTCGATCGCGCTCATCACGTAGAACGGCATGCCCAGCACCGCTCCGGTCTCGTCGGCGGCGATCAGCTCCGCGTGTGGCACGTCGGTGCCGGACAACGCGCGCACCAACCGGATTTCGCGCAGCAGCCCGTCGATGCGGGACGCGTCGGCGCGCGGGCCGGGCATCCGCAGCACCATGCGCTCCGCTCCGCGCTGCACCAGGTACAGCGTGTTCTGCGAGCCGCCGCCGAGTTGCTCGAGCACCGGCTCGGCGCCGTTGCCGGGGGCCCCAGCGGTGTCCAGCCATCGGCCCAGCAGCGCGGTATCCAGCCCGGTTCCGCTCACAGCCACCATCCCGCACACTCCAATCTCTGGACGGAGAATAGCATTCTCCACCCGCTGTCGTGTAAGGGTTGAGCCATGCAACTGCTCCTGGTTCGGCATGCGTTACCGCTGCGCAGCGAACACGGCCAGGGTTCCGACCCCGACCTCTCGGAGACCGGATTTGCGCAGGTCGCGCGACTGCCCAAGGCGCTTGCCCGGTTCCCGATCTCCCGGGTGGTCAGCAGCCCGCAACGCCGCGCCGTTCAAACCGGCGAGCCCGTCGCCGAGGCCCGCGGGCTGGCCGTCGAGATCGACGACCGGTTGGCCGAGTACGACCGCGACCTGCATTCCTACATTCCGGTCGAGCAGATCCGCAACGAGTTCCCCGAGGAATGGGCGCGGATGTCGCAGGGGCATCTGCCCAGCGCGGTGGACGAGGAGGCGTTTCGGGCGCGGGTGCGCGCCGCGGTCGACGATCTGGTGAGCGCGGCCGATCCCGACGAGACGATCGCCGCTTTCAGTCACGGCGGCGTGATCAACGTCGTGCTGCACGAGATCCTGGGCACGGCCCGGCTGTTGTCGTTTCCGATCGACTACGCGTCGGTGACGCGGTTGCTGTTCTCCCGGACCGGCCAGGCGACGGTCGCGACGGTCAACGCGACCGAGCACGTCTGGGACCTGCTGCCGCGAAACCAACGGTTCTAGCGTGCGTGGTAAACAAGTCCGGTGACTTCGGTGGACCGACTCGACGGCCTGGACCTGGCCGCATTGGACGGTTATCTGCGTCCACTCGGCGTCGCGCGTGAGGGCGAACTGCGCGGCGAGTTCATCTCCGGTGGCCGCTCCAATCTGACCTTTCGGGTCTACGACGACGAGACGAGCTGGCTGGTCCGGCGTCCGCCGCTGCACGGACTCACGCCGTCCGCGCACGACATGGGCCGCGAATACAAAGTGGTGGCCGCGCTGCAGGACACCGCGGTGCCGGTGGCACGCACCATCGCCCTGTGTGAGGACGACTCGGTGCTGGGCGGTCCGTTTCAGATCGTCGAATTCATCGACGGTCAGGTGGTCCGCCGACGGGGCCAACTCGAGTCGCTCGGCCGGCGCGCCATCGACGGCTGCGTCGACGCGCTGATCCGGGTGCTGGTCGATCTGCACAGCATCGACCCGGAATCCGTGGGACTGGGCGACTTCGGGAAACCCAGCGGCTACTTGGAGCGTCAGGTGCGCCGGTGGGGCTCGCAGTGGGACCTGGTGCGCCTGTCCGACGACCGCCGCGACGACGACGTCAAGCGCTTGCATTCGGCTCTGCAACAAGCCATTCCGCAGCAGAGTCGCACCTCGATCGTGCACGGCGACTATCGCATCGACAACACCATCCTGGACGCCGACGACCCGACGACGGTGCGCGCGGTGGTGGACTGGGAGCTCTCCACGTTGGGCGATCCGATCAGCGACGCCGCCCTGATGTGTGTCTACCGCGACCCGGCGCTGGACCTGATCATCGACACCCAGGCCGCCTGGACGTCGCCGCTGCTGCCGTCGGCCGACGAACTGGCCGACCGCTACTCACTGGTCTCCGGTCAGCCGCTCGGTCAGTGGGAGTTCTACATGGCGCTGGCGTACTTCAAGCTGGCCATCATCGCGGCGGGTATCGACTTCCGGCGGCGGATGTCCGAGCAGGCCGACGGCAAGGACACCTCCGACGACGCACCCGAGGTGGTGGCGCCGTTGATCTCCCGCGGGCTGGCGGAGATCGCGCGGTTGAGCTAGCGGATCCCGGCCGTCAGATTCTTCTTGGCCGCGCGGCGCAACTGCACCATGCGCGCGGTGCCCACCGCGACGGTGATCAGGCCGCCGCCGATGGCTGCGACCAGCATGGCCACCCCCAGCGGCAAGGTCCAACGCCAACCGAGAAACGCGAACGAGGCCGACTCGGTGTTCTGGGTGATGAAGATCAACAGCAGGATCAAGACCAGGAAACCACCGGTGAGCGCTCCCCAGAGCGCACCGGCGCGGGTGAAGGTGGACGCCCTGTCCTTGGGGAGCGGACGCGACCGCTCTTCCGGGGTCAGCGCCGGGGTCTTGCCGGACGACGGCTTGTCGGTTGACGGCGAGCCAGAGGGATTGCTGCTCATAGTTATATCTTTCTCCCTTCCTGCACCGATTGAAACCAAACCACGCGGGAAAACTGGAGATAGTGTCGGCCGTGTGAGACTGCTGCGGCGCGTGACGCTCGCCGTGGCAGCCGTCTGCCTGGCCGCGGCATGCAGCAATCCCGATCCGTTCGGGTCCGGCGCCGGGGGCCCACGGTCGATCGTGGTGGGGTCCGGCGATTTCCCCGAGTCGATGATAGTCGCTGAAATCTACGCACAAGCGTTGCAAGCCAACGGCTTCGACGTCGGGCGGCGGCTGGGGATCGGCAGCCGCGAGACCTACATCCCGGCGCTCAAGGATCATTCCGTCGACTTGGTGCCGGAGTACATCGGCAATCTGTTGCTCTACTTCGAGCCCCATGCCACGGCGACGGTGCTGGACGTTGTCGAGTTGCAGCTTTACCGGCGGTTGCCCGGCGATCTGTCCATCCTGACGCCGTCACCGGCCTCGGACACCGACACCGTCACCGTCACCGCTGCGACAGCGGCGAACTGGAACCTCAAGACCATCGAAGACCTGGCCGCCCACTCCGCCGAGGTGCGCTTCGCAGCGCCGTCGGCGTTCGCCACCCGCCCCGCCGGATTACCCGGACTCAAGCAGAAATACGGGCTCGATATCAGTCCGGGAAATTTCGTGCCCGTCGACGACGGCGGGGGTCCGGTGACCGTGCGGGCTCTGGTGGAGGGAAGGGTCGATGCGGCCAACGTCTTCAGCACCTCCCCGGCCGTGCTGCAGAACCGTCTGGTGGTGCTCGAGGATCCGGAGCACAACTTCCTGGCCGGCAACATTGTGCCGCTGGTGAATTCGCAGAAGAAGTCCGATCGACTCAAAGACGTGTTGGACGCGGTGTCGGCGAAGCTGACCACGCAGGGCGTGGCCGAACTCAACGCCGCGGTATCCGGCAACGGCGGCGTCGATCCCGACCAAGCCGCCCGGAAATGGTTGCAGGACAACGGCTTCGATCACCCGATCGGGCACTGACGTGATCACCTTCGACAACGTCAGCAAGGTGTTCGGCGATGGCGCGACGGCCGTGGACCGGTTGAGCATCGAAATCCCCGTCGGCAAGCTCACGGTGTTCGTCGGCTCGTCCGGCTGTGGCAAGACCACGGCGCTGCGCATGATCAACCGGATGATCGACCCGACGTCGGGCACCATCACCGTCGACGGTGCCGACGTGTCGACCGTCGACGCGGTGCGCCTGCGCCGCGGCATCGGCTACGTCATCCAGAACGCGGGATTGCTGCCCCACCAACGGGTGATCGACAACGTCGCCACCGTGCCGGTGCTCAACGGCCAGTCCCGGCGCGCCGCCCGCACCGCCGCCTACCAGGTGCTCGAACGCGTCGGGCTGAACCCTGAGCTCGCCACCCGCTACCCCGGGCAACTCTCTGGCGGGGAACAGCAGCGCGTCGGGGTGGCCCGCGCCCTGGCCGCCGACCCACCGATCCTGTTGATGGACGAGCCGTTCTCCGCCGTCGACCCCGTCGTGCGGCACACGCTGCAGAACGAAATGCTGCGTCTGCAAAGCGAATTGCACAAAACCATCGTCTTCGTCACCCACGACATCGACGAGGCGCTGCGCCTCGCCGACCGGGTCGCGGTGTTCGGCCCGGGCGGAGTGCTGCAGCAGTACGACGAACCCGCGCGGCTGCTGTCACGCCCGGCGAGCGAATTCGTCGGCAGGTTCATCGGCCTGGGTCGCGGCTACCGCTGGTTGCAGCTTCTGGACGCCGGCGGGCTGGCGCTGCACGACATCACACAAATTCCGTTGCATGCCCTGCCCGACGCCGAGCTTCGGGACGGCTGGACATTGGTGGTCGACGACGGGGTTCCGCAAGGTTGGATCGACGGCGACGGACTGCGTCGGCATCGCGACGGGCGACCGCTCTCGGAGACCATGACGGCGGTCGGTTCGGTGTTCCACCTCGGCGGCAACCTCAGCCAGGCGCTGGATGCGGCCCTGTCCTCGCCGTCGTCGATGGGTGTCGCCGTGGACGAGGCGCACCGGGCGGTCGGCGGCGTCCTGGCCGCCGATGTGCTGGCCGAAGTGGAATCCCGCAGGCGGCCCTGATGCGCTACCTGTTGACACACCTGGACACCGCGTGGGCGCTGACCGTGATCCATCTGCGGCTGTCGCTGGTCCCGGTGCTGATCGGACTGGTGATCGCCATCCCGCTCGGCCTGGCGGTGCAGCGCGCCCCGCTGCCGCGCCGGATGACCACCGCGACCGCCAGCGTCATCTTCACCATCCCGTCGTTGGCGCTGTTCGTGGTGCTGCCGATGATCATCGGCACCCGGATCCTCGACGAGGCCAACGTCGTCGTCGCGCTGAGCGCCTACACCACCGCGTTGCTGGTGCGGGCGGTATTGGAGGCGCTGGACGCGGTGCCGGTGCCGGTTCGGGACGCGGCCATCGCGGTCGGTTATTCGCCGATCGCCCGGATGCTCAAAGTCGAATTGCCGCTGTCGATCCCGGTCCTGGTGGCCGGGCTGCGGGTGGTGGTGGCGACGAACATCGCGATGGTGTCGGTGGGCGCGGTGATCGGCATCGGTGGATTGGGCGCCTGGTTCACCACGGGATTCCAGACCAACAAGAGCGAGCAGATCGTGGCCGGAATCATCGCCTTGTTCGTGCTGGCGGTGGCCATCGACGCGCTGATCAGCGTGGTCGGGCGGGTGCTGACCCCGTGGGAACGCCGCCGGCGCATTCCGGCACCGATCGTGGGCGGCGCCCGATGAACTTCGTCGCACAAGCGCTGTCGTTCCTGACCACGGCGAGCAACTGGACCGGACCCACCGGGCTGGCCGCCCGCACCTTTGAACACCTGGAATACACCACATTGGCGGTGGCGGCGGCAGCGGTCGTCGCCATCCCGCTGGGGCTGGTCATCGGGCACACCGGGCGCGGTCAGGTGCTGGTGGTGGGCGCGGTCAACGGGCTACGAGCGCTGCCGACCCTGGGCGTACTGCTGCTCGGGGTGCTGATGTTCGGTCTGGGTCTGGGCCCGCCGATCGTGGCGCTGATGCTGCTGGGCGTTCCGTCGCTGCTGGCCGGCACCTATGCCGGTGTTGCCAACGTGGACCCGCTCGTGGTCGACGCCGCGCGGGCGATGGGCATGACCGAGCGGCAGGTGCTGCTGCGGGTGGAGGTGCCCAACGCGCTGCCGCTGATGTTCGGTGGGCTGCGCAGTGCCACGTTGCAGGTGGTGGCCACGGCGACGGTGGCCGCCTACGCAAGCCTGGGCGGATTGGGTCGCTACCTCATCGACGGGATCAAGGAACGGCAGTTCCACATCGCGCTGGTCGGTGCGGTGATGGTGGCCGGGTTGGCCCTGCTGCTGGACGGACTGCTGGCATCGGCGGTGTGGGCTTCGGCGCCCGGGTCTGGGCGGTTGAGCAGGCCTGGCCACGGAATTGACCTTGCAGTTACCGACAAACGTGTCGCGGTCACCCGAGAGGTCCTACGGTAGACGTGTGAACGCAGCCCCCTCTGACCCATCTCAGCGTGTCTCGCCGGCGATGCTGACGTGGCGTGCCCAGGATTGCTCGCGCATGGAGTCGGTGCGAGTTCAGTTCTCCGGCAAGCGAATCAAGGCAAACGGCCGTATCGTGGCCGCGGCCAGCGACGCCAACCCCGCCTTCGGCGCGTTTTACGAACTGCAGACCGACGAGTCCGGGGCCACCAAGCGATTCGGGCTGACCGTCACGTTGGCCGAGCGGGAACGTCAGCTCGCCATCGCCCGCGACGAGGAGAACATGTGGCTGGTGACCGACCACCAGGGCGAGCGGCGCGCGAGTTACAACGGTGCCTTCGACGTCGACCTGGTGTTCAGCCCGTTCTTCAACGCGCTGCCGATCCGCCGCCTCGGCATCCATCAGAAGGCGGACATGGTCGCGCTGCCGATGGTCTACGTCAACGTGCCGGAGATGTCGGTCGACGCGGCGACCGTGAGCTACACCAGTGAGGGCCGGCTGGACGGTATCAAGCTGCGGTCGCCGGTGGCCGACACCACGGTGACGGTCGACGCCGACGGGTTCATCGTGGACTATCCAGGGTTGGCAGAGCGGATCTGATCACCCCGCCGGCCCGACCGGCCGCAGCCAGTTGCTGGCGCCAGTTCTCCGCACCGACGACGACGGAGACGATGTCGTAGCGCGGGAAGCTCTCGTAGCGGGTGCGGGCGGCGTGCCCCTCGTCGACCAGGTCGGCGACCGATCCGTTGGACGCCAGCGAGTCCCGGGCCCGGCTGAGCAATTCGATGATCCGAGTGGTGGCGGGCACCAATTGGCTGGTGTTGGCCTCGCACATCGCGCGCACCAGGTCCGGGGCGGTGCCCGCGACCCGGGTGGCGTCCCGGAAGGAACCCGCTGCCAGCGCGAAGGCCAGCGGCACTTCGGCGGCGGTGACGGCCAGCGCCTCGGCGAGCAGATGCGGCAGATGGGAGATGGCCGACGCGGCGGCGTCGTGCTCGTCGGACTTGGCCGGCACCACGACCGCGCCGCAGTCCAGGGCCAACGTCGTCACCATCGACCAGATCTCCGGGTCGACGTGATCGTCCACGCTGACCACCCAGGGTGCCCGGTTGAACAGCCCGCCGTGCCCGGCCGTCCACCCCGAGTGCGCGGTGCCGGTCATCGGGTGACCGCCCACGAACTTGCGCAGCAGCCCGGCTTTGTCCACCTCCTCCAGGACGGCGGTCTTGACGCTGGTGACGTCGGTCAGCGGACAGTCGGGCGCCGATTCGCGGATGCGGGCGAGCATGATCGGCAGGGCCGGCATCGGCACGGCCAGCACGATCAAGGCGTTGCTGGCCGCGGCACGGGTCAAGGTCTCGTGCAGGTCGGTGGTGGCGTCGAACCCGTCTGCGCGAGCACCCGCGGCACCCTCCACCGACCGGTTGTAACCGAAAACCTCGCGGCCGGCTCCGGCAGCGGCCCGCACGATCGATCCCCCGATCAGACCCAGGCCGAGTACACAAACCGGTGTCTTAGTCACAAGTCCAAGGTTGGCACAGACCGTTGCGTGGGTGGGCGCCTGGACCGGGCTTCGTCTGGCCACGGGCCAGGTCAGGGACTAGCGTAGGCGGCCATGGGAGCACAACGGGCTTCAGCAGCAGGCCCGTCCTCGGACGTTCCGGACGGCTTCGGCGTCGCGGTCGTGCGCGAAGAAGGACGGTGGCGCTGTTCGGCGATGGGTACTAAGTCGCTGAGCAGTTTGTCGGCAGCCGAGACCGAGCTGCGTGAGTTGCGCAGCGCGGGTGCCGTCTTCGGGCTGTTGGATGTCGACGACGAGTTCTTCGTCATCGTGCGGCCGGCGCCGTCGGGCACCCGGCTGCTGCTCTCGGATGCCACCGCGGCGCTGGACTACGACATCGCCGCCGAGGTGCTGGACAATCTGGACGCCGAGATCGACCCCGAGGACCTCGAGGACGCCGATCCGTTCGAGGAGGGCGACCTGGGTTTGCTGTCCGACATCGGGCTGCCCGAGGCGGTGCTGGGCGTCATCCTCGACGAGACCGATCTGTACGCCGACGAGCAACTCGGGCGGATCGCGCGGGAGATGGGCTTTGCCGAGCAGCTGTCGGCGGTGATCGACCGCTTGGGTCGGTGAATTCCGACGAGTCGTTGATCCGTGCCGCTCTGGCGGTGGCGGGCACGGCCGGGCCCCGCGATGTTCCGGTCGGCGCCGTCGTGGTCGGTGCTGACGGGGCTTTGCTGGGGCAGGCCGTCAATGCCCGCGAGGCACTCGGCGATCCCACCGCGCACGCCGAAGTCTTGGCCCTGCGCGCGGCGTGTGCGGTGCTCGGCGACGGCTGGCGGCTTTCGGGGGCGACGCTGGCGGTGACCGTCGAGCCGTGCACGATGTGCGCCGGCGCGCTCGTGTTGGCCCGGGTGGGCCGGCTGGTGTTCGGGGCGTGGGAACCGAAGACCGGCGCGGTGGGTTCGCTGTGGGACGTGGTTCGCGATCGCCGGCTCAATCACCGTCCCGAGGTGCGCGGGGGAGTGCTCGCCGCGGAGTGTGCCGCGCCGCTCGAGGAGTTCTTCGCCCGCCAGCGATTGGGGTGAGACGAGGTTAGTTCGGTAAGCTGCTCGGCGGTGGCGTGTCCGAGCGGCCTAAGGAGCACGCCTCGAAAGCGTGTGACGGCTAAAACCGTCCGAGGGTTCAAATCCCTCCGCCACCGCCAAAGCTGGGACGCTATTCGCCCAGCTAGATTGCTACGTTGAGGTTTGCCGATGGTAAGCGACAAGGTCGTGTGGCCACACCCTGGCCACGTCTTGGCGTGAGTAAAGGCGATCTAGTGTTGTGCCGACAGCGTCCAGGCCGTCGTCGAAAGGTCCGCGTAAGTGTTTAGAGTGACCTTTGCTGAGGTGTGTCCAAGCTTCGCTGCAGAGCTAGAACGTTCACGCCTGCAGATACCGCGAGCGACGCACACGTGTGCCGCAGGTCGTGTGGGGTGATGTTCTGAACGCTGGCACGTGTGCAAGCTGAACCATCCGCCCGAGGACTTGGGGCGGGGCCGGTAGCGCCCATCCTTCCCTGGAAATATGGGGCTGCCAGGAAGCTTGTCCTTGCATTGCTCCGACAACACCTGCAGGACAAATGGGTTGCGTCCACCAAGGTGGTGTACGAGTCGGGCCTGATCAGGATGTCCGGCGTGTCGTAACAGAATGATTGAAGGTCATCGCGTGATTCTTCGAGAGACCGACCAAAGTCACTCGAGCAAAGGAATCTCCGCGATGACCACTGCCCACGATATCGACTGGCCCACCGTGCTGGCCGAACGACTCACCACCACTCATCCCGACGTGCTGCGCGAGCTGCTGGCCACGTTCATT